>NZ_SPPZ01000339.1 GCF_004570525.1 Streptococcus sp. WM07 | reverse complement strand
TTACAGACTTTCCAACTATATTCACAAACAGTTTCCGAAAACGTTTCATCGTCAGATTCTTCACAACTCCACCAGCTATATGCTTCACAAATAAGGAAAGATTATAGGCCAAGCAAGAAATCAACATGCGAACTTCGTTCTTGATTAAAGTTGAACTATCTGTCTTATCACCGAAAAATCCAGATTTCATCTCTTTTATGAAATTTTCAGACTGTCCCCGTTTTCGATAAAGTTGAAAATATTCCTGGCTAACTC
>NZ_SPPZ01000338.1 GCF_004570525.1 Streptococcus sp. WM07 | reverse complement strand
TTACAGACTTTCCAACTATATTCACAAACAGTTTCCGAAAACGTTTCATCGTCAGATTCTTCACAACTCCACCAGCTATATGCTTCACAAATAAGGAAAGATTATAGGCCAAGCAAGAAATCAACATACGAACTTCGTTCTTGATTAAAGTTGAACTATCTGTCTTATCACCGAAAAATCCAGATTTCATCTCTTTTATGAAATTTTCAGACTGTCCCCGTTTTCGATAAAGTTGAAAATATTCCTGGCTAACTC
>NZ_SPPZ01000337.1 GCF_004570525.1 Streptococcus sp. WM07 | reverse complement strand
TAAATCCCGTCTACTCTTTCTAAAAAGCTTCATATCGTGGCAGTAATCTAGCTGAACATCTATAAAAAGGATTTTCCCTTGTCCAGTTATGATTACTTGGACTTTACCTACATGTAATTTCTTTTTTACAGAGTAGTTTAACTTTTGTTTTTTTGGGGACGTTGAATTTTCACTTCTGATGCATCAACTATGATAGTATCGGTATCCTTTACTTTTCCTTTTTCAATAGTGAAACCACTTTGAACTAAGACTTCT
>NZ_SPPZ01000336.1 GCF_004570525.1 Streptococcus sp. WM07 | reverse complement strand
TGTATTTCTTCAGCTTCAAACTGGTCAAGAATGGCCTGCTTACGGCCTTTTGTTTTCTTGCGTTTGTAAGTAATTGTCTCTGTTTCAACTGGGTAAATCAGAGTCTTCTTGAATAGGAGTTTCTTCTTCTTCAAAAAGACTCATTTGACCTGGTTGAACAGAATTCTTCTCAGATGACTTGCCATATAGTTTCTGGGTTAAATAAGCCACCTGTTCACGTAGAAGGGAGATTTCATCTACTAGACCTTGGATGGTAGC
>NZ_SPPZ01000335.1 GCF_004570525.1 Streptococcus sp. WM07 | reverse complement strand
CCAGTAGATACAACCACACCAGGAGATAAGCCAGCAACAGCTGTGGTAACGTATCCAGATGGTTCAACGGATAAGGTCCCAGTAACTGTTAAAGTTTCTGAACCAACCGACGCGGATAAGAACACACCAGTAGCGCAAGATCAGACCGTTAAACAAGGTGAGGAAGTAGATCCATCTAAATCTATTGCAAATCTAGGAGACTTGCCAGCAGGTACTAAGGTAAGCTTTGAGGAACCAGTAGATACAACCACACCAGGAGATA
>NZ_SPPZ01000334.1 GCF_004570525.1 Streptococcus sp. WM07 | reverse complement strand
GGTTCCAGTAACTGTTAAAGTTTCTGAACCAACCGACGCGGATAAGAACACGCCAGTAGCACAAGATCAGACCGTTAAACCAGGTGAGGAAGTAGATCCATCTAAATCTATTGCAAATCTAGGAGACCTGCCAGCAGGTACAAAGGTAAGCTTTGAGAGTCCAGTAGATACAACCACACCAGGAGATAAACCAGCAACAGCTGTGGTAACGTATCCAGATGGCTCAACGGACAAGGTTCCAGTAACTGTTAAAGTTTCTGAAC
>NZ_SPPZ01000333.1 GCF_004570525.1 Streptococcus sp. WM07 | reverse complement strand
TTGCAAATCTAGGAGACTTGCCAGCAGGTACAAAGGTAAGCTTTGAGAGTCCAGTAGATACAACCACACCAGGAGATAAGCCAGCAACAGCTGTGGTAACGTATCCAGATGGTTCAACGGATAAGGTTCCAGTAACTGTTAAAGTTTCTGAACCAACCGACGCGGATAAGAACACACCAGTAGCACAAGATCAGACCGTTAAACAAGGTGAGGAAGTAGATCCATCTAAATCTATTGCAAATCTAGGAGACTTGCCAGCAGGTAC
>NZ_SPPZ01000332.1 GCF_004570525.1 Streptococcus sp. WM07 | reverse complement strand
GAGCCTTAGCTGCTGCTTTCTCTTCGTCTGTTAGATCAGAGCGAGCGTCAATTTCATCCTTCTTGGCTTGAGCGGCTTCATCGACGGCTTTCTTCGCTTCAGGCTTAGCAACTGCATCTGGGTTAATCGCCTTAATGGTATCAACACCTGCAGTCTTAGCTTCTTCAACTCCTGCATTTGTTGTTGCTGCATCTACTGCAGCTTTGGCTTTTTCTGCTTCTGCATCAACTTGAGCCTTAGCTGCTGCTTTCTCTTCGTCTGTTAGAT
>NZ_SPPZ01000331.1 GCF_004570525.1 Streptococcus sp. WM07 | reverse complement strand
TTCATGAAAGGATTTTCGATTACTCCTACTATAAAAACCATAAACAGTCGCGATTTCTATTGAAATCACGGCTGTTTTTCAGCTATAATTAGAGTAGCAATAAAAGGAGAGTATCATCTTGAAAGAACTATTGGATATTATTAAAAAACAAGCAGCTACCATCCAAGGTCTAGTAGATGAA
Organism: Streptococcus sp. WM07; assembly: GCF_004570525.1. Taxonomy (GTDB): domain Bacteria; phylum Bacillota; class Bacilli; order Lactobacillales; family Streptococcaceae; genus Streptococcus. The sequence goes on along the minus strand of NZ_SPPZ01000331.1, from coordinate 88 downwards.
ATCTCCCTTCTACGTGAACAGGTGGCTTATTTAACCCAGAAACTATATGGCAAGTCATCTGAGAAGAATTCTGTTCAACCAGGTCAAA
>NZ_SPPZ01000330.1 GCF_004570525.1 Streptococcus sp. WM07 | reverse complement strand
GACAGCGATTGTTGTCCCTGTAACTCCGGATCGACCAGTTGAACCAAACAAACCGGTAAATCCAGATACACCAGATCTACCTAAGAATCCAGATCCAACAGATCCAACAACTCCAAACTATCCAAACCCAACAGATCCAGCTATCCAAACGTTAACAGAAAATGTGAAGCGTACAGTTCGTTATGTGGATGAATCTGGTAAGGTTATTGCGGAAGAAGTAGTTGATAACCTAGGATTTACACGTACAGGAACCATTAACTTAGCTACAG
>NZ_SPPZ01000032.1 GCF_004570525.1 Streptococcus sp. WM07 | reverse complement strand
TAAGGAGTGCCTCTAAACCTCCTTCTAGATAACGGTTCAATAAGTTTCGTACAGTTTGATGAACAAAACCTACTGATTTAGCTACTGCTGTTAAATTCTGACATTCAGAGTAGAGAATGAGAGCTTGAATTTTCCTATGGTGCTGTGCATTCTTTTTATCTTTCAGGGCTTGCTTCAATTCGCTAATTTGATATTCATTTAGTTCGACTTTCATACCTTATAGTATACAGCTATTTTTGTTTTTTGTTAAGTATAAGAAGTTTATTCTCCATTCATTTGACTATCCATACTCCAATGCACGATTGGAAGCAACCAATAACCTCATCAAAGTCATCAAGAGAAATGCATTTGGCTTTAGAAACTTTGAAAACTTCAAGAAACGCATTTATGTGAATCAGAACATAAAAAGGGAAAGCACTTATACCGTGCTCTCCCGTGTTCAATTATCAAATTCTACAGCTACTGACTAGCACTAAACAGATTCTAAAAGAATCCTTATCTGTGGTGGAATCATCCGCATAAGATGCGGATGACGGAAACTTTGAGACCAAGGCTCAAAGTTTAGTGATGAGACTCCGAAGGAGGCTGCTTACGTCCGCACCACTCTCATAAGGATTCCTAAGAATCTGGATGATGACTAGACTAAAAAATTAAATATAGTCGCTAACGATACCCTATTCACCCATTACAGTTGACAAAGAGCCTTTTTAGTTTGGCATCACTCATCCAATTTTGAAGAACTCAATCACGATCAAATCCTCGTAAGAGGACTTGCATGATCCGGGGATGTATCCAGAACTTGGAAATCATGTCCAACTGCTAAATCCGCCTGAGCTAGTTGGTTAACCATAGTCATGTGGGCTAATTCCTTAATATTGTTTTCCTTACTAAGGTGACCCAAATAAATCTTCTTAGTCTGATTCCCCAAGCTTCGAATCATCGTCTCAGCACCATCTTCATTGGATAAATGTCCTTTGTCTGAAAGAATCCGTTGTTTGAGAGACCAAGGGTAACGGCCACTGCGAAGAATTTCAATATCGTGATTGCTTTCAATAAGATAAGCATCTGCATTTTCAATGAGACTTGCTAAACGATCACTAACATAGCCTGTGTCCGTCAACATCACAAAACTCTTTTGATCTTTCATAAAACGGTAAAATTGTGGAGCAACAGCGTCATGACTAACACCGTAACTTTCAATATCCAGATCACCAAAGGTCAAGGTTTTTCCCATCTCAAAGATATGTTTTTGATCATTTGAAATATTACCCAGATGACCTTCCATAGCCTGCCAAGTCTCCTGGTTAGCATAGATATCCAAATTGTATTTCCGAGCCAAGACACCCACTCCATGAATATGATCTTTATGTTCATGGGTTACAAAAATAGCATCCAAATCACTCGCCTTACGATCAATCTCAGCCAGCAGACTTTCAATTTTTTTACCTGATAAGCCCGCATCTACTAGTATTCGCTTTTTCTGACTCTCTACATAAAAAGAATTGCCACTAGAGCCTGAGGCTAAAATACTGTATTTAAATCCCTTATCCGTCACTTTCTGTATCAACTCCTGTTTGGTCGTCCCAATCTCCATCCTCAGAGAGGGCTTTTTCGTATGGTAACACAATCGTAAAGCTAGAACCTTTACCGTACTCACTCTTGGCCCAAATAAAGCCATGGTGCTGCTTAACGATTTCTTTAGCAATAGCTAGACCCAAACCTGTCCCTCCTTGAGCACGACTACGTGCCTTATCCACTCGGTAAAATCGGTCAAAAATTCGTGGTAAATCTTTTTGAGGAATTCCAAGTCCTTGATCAGAGATAACAATGATCAATTGGGTATCCGTAGTTTGCATCGATACCGTAATCTTACCCCCATCTGGTGAATATTTGATGGCGTTATTCAGAATATTATCAAGTACTTGATTCATCTTATCTGTATCAATTTCAATCCAAATAGGAGAAATTGGGTATTGACGTACGATTTCATAATGCTTGCTCTCTTCTTGACTCCTAATTTTGTCAAAACGATTTAAAATATGGGTCATGAAAGCAGTGAAATTAATCAACTCAACTTCCAAATCACTTGCTTCATTATCAATCCGAGATAAACTCAGAAGATCCGTAATCATCCGCATCATCCGATTGGTCTCTGTCAAAGAAACATGAATAAAATCAGGAGCAACCGGCTCTGTCAATGCACCGTCTTCAAGAGCCTCCAAATACGATTTAACACTGGTCAAGGGAGTCCGCAACTCATGGCTTACATTGGAAACAAATAGGCGACGTTCCCGCTCCTCTTTTTCCTGCTCCGTTGTATCATGCAACACCGCTACGAGCCCAGATACAAAGCCACTCTCACGTCTAACCAAAGCAAATCGCACGCGTAGAGTCAGGTACTCCCCATTGGCATCCTGACTATCAATCGTATCCACTGGGGTATCAATAATTAACTGGCGAAGATCATACCGTTCTTCAATTCCCAACAGACTCAAGATAGATTGTCCCAAGGCTGCCTCTTCAGAAACTCCTAACATATGACAAGCCATATCGTTAATCAGTGTAATTTCACCTTTACGATTCGTCGCTAAAACGCCATCGGTCATGTAAGAAAGAACACTCGACAACCGGGTTGTCTCTTGCTCTAGATTTTCTTGCGTAACCCGAATCACATCCGACAAATCATTGACGGATGTGATGAGTTCTTGTATGTCCGGATTTTGTGAGTCTATTTCCAATCGGGTATGGTGACCCGCAATTAGCTCCTCAACCTTCTCATTTAATTTACGAATCCGTTGATTGTCTTTTCGATTTTCATATGCTAATAAAGCGACAACAATGATAAAAGCAATGACAATCAGTCCAAAAATAATATCACTAGTAAATAGGAAATCACGAATCTTAATGATCATGGCGAATATAATAACCTACACCACGGCGGGTGAGGATGTATTCTGGTCTGCTAGGAGTATCTTCGATTTTCTCCCGCAAACGGCGAATGGTTACATCTACAGTACGAACGTCACCAAAATAGTCATAACCCCAAACTGTCTCGAGCAGATGTTCCCGTGTCATCACTTGACCAACATGGGAGGCTAAATGTAACAACAATTCAAATTCACGGTGCGTTAATTCCAACTCTTGGTCACGCTTATGGGCGACAAAAGCTTCTGGAAAAATCCGCAAGTCACGAATCATCAATTCACTAGGTTTGCTCTCTTCTTCTTGAGCATCCACAATCAATTCGGTACGTCGCAACACAGCTTTCACACGAGCCTGTAATTCCCGATTAGAAAACGGTTTGGTTACATAATCATCTGCTCCAATTTCCAAACCAATTACCTTATCAAATTCAGAATCCTTGGCAGAGAGCATAATAATCGGAACATGACTTGTTCGACGAATCGTCTTAGCCACTTCAAGACCATCAATTTCTGGCAACATTAAATCCAAAATCACGATATCTGGTTGCTCTGCTTCAAATACTTCCAAGGCTTCCTGACCATCAAAGGCCGTTACGACCTCATAACCTTCTTTGGTCATGTTAAATTTTATAATATCAGAGATGGGTTTTTCATCATCTACTACTAAGATTTTCTTCATATAAGATCACCTTTCTCGGTACTCTCTTCATTATACCAAAAAAAGAGACTAGAACCCTAGTTCTAGCCTCTTTTCATCCCTTATTCTTAGAAAGAAGATGGATCTACTTTGATACCAACACCTTGTGTAGTAGTGATGGTTACGTTTGTCATGTAAGTACCTTTAGCTGTAGCTGGTTTTGCTTTAACCATTACATCATGGAAAGCTTTAAAGTTTTCAACCAATTTATCAGCATCAAAGGAAACTTTACCGATGATTGCTTGTACGTTACCTGCACGGTCTGCACGGTAAGTGATTTTACCACCTTTAGATTCTTCAACTGCTTTCGCTACGTCCATTGTAACTGTACCAGTTTTAGGGTTAGGCATCAAGTTACGTGGTCCAAGCACACGTCCAAGACGTCCAACAAGTGCCATCATATCAGGTGTCGCAACGACAACGTCGAAATCTAACCAACCACCGTTGATTTTTTCAACAAGGTCTTCTTCACCAACAAAGTCTGCACCTGCAGCTTTTGCTTCTTCAGCTTTCGCACCACGCGCAAATACAAGAACGCGTTGTGTTTTACCAGTTCCGTTTGGCAAGACCATTGCCCCACGGATTTGTTGGTCAGCTTTTTTAACATCAATGTTCAAGTTGTAAGCAACCTCAACAGTTGCATCGAATTTTGCAAAGTTTGTTTCTTTTGCAAGTGCTACAGCTTCTTCTACGCTGTATGCTTTTGTGCTGTCAATTTTTTCAAGGGCAGCACGAAGGTTTTTACTTTTTTTAGCCATTTTATCTTTCTCCTTGTAAGTGGTTCAATCGATTTTCATCTCCCACGTCACTCATCGAAATGATGAAGTCTTGCGGGTTTTGGGTTCACTTCTATTTATTGAACTCTATCTCTCAAATATATTCCTGCATTTGAGAAGATAGGCGCAGTGGTTAATTGCTATTTTCATTCACTTTTCAGTTCTGAAAATAATTAAGCCAACTGTGCAGGAATCATACAACAAACTAAATAAAATACGTTAGTTCTGTATGATTACTCCTTAGTCAACAACAGTGAATCCCATAGAACGAGCAGTACCTTCAATCATACGCATTGCTGCTTCAACAGACGCTGCGTTCAAATCTGGCATTTTAGTTTCAGCGATTTCTTGTACTTGTGCACGTGTAACAGTTGCTACTTTTGCAGTGTTTGGAGTACCAGAACCTTTTTCAACTCCTGCAGCTTTCTTAAGAAGAACAGCAGCTGGAGGTGTTTTTGTTACGAATGTAAATGATTTATCTTCATAAACAGAAATCACAACTGGGATGATCATACCAGCTTGATCAGCTGTACGAGCGTTAAACTCTTTTGTGAATCCCATGATGTTGATACCTGCTTGACCAAGCGCTGGACCAACTGGTGGAGCTGGAGTCGCTTTACCGGCAGGGATTTGCAATTTAACAATATTTTCGACTTTTTTAGCCATTTTTTAAATCCTCCTTTGTGGTTTTGGCGGTAAGACTAGTTTTTTACCTCCCACAAGTATGCAATTAGCATACTTTTCTAGTATACAGCTTTTTATAAAAAATGCAAGAGAAAACTTCTTTTCTTTTTATTTTTTTCCCTAAAAAGACTTTCCGTGTTAAAATGGATGAAAACGTCAGAGGAGTAGACCTATGCTTTTTTTACAAATACTTGCCCTAGCCCTTCTAGTGGGGATCCCTGTTATGAGTCTTTTCCTAACCCGTCTACTCCCCTTACACAAATTAGGGATACGGGCCATGGATGTGATGGTTCCCCTCTTTGCCTATGCCTTCTACTGGATATCCACTCAAGCCTTCTATCATAGTCTATTACCAGAATTAGGAGTAGCTATGGGAGGACTTGGCTTAATCCTTATCTGCTTTTTTGTCATCCGCTACCGGACCTTCTATTATTCTAAATTCTTTAAATATTATTGGCGACTCTCTTTTTTACTAATGGTATTTATGTACTTAGCCATGATTATTTCTCTCTTTTTCCAAGCAAAATAGTTCAGCTTCGCTGAACTATTTTGCTTTATTCATGTAATTCTAGAGGGAGACCATCTGGGTCAAAGAAAAAAGCCATTTTCTTCTGATTAAAATCATCATAACGAAGTCCTTGGTGGGGAATCCCCACTTGGTCAAAATAGGCTAAAGTAGCTTCGACATCATCAACCTTAAATGCTAAATGGCGTAAGCCTGTGTGTTCCGGATTCGGAAGAGCTCGTCTTTTGGGAGCTTGAGGTTTAACAAATAGTTCCAAAACCAAGCCATTCTTTTCAACTAAGATCAGTCTGTCTTCTTTTTCAGGTCGAATATGATCTGCTTGAATCACAAATCCCAAATGTTCAACATAGAATTCTAACATTAACTCGGCATCTTGGCCAATAATGGCAATATGATCTACTCCAGTAAATTCCATCTTATTCCTCCTCTATCTGAGTCACGAGAACCTTACGGGGCTTGGTTCCCTCTGCTGGCCCAATAACGCCTGCTTGTTCCAACTCTTCCATCAATCGTGTTGCTCGGTTAAATCCAACAGATAAACGTCTTTGAATCATAGAAGCTGAGGCTTTTTGCGTCTCGACAACCAGAGATCTAGCTTGGGCGAAGAGCGGATCTCCTTGACTGGATCCGCTGCTTCCAAAGTCTTCCGCCTCATTGATATCTCCTGGATCAAAGGTCTCATCATAATCGACCTCAGCTTGATCCTTGATAAAATTAACCAGGGTTTCAACCGCTTGATCCGAAATAAAGGATCCCTGTAATCGTACAGGATGGTTCTCATCAATTGGCTTGAAAAGCATATCTCCTCGTCCCAATAATTTTTCTGCTCCATTTTCATCTAAGATGGTGCGACTATCTGTACCACTAGACACAGCAAAAGCCACGCGACTTGGAACATTCGCCTTGATCAGACCACTAATAACATCTACACTGGGTCTTTGGGTTGCAAGAATCATATGAATACCAGCAGCACGCGCCTTTTGACCCAAACGAATAATGGCATCTTCGACTTCCTTACTTGCCACCATCATCAAGTCTGCTAACTCATCAACAATAACAACAATCAAGGGGAGAGGAACCTCTTTTACATCAGACTCCGCATTATGAGCTGCCACCCGTTCATTATAACCTTGAATATTCCTTGCTCCAACCTTGGAGAAGCGCTGGTAGCGTTCTTCCATCTCGTCCACTACTTTTTGCAAAGCACGACTAGCCTTACGGGGATTGGTCACAACCGGAATTAACAAGTGAGGGATATCATTATAGACAGATAACTCAACCATTTTCGGATCGATCATCAAGAATTTCACTTGATCAGGCCGAGCTTTCATCAAAATGCTGGCGATAATCCCATTCACCGCTACTGATTTTCCTGAACCGGTTGATCCAGCTACTAACAAATGAGGCATTTTAGCCAAATCAAATGTCCGAACCTGTCCATTTACAGCCTTTCCAAGCGGTAACTCCAATAGTTTTCCTGAATCTAACTGAGCCTGCTCCCACAATTCACGGAAACCTACTGTAGCAACCTCGCTATTAGGAACCTCAATCCCTACTAAGGATTTTCCTGGAATCGGTGCTTCGATTCGAACATCCTTAGCTGCCAAAGCCAAGGCTAAATCATCAGCCAAGTTCGAAATACGGTTAACCCGAACTCCAACAGCCGGTTTAATCTCATATTTAGTCACGGAGGGACCAATCTCTGCTCTCTCCACCTTAGCATCAATCGAGAAAGAAGCAAAGGTAGATTCTAAAATTCGAACATTTTCCCGCACCTGTTGTTGTTCACGAGACTGACTCTTACTTTTTTCCTTGGGAAAAAGCTGGATACTAGGAAGTACATAGGGCCCCAGTGGGCTCGTTTGAGAAAATTCTTGAAAAGTGCCTTCAACCTCTTCTTCCTCTGCTGTCTCCACTTCTTCCAGGAAAATCGGTGTTTCCTCTAACATCGTTGATCCATCCAGAATTTCACCCGTCTCTAAGTCTACTGCTGGTAAGGGGGCTTCAGGGAGTTGCTCTTTTTCATAAGTCCTAGCTAAATCTTGCTGTTCTTCCTCTTTTTTTATTTTTGCTTCAAGCCGTCGCTGACGCTCCCCCAAATAAAGACTTTCACCTGCTTCGGTTAATTGATGATAGGTATTCAAGAGCCAATCTCCCACATCATAGACGGAGAGTTGACTTACTAACAAACTACCTAGAGCTAGTAGAAGAATGCCGATAAAATAGGACCCTATATTGGAAAATAAAAATGCGATGGGAATGTAAAGTAATAGCCCTAAAAGCCCCCCACCTACAAATTGGGTTACCTGTAAACCCAGCAACTCACTCGTCAAAATACTGAGATGACCGCTGAGAACATCCACTTCTTGCGGCAGTCCACCCGCAAAATAAGCTTGCCAAATCACTAACAGCCCCGCTAGAACTGCGGTTACACCTGGCCAAAATCCTGGACGATCCCTTAACCACTTGAATGTGAAGAGATATATAAATATCGTCAGTAAAAGGGCAGGGGCTAGACTCCCCACACCCCAACGTACTAAATTATAAAGGGTAAGACCGAAAGCTCCTACTTGAAGAAGGGCTACAATAATCAGAACAGCCAGTCCCAGGGAAATAAACATCCGCCGAATAGCTGCCTGTCTAACCTGCTCAGCCTTACTAGGTCTCCTTGTCTTTGTTCCTGTTGTTTTCTTTTTATTTGCCATAGTCCTATTATACCATCTGACTTCCTATAACCTAAAAACAAGTTCAAATCTCCTCTAAAAACAGAGTCCCTTCCTTCAGCTCCAATTCCAAACCAAGTAGCAACCAGTAGCCAGCAACATACTAATCTAACTGTTCAAAGGAAACTCCAGAAATAAACTTCGAAAACTGGAATTTCCATTTTATAATCTGATTTTCTAAAACACTGAACTCACGTTTCAGCAACGACTGACCTCGTTAAAAATCCCAATCAATGTAAGCAAAAACGGCCTCTTTCCAGACCGTTTTTATTGACAATTTAACACAAGGATTGGACATAATTTTTGTTCAACAAAGACACTCTAGCCGACCTTCCCTTATAGATCTGTATCCAACTGCTTGCGCATTTGATTTTCTTTGTGATGTTCATAGAGTTCCCAGGCAAACTTCACAATTTCTTTTAAAATCGAATATAAAGGTATAGCCACAATCATGCCTACAATCCCATAGATATTACTAGATAACAATAGCAAGATCATAATGGTAATCGGGTGCACTTTCATAACCCCACCTACAATCCGAGGATAGAGAATATTTCCATCCACCTGTTGAAGGATTAGCATATATATCAAGGCGATGAACATTTTTTGTGGATCCAAAAAAGTATAAGTTATCAGCATGGGGATCATCCCAATAGTAGGTCCCACATATGGAATGAGATTACACATTCCCTGGAATATCGCAAAGACTAAGGCGTAACGAATGCCAATAATCGAATAACCTGTCAAGGTAAGGGTAAAAATAATCAAGGCATCAATAGAGATTCCGCTAATATAACGAGCGATTGTTTTATTCAATGTCGTCAACAAGGAAGCAATATCCAAAGAATCACGTTTTAAAACTGTTCGCTGCAACATAGGAAGAAGTTTTTTTCCATCCAATAAGAAATAGACAAGAAAAATAGGTGTCATAATTAAAATGAAAGCCGTATTAATAACCGCTGAAAATAGGCTCCCAATACTGGTCGAAACATTATTCAGGATATTTTGCAAAATATCTACATAAGACAGATTCAAATCTGCTACAGTTTTTTGAATATCAACATTCCGTAAAATCGGCTCTTCCGCCAAATGATTCACAAGGGACTGAGCCTCATGGTAGATTCCCTGGCTAGCATAGATCAAGCTGGTCAACTGATTGATTAAAATTGGAAGTAAGTAGATGACCGCCCAAACGATAAGGCCAATCACACCGGCAACAGCCATCAAACTTCCCAAACCACGTTTGATTTTAAAGACTTTTTCTAAAAACTCGACCAAGGGATTGGTGATGTAATAAAAAAAAGCAGCCAAAAGGAAAGGAATAAGGATTGTATTCAAGACCCGAACGGCTGGAGTAACAATCTCTCCCATCTCCCTCCACAAAAAGAGAACCAGACTACATAGAAGAATTTCGACAGTCCAGAAAAATAATTTACTCTTTTGAAACATAGCGTCCTCCTCTCCTTATTCTAGCATAATTGTGGTATGATTTTAGAAGAATATTTCAATCCAAGAAAGAGGTGTCCCTTCGTGCGCCGTTTTTTTAACTACCTGAGTCAGTTTGGAACTTATCTAGTCCTCTTACTAGCAGGAATCATTTGTAGCTTATTTGCTTTTTCAACCCTTTTTGTAACAACATTTATCCCCATAAAAATTTCCGAGGGAGTTGTTTTTCAAGTCAATCCCTGGTATTTTTTACCCTGTTTAATCCTATTTCTATGGGGCTTGGTTCGAATTCGACCTGCTTTTGAAAAAATTTCCGATAGACAGTTTTTCAAAGTCATGACCATCTGCTACCTTCTCATGGGAGCTTATCTACTTTTTAATGTTGAAGGACAGATACGGGCTGATGCTAAGCATGTCTACAAAGCAGCACTAGCTTTTAATCAGGGGAATTTTGATTCTCTGACCACAATAGGGGCCTATATGTATCGTAATCCCCATCAACTAGGGCTTCTAAGTTTGGAGCGGATTTACGCTGCAATCATTCCAACAACCTATCTCGCCTTTGGGATGAACCTTATATGGACTCTAACCAATAACTATTTAATCTGGAGATTGGGACGAACTTGGGGGCTCAGTCAGTTGGCAAGGAATTATCTCCTATTTTTCAGCTTTGCCTTTCTTCCACATTTCTTCTTTATCCTTTTTGTGTATGGCAGTACCGTCGGACTGACAGCCTGTCTTCTTGCTCTGACTTTTTATCAAATATTTGCCCGTAAACAACAACTGAGATATGGTTTGCTAACAGCTCTATTCCTTGGCATTGCCTGTGTTATTCGTAACAACTATATTATTTTCGGATTGACAATCTTGGGGATTCTGTTTCTCTCCATTCTCAAAAGATTCACCTGGAAAAAGCTACTGGTTGGAATTTCTTGTGTCATTTGCATGGTCGGTATGAACAAAGCTGTTCTTTCTTATTATGAGGGAGTTATAGGACAGGAGATTGGACCAGGAACTCCTAAAATCGCCTATGTGACAATGGGGCTCAGAGATGATCCTGATCGTAAAACTCTAGGAGGCTGGTACGATGGTTACAATACCAAAATCCTCCAGCGGAATAATTTTAATGAAGAACAAGCCACCGAAATGGCTAAACGTGATCTACGAAAACGGATCGTGACCTTTATTAAAAATCCACTCTATGCCTTTCGTTTTTTCTTTCAAAAAGGGTATTCAACTTGGACGGAGCCAACCTTTCAATCTATTTGGACAGGGCCTAATCGTTGGGAGCGGAATCAAGAAACCTTCACCCCACTCCTTCAATCTCTTTATGAAGGGCGTACCGCCTACCGTCTCTTTCATTTTTCCATGAGTTTACTCTTATGGACAATCTACAGTTTCTCCGGTCTCTACCTTTTTTACCTATTTCGGAAAATCCAGCCTGACTTTCCTTCTACTCAGCTAGCCGGTGCCATCTTCCTGCTCGGTGGCTTTCTATTCCACCTTATCTGGGAAACTAAGAGTCAGTATGTCTACATGTATATCCTACTCTTGACCCCCTATGCAGCTCAAGGACTGGAACTCGCCCTTTCCTATTGGGATAATAGAAAAATAAAAAAACTTCAAAAGAAACTAGACAAGAACTAGTTATGAGAACTCATCGTATAAAAAACGAGCTATTCCAGTTTTGGAATTGCTCGTTTTTTAGGTTCCAAGCTCTTTTTTAGTTTCTGCTGCCTACTGCAGCTTGAAACGTCTGCTCTAAAAGCATCGCAATAGTCATAGGGCCAACGCCACCTGGAACTGGTGTTAGAAATGCTGCTTTGTCTTTTACAGCCTCAAAGTCTACATCTCCAATTAACTTCCCTTCCGCATTGCGATTCATACCCACGTCAATGACAACCGCACCTTCTTTGACAAAGTCAGAACCTACAAAGTGCCCTCGACCAATCGCAACTACTAAGATATCCGCTTCACTAGCTAATTGCGCCAGATTTTCAGTCTTAGAATGAGCAATGGTAACAGTCGCATCTGCCGCTAAAAGCATCTCTGCCATAGGCTTGCCAACAATATTGCTGCGGCCAATCACTACAGCTTTTTTTCCTGCAGGATTGATTCCATATTCCGCAAGCAAGGCCATGATCCCAGCAGGCGTAGATGGAACCCGTAAAGGATCTCCGGTCCACAAGCGTCCTACGTTGAAAGGATGAAAACCATCAACATCCTTAGCAGGATCAATCGCTTCTAACACTAAATCTTCACGGATTTGTGAAGGAAGTGGCAGTTGAACAAGAATACCATGCACGCCAGTATCCTGATTTAATTCTGCCAATAATTCCAATAATTCTTCTTCAGTCAAGCTATCTGGGTAGCGTAAAACACGACTTTCAAACCCCGCCGCAATGGCAGCCTTCTCCTTATTACGGACATAGACCTGGCTGGCTGGATTCTCACCCACTAAGACTACTACCAAGCAAGGCTTCAACCCCTCTTCTGCCAGTAACTGAGCCGTCTTTTCAGCTAAGGCTGCTCGTTTTTTTAAAGCTAAAGCTTTTCCATCCAAGAGTTGCATGTGGTTCCTCCTTGTTCAAACTGAATCTATTCCCATTTTACCACTTGCTGAATGAATCTTCTAGAAGTTCTCGCTTAAAAGACAAAATGACTACAGACTTCACCGACTTATAAAACTTTACTCAAGAAATTCTGAGTTCGCTCTTCTTGACTATTGTCAAAAATAGCTTCAGGAGTCCCGTCCTCGACAACAACACCACCGTCCATGAAGATAACCCGATCTGCAACTTCACGAGCAAATCCCATCTCATGAGTCACAATAACCATCGTCATACCAGATTCAGCCAATTCCTTCATGACAGATAAAACTTCACCAACCATCTCTGGATCGAGGGCTGAAGTCGGTTCATCAAATAACAGTAGATCTGGATCCATAGCTAGTCCACGGGCAATCGCAATTCGCTGTTGCTGCCCACCTGACAGAGACTGAGGGTAAGCATTGGCTTTATCAGGCAAGCCGACTTTCGCTAGAAGTTCTTTTCCTCTTTCTTCTGCTTTCGCCTTGCTGATTCCTTTCGTTTTGATAGGGGAAAGAGTAATATTTTCCAAAACAGTCATATTTGGAAAAAGATTAAATTGTTGGAAAACCATTCCCATCTTTTCCCGCATTTTGAAAAGGTCATTTTTGGAATCTGTAATATCAACGCCTTCAAAAGAGACATGGCCTTTGGTCGCCTCTTCTAACAAATTCATCGAGCGAAGAAGTGTTGATTTCCCACTACCTGAAGGGCCGATAATAACAACGACTTCTCCCCGATGAATCTCTAAGTCAATACCTTTTAAAACCTCATTTTTTCCGAAATATTTGTGAAGGTCTTCAATTTTTAAGATGGTTTCAGTCATTATTTCTTCTCCTCTTGTTTGAGCCGATTTTCAAACATTTTCAAAAGCAAACTAAGCACACTTGTTAGGGCAAGATAATAAGCTGCCGCAACCAATAAGGGAGTCAAAGATTGATAGGTTGTGGTCGCAACAGTCTGGGCTCCATTCCAGAGTTCCATAACGCCAATCGTTGCAAGAAGCGAACTATCCTTGACAATGGTTACAAACTCATTCCCCAAAGCTGGAAGAATATTTTTAACAGCTTGCGGGAGAACAACATAGCGCATGGCATTAGCCGGACGAATTCCCAATGAGTAAGCCGCTTCTAACTGCCCCTTTGGAACTGCGTTAATACCAGCACGAACTGTTTCAGACACATAAGCTCCAGAGTTCATAGACAAAATAACAATCCCTGGAATCAAACGCGTCAAATCCACCTGTAAAATTCCAATCTGAATCGATGGGGCCGTTAAATGAGTTAGAGCAAAAGCAATCATAATTTGAACCAACATCGGTGTTCCACGAAAGACCCAAACATAAATATTCGCAATCCATTGTAAAACAGCCCATTTTGAGCGTTGAGCAAAAGCTAAGAGAACTCCTAAAATTGTTCCAAAAAAGACAACAAAAATAGAGACAATAATCGTTACCAAAGCCCCATAGTTAAAATAAGGCAAAAACTGAGGTAAAAATGAAAATGACATGAAAATACCTTTCAATAAAAAATGTAAATATGAAGTTATTCTACCAAAAAGCCAGAAGGCTCACAAGATGTATCAGCGAGAATACGAAAAAGGAGGCTGGACAAACCTTCCAGCCTCGACATTCTCGTTCATCATAAATCTTTGACACAGTCATTGATTAGGGCAAACAGCAGAACTATCAGTTGAGTAGACAACATAAAATTTAGAAAGCAAATCATAGTTGTCCGTGTTTTATCACACCACCCGGTATTCTTTTCATGAAGACACTAGTTCGGACTTCGCTCATTCCAACAAAATCTATAGAACTTCAGCACACCATCAGAGTAGGAATTACTAGCAACAACCTCTTTTTAGATTATTTAAAACCTAAAAATTAGATAGCAAAGATAGTCTAGGTAGTGACGACAACTTGGACAAAAGAGCTGTGACAGATTCTTCTGCTCCCAACACGAACTCTTAATATAAAAGCTCGTAAATTTCCATTGCAATCAAATCGATACTGTCAAAAGTGAATGTCTCACGTGCTTCGACATCTCGTAAGGTAAAGATTGAACCGAGTTCTTCATCCTGACTATAGGAAACTTCGGCAACGACTACACCGTCTCGTTCAAAATTTCGTTTCAAATTGCCGCCATCTGTCGCCATCTTTTCAAGACGATTGATAATGCGTACCAAATGTGATTCCATTACGTTTCTCCTATTTTTTAAATTCCTACTAAGTATACCATAGAATTACTGAAAATTCTAGGATACTTCTCCATTCTCATCCCTTTTCAAACTCCAAACCGACTTTGGAGTAGCCACACCCGAGGTAAAATCCCCCAGTTCTTTCTCCATCCAAATCATGTCATACCATTTGCTAAATTTATAACCAGCTTGTGGGAAATGGGCTACTTTCCTATAGCCACGCTTTGTATGGAAAAATTCACTTGCACGAGAACTATAGGGATCCTCTTTGGGGCCTAAGCCGATGCAAGCCTTGATAGATAAGATTCCCATTTCCTGGAGATAGGCTTCCAATCGATCATAGAGCAAATGCCCCAATCCTTGCCCTTTCATTGTCGAATCCACATAAATAGTAGATTCGACTGACCAAGCATAAGCGGCAGCTGAACGAAAAGGACCTGCGTAGCAGTAACCTCGGATACGCCCCTCTACTTCTGCTACAAGATAGGGATAAAAAGACTGAATGGCCTCCATTCGACTTCGGAAAACCTCTAGGCTAGGAACTTCATGTTCAAATGATATCGCTGTCTGCTCCACATAATAAGCATAAATGGCTAATAGCTCCTCAGCATCAGCGAGCTGCGCAAATCTTACTCTAACCTCCATATGGGCCTCCTTTTCTTTATTCTAAAAAAACAAAGCGGATTGGTCAAGACTCCCCTATTTCATACTTTTTACTTGCAAAGTCTCAAAAAGGTGCTATAATCGATAGTAGATAAATTTGACCTTTATTGACCAATAAAGGGTGTCTCTCGAATAGAAAGGAGCATTTATGCTTTGTCACAATTGTAAAATGAACGATGCTACCATCCATCTCTATACTAGTATTAATGGTCATCAGCAGCAAGTTGACCTCTGTCAAAATTGCTACCAAATTATGAAATCCGACCCGAATGCCTCCTTGCTAAAGGGCTTAAACTCCAACTCTAATGATCCTCTAGGAGATTTCTTCCAAAATCTAGGAAATTTCCAACGTCCTGAACAAGAGGAAACAGGAAACCGACCAGGTCAAAGAGAGCGAGCTTCTCAAGCCAAGCCAAGACCAAAGGGAATTCTAGATGAGTTTGGAATCAATGTCACAGACATTGCCAAACGTGGGGACATCGATCCCGTTATCGGCCGAGATGAAGAAATCATTCGAGTGATCGAAATTCTCAATCGTCGTACTAAAAACAACCCCGTTCTTATTGGAGAACCTGGTGTTGGTAAAACAGCTGTCGTTGAAGGGCTCGCTCAAAAAATTGTCGACGGAGATGTACCGCAAAAACTCCAATCAAAACAAGTCATTCGCCTAGATATGGTCAGCCTCGTTCAAGGTACCGGTATACGTGGTCAGTTCGAAGAACGAATGCAAAAATTGATGGAGGAGATTCGGCAACGTGAGGATGTTATCCTCTTTATTGATGAAATCCATGAAATCGTTGGAGCAGGAAATGCTGGCGACGGAAATATGGATGCCGGAAATATTCTCAAACCTGCTCTAGCTCGTGGAGAGCTACAACTAGTTGGTGCTACCACCCTCAATGAATACCGGATTATCGAAAAAGATGCCGCCCTAGAACGTCGCATGCAGCCCGTTAAAGTAGACGAACCATCTGTAGCTGAAACTCTGATTATCCTCAAAGGAATTCAGAAAAAATACGAAGACTATCACCATGTCAAATATACAGATGAAGCTATTGAAGCTGCCGCTGTACTATCCAACCGCTATATTCAAGATCGCTTCTTACCTGATAAAGCCATCGACCTCTTGGATGAAGCTGGTTCTAAAATGAACCTAACCTTGACCTTTGTCGATCCTAAAGAGCTAGATGAACGTCTCATTGAAGCAGAGCGACTCAAGACTCAGGCAACTCGTGATGAAGACTTTGAAAAAGCAGCCTACTATCGTGATCAGATTGCTAAATACAAAGAACTTCAAAAAACTGAAATCCATGACCAGGATATGCCTGTCATTACCGAAAAAGTTATTGAAGCGATTATTGAGCAAAAAACCAATATCCCAGTTGGTGACCTCAAAGAAAAAGAGCAATCGCAATTGGTTAATCTTGCTGATGACCTCAAAGAACATGTCATCGGACAGGATCCAGCAATCGACAAAATTGCCAAAGCGATTCGTCGCAATCGAGTTGGTCTTGGTAGTCCAAACCGCCCAATTGGAAGCTTCCTCTTCGTTGGTCCCACCGGTGTTGGTAAGACCGAACTTTCTAAACAATTGGCCTTAGAGCTTTTTGGTTCTACAGATAGCATGATTCGCTTCGATATGAGTGAATATATGGAAAAACACAGTGTAGCTAAATTAGTTGGTGCCCCTCCAGGTTATGTGGGCTACGATGAAGCTGGCCAACTAACCGAAAAAGTTCGTCGTAACCCTTACTCCCTTGTCCTCTTGGATGAGATTGAAAAAGCCCATCCAGACGTTATGCACATGTTCCTTCAAGTCTTGGATGATGGACGTTTGACTGATGGCCAAGGACGAACTGTCAGCTTCAAAGATACCATCATTATCATGACTTCCAACGCAGGTACTGGTAAAGTCGAAGCCTCTGTCGGATTTGGTGCCAGCCGTGAAGGACGGACCAACTCTGTCATGAATGAATTGGGGAACTTCTTCAGCCCAGAATTTATGAACCGCTTTGACGGTATCATTGAATTCCAAGCACTTAGCAAGGAAAATCTCCTTCAAATTGTTAACCTCATGTTAGAAGATGTCCGTGAGCGACTTGGCAAA
The DNA here is from genome assembly GCF_004570525.1 of Streptococcus sp. WM07. Classification (GTDB taxonomy): domain Bacteria; phylum Bacillota; class Bacilli; order Lactobacillales; family Streptococcaceae; genus Streptococcus. The sequence continues at coordinate 1,366 of NZ_SPPZ01000032.1, read as the reverse complement.
AATGGCATCCAACTAAGTGTCACAGATAAAGTCAAAGAAAAATTGGTCGACTTAGGATATGATCCTAAAATGGGAGCTCGCCCACTCCGTCGAACTATTCAAGATCATATTGAAGATTCCATTACCGACTACTACCTCGAACATCCACAGGAAAAAGACTTAAGAGCCGTGATGCAAAACGGACAAATCATGATTAAGTCTACTCAAAAAGTGGAAAAAGAGACCGAAAAAGTAGAATCCGAATAAGAAAAAGCGATAGGAATAGGGAATTGGAAACATGAACAATGATAGTTTGCGTCAACGAAATCTCCCAACTACATATTAGAGGCTGGTACTTGAGTCCAGCCTCTGTTTTCTACAAATTCATCCTCAGTAATTTTTTCTTCGTTTTTCTTTTTAAAAAAGGTGAGCCGTTAAAAATCATGATATAATAAAGAAAAACAATTTAATCTTAGGAAGGTTTGCTTATGACAATTCCTTATTTTGGTAAGAAAGATCCTGAAGTTAACTACACAGCTCGCTATGGGGTCTATGCGGTAGTACCTGATGCTCGTCGCGAGCAGGTTATCTTAGTTCAAGCTCCAAATGGTGCCTGGTTTTTACCCGGAGGTGAAATTGAGGCTGGTGAAAATCATTTAGAAGCTCTCGAGCGAGAGTTGCTCGAAGAACTAGGTTTCAGTGCGCAAGTTGGTCAGTACTATGGTCAAGCTGACGAATACTTCTATTCTAGCCATCGAGATACCCACTACCACAATCCAGCCTTTATTTATGAAGTGAAATCCTATACCGAGGTCGGTCAACCCTTGGAAGATTTTAATAATTTAGCCTGGTTCCCTATTGACCAAGCCTTTCTACACCTAAAACGTGGCAGTCATCGTTGGGGCCTCCAGCAATGGCAACAGTCTCTAAATCAATAGCTTGCTCAACTAGAAAGGGGTCATTATGAAACTGATCAATACAAACTCCAGTCATAAACAACTCATTAAGAGGCAACTTGAAAACACGGATGCAACCTTAGTAGAGACTTTCTCAGCAGGTAATACAGATGTGATTTTCACAAAAGCTCCTACCCACTATGAAATCTTAATTACCAATAAGCACCGAGCTATTCGTGAAGTAGAAATTGAAACCATCCGAGATTTCTTCCTCAAGCGGCGTATTCAAACAGATCATGTTCGCAAGGAAGATATCAAAACCCTCTACTCTGATAAACTAATTGAAATCTCCATTCCAATCAAGGTAAGCGCCCAATAACAGAGTATATTGACAAAACTCCAAGATTATAAGCAGATTGCTTTTAATCTTGGAGTTTTCTTTATCTACAATTCTCTTGGATTTTTGGAGCCCATGGTAAATAAGCCTCTAG
>NZ_SPPZ01000329.1 GCF_004570525.1 Streptococcus sp. WM07 | reverse complement strand
TTGTCTGACTCAAACTTAGAACCTGCTGGAAGATCACTTCCATCTTCGTTCTTAGGCGCTGGAACAGTTACTGTTTCTCCTGGCTTACCTGATGTCTCTTCAAACTTAGGATTATTCTTACTAGCATCTGTAGTTGGATCTACCACCTTAACAGTTACTGGAACCTTATCCGTTGAGCCATCTGGATACGTTACAACGACTGTTGCTGGTTTATCTCCTGGTGTGGTTGTATCTACTGGTTCCTCAAAGCTTACCTTAGTACCTGCTGGCAAGTCTCCTA
>NZ_SPPZ01000328.1 GCF_004570525.1 Streptococcus sp. WM07 | reverse complement strand
CTTACCTTCTATCAACTGACCTTTCATGGAACGACCATATTCTCGATAAAAATATGTTTCAAATCCTGTCTCATCAATATAAACAGGAGTCAGATGTTTTAAATTAGTAAATTCTTTAAGGAACAGTGCTACTTTTTCAGGGTCTTGTTCATAGTAAGTGCAGCTCTTTTTTTTCGAGTATATCCCATAGCTTTAAGAGCGTAATGAATAGCTGTTGGATGACAATCAAATTCAGAAGCTATTTCAGTCAAATAGGCATCAGGATGAGCTTCAAGATAGGCTTTTAGTTT
>NZ_SPPZ01000327.1 GCF_004570525.1 Streptococcus sp. WM07 | reverse complement strand
AGCCTGTGGCACGGTAATGAGCATTGTAAGCCGAGCCTTCTTGTTTTCCATAGGTTGTAAAATGAGTCGAATCAATATCAATGATAAGATTCCCCACTTGATGAAATTGTAAAAAGATTTGGAGAAGCTCAAAGTTAATCTGTCTTAAAGCTGCAATCGTTTCTTCAGTAGCTCGAGAAAAGAAACGTGACAAGGTTGGTTGAGAGGCCAGCTGTCCAGGTTCTAGCAGCTGATAGAAATAAGCATCTTCTTTCAATTCTTGACAGGCATAGTCTGTATCATGACCAGCTAG
>NZ_SPPZ01000326.1 GCF_004570525.1 Streptococcus sp. WM07 | reverse complement strand
AACTTTTCTTGGTTTCGTCCCTTTCACCTGATGGTGAAGGTCGCCTGTTTTCTTTTGGAGTTTTATCCATTCATAAATGGTGTTGCGCGAAATTTGGAAAATCTCAGCGGCTTCAGAAATATTACCTATTTTGTCACAATAGCTGAGAACTTTTTTACGGAAATCTATTAGACTTCCTGCGAAACAAGGATATGATAAAATAGAAGCATGAATTATGAATCCAGTAAAAAACTTTCCGATTTACGCTTTAAACGCCTAGTTGGTGTTGAGAGAAGAACTTTTGACAAAATGC
>NZ_SPPZ01000325.1 GCF_004570525.1 Streptococcus sp. WM07 | reverse complement strand
TTGACGCTCGCTCTGATCTAACAGACGAAGAGAAAGCAGCAGCTAAGGCTCAAGTTGATGCAGAAGCAGAAAAAGCCAAAGCTGCAGTAGATGCAGCAACAACAGATGCAGGAGTTGAAGAAGCTAAAACTGCAGGTGTTGACACTGTTAAAGCTATTAACCCAGCTGCAGTTGCTAAGCCTGAAGCTAAGAAAGCCATCGATGAAGCAGCTAACGCTAAGAAGGCAGAATTGGATGCTCGTACTGACTTAACAGACGAGGAGAAAACAGTTGCCAAAGCTCAAGTCGATGCA
>NZ_SPPZ01000324.1 GCF_004570525.1 Streptococcus sp. WM07 | reverse complement strand
GCTTTGTTGGAATAAATATTGTTCACACACATCAAACGAGCTACAGTCCGTCGGTAGATTGGTTTTTCTCCAGCTTCTAGCTTATTGTTCAACATAAGTGTCATTTTAACTGAACCAAATAAACTATTATTGCTTTTAGAAATTTCTAGAATCCTATCAAGGATAGTTTAGTCTCTCAGTTCACGTTGACTGGGCTTGTGCTTTAGCCATTTATAGTAAGCAGCACGACTAATATGAGCCAACCGACACATCCAATTAATAGCCCAGCCTTTTTCTTCATGATAATTTTTAATTAAC
>NZ_SPPZ01000323.1 GCF_004570525.1 Streptococcus sp. WM07 | reverse complement strand
GGTACAAAGGTAAGCTTTGAGAGTCCAGTAGATACAACCACACCAGGAGATAAACCAGCAACAGCTGTGGTAACGTATCCAGATGGCTCAACGGACAAGGTTCCAGTAACTGTTAAAGTTTCTGAACCAACCGACGCGGATAAGAACACGCCAGTCGCACAAGATCAGACCGTTAAACCAGGTGAGGAAGTAGATCCATCTAAATCTATTGCAAATCTAGGAGACTTGCCAGCAGGTACTAAGGTAAGCTTTGAGGAACCAGTAGATACAACTACACCAGGAGATAAACCAGCAACAG
>NZ_SPPZ01000322.1 GCF_004570525.1 Streptococcus sp. WM07 | reverse complement strand
GAACTCAGCCAAGTGTCACAACGAAGGAACTTCCGTTTAAGGAAGTTCGTCAGGACGATCCGAATCTCGAAAAAGGTCAGGAGCGTGTTGTAACAGAGGGACGTGCTGGTCTTGAGACAAGTACCACTCGTTACAGTGTAGATGCTAGCACAGGTCAGGTTACCGCCCTTCCGGTTGAGGTTGAAACTCGTTCAGCCGAGGATCGTGTGATTGCGGTTGGTACCAAGGAAATTGAGCCACCAGTAGTGACTCCAGAGCCAGAAGATGTCTTAGAAACTCGTCAAGAGTCGATTGCTTTTG
>NZ_SPPZ01000321.1 GCF_004570525.1 Streptococcus sp. WM07 | reverse complement strand
CATTTGGATGACGGATACCTTCAACCCCAGCAGTCACTACCTGTTGTTTACCAGCTTCTAAATCTGAACTTGCCAAATAGAGAGTCTCAAAGGCAATCTTGCTTTCTTGACCTGTACCACGGCGAATCACTCGATTCACTGCTGAAACAAGAACTTCTGTTGGGGTATTGTCGCTGATTTGACCAGTCTTGCTATCCAAGCTATAGGTTGTTGTAACCGTCTTCTGACCGTCTTTACCTTCTGTGACAACCACTTCTGGGTCTGTTGCCTTCATGCTGGCATCATCTTGATAAACCGTTT
>NZ_SPPZ01000320.1 GCF_004570525.1 Streptococcus sp. WM07 | reverse complement strand
CTGGAAGATCACTTCCATCTTCGTTCTTAGGCGCTGGAACAGTTACTGTTTCTCCTGGCTTACCTGATGCCTCTTCAAACTTAGGATTATTCTTACCAGCATCTGTAGTTGGATCTACCACCTTAACAGTTACTGGAACCTTGTCCGTTGAGCCATCTGGATACGTTACCACAGCTGTTGCTGGTTTATCTCCTGGTGTAGTTGTATCTACTGGTTCCTCAAAGCTTACCTTAGTACCTGCTGGCAAGTCTCCTAGATTTGCAATAGATTTAGATGGATCTACTTCCTCACCTGGTTTAAC
>NZ_SPPZ01000031.1 GCF_004570525.1 Streptococcus sp. WM07 | reverse complement strand
AAAGAAACGACCCCAAAAGAGGTAGCCTTTATTGAAAATTGGATAAACAACTATCCTAAAAAATGCTTGGGCTACAAGTCGCCGAAGGAATTTCTTAGCGGTGGCTAACTTCAACTTGAAATTTAGCGAATGTTGGAGAGTAAGCAATGATGGCTATCCTAATACTGAAATTACATTTAGTTATGGAAGACTGTAGCTTAGAACCGACTAGGCAAGTGGCAAGACTATCCTAAGATTGCTAGTTCTGTCTATGAAGATGTTTAGTTATAGATTCATTCGTTGTCTTGTCGTATTCTAGAGAAGATAGTTTTTAAAGGGAGGGATAAACTTGTCTTTTCAGTAGGGTTCTCTTTGGTGGAGCAGGTCTTTTTTGAGAAAAAATCGGTCTATACCAGTTGACAGAAATCGGTCTATACCATATAATAGAATTAAGAAAGGCTAGGAGGAAGTTCCCATGATTAAAGTTATACGTGTTTCAAGTCAAGAAGAAGGGGGGCAACAAGCCCTTGAGATTTTAAAGGAGAAATTGGCAGCAGGAGCTAAAACATTAGGTTTAGCAACAGGAAGTAGCCCTCTAGGTTTTTACGAGGCTGTTCGAGCTAGTGATGTTGATTTTTCTAACTTGACGAGTGTGAACTTGGATGAGTACGTAGGTCTTGGGGCTGACAATCCCCAATCTTATCGTTATTTTATGGAAGAACATCTTTTCCAAGCAAAGCCTTTTAAAGCAAATTACCTTCCAAACGGGGAAGCCAGTGATTTGGAAGCGGAATTAGCCCGTTACCAAGAAATCTTGGAAGCTCATCCAGTTGATTTGCAAATCCTTGGGATTGGTCGAAATGGTCATATTGGTTTTAATGAGCCTGGGACTTCCTTTGATCAGGTGACACAGGTGGTTGATTTAGAAGCTTCTACCATTGAAGCCAATGCCCGTTTCTTTGAAAAAATTGAGGATGTGCCTACTAAAGCGATTTCCATGGGAATTAAAAATATTATGGATTCGAAAGCTATCATTCTCTTTGCTTACGGAGCTGATAAGGCAGAAGCGATTGCAGGAGCTATTAGTGGTCCTGTAACGGAAGAACTGCCAGCTAGTATTTTACAAAGACATCCGGAAGTTTATATTTTTGCGGATGACGCAGCTCTTTCAAAATTAGAAGTCTAATAGCTAGCCCTCCTGATGTCAAATCGGAGGGCTTTTCCTTTTTGTCTACTTTTCATGAACATGGTATACTAGTAGGGCAGAAAAAATCGGAAGGAAACAGTGATGTCACGTATTGAAGAAATGAAGCGGCGACGGACATTCGCCATTATCAGTCACCCGGATGCGGGGAAAACAACCATTACCGAGCAATTGCTCTATTTCGGAGGCGAAATCCGTGAGGCCGGTACGGTAAAAGGGAAGAAGACTGGGAATTTTGCTAAGTCTGACTGGATGGATATTGAGAAGCAACGGGGAATCTCCGTTACCTCATCTGTCTTGCAATTCGATTATCTTGGCAAACGGGTTAATATTCTAGATACTCCGGGACACGAGGACTTCTCTGAAGACACTTATCGGACCTTGATGGCAGTGGATGCTGCTGTCATGGTTGTCGATTCCGCCAAGGGTATTGAGGCGCAAACCAAGAAACTTTTTGAGGTCGTGAAACACCGTAATATCCCTGTTTTCACCTTTATTAACAAGTTGGACCGTGATGGTCGTGAGCCCCTTGACTTATTAGAAGAGTTGGAGGAAGTTCTTGGAATTGCTTCTTATCCTATGAACTGGCCGATTGGGATGGGAAAAAGTTTTGAAGGGCTCTATGATCTTCACCATGGTCGCATTGAGTTGTATAAAGGGGATCAACGTTTTATCGATTTTGACCAAGCGGAAAGCCACGGGCTAGGGAATAATCCTTTCTACCAACAAGTGCTAGAGGATGTAGACTTGCTAGTAGAAGCTGGAAATCCCTTCTCCGAGGAAGCTATCTTGGCAGGGGATTTAACTCCAGTCTTTTTCGGATCAGCCCTCACGAATTTTGGGGTTCAGACCTTCTTGGAAACCTTCCTTGAATTTGCACCAGAACCACATGGACATCAAACAACTGAAGGCGAGATGATCCAACCGGATACCCCAGACTTCTCAGGTTTTGTCTTTAAGATTCAGGCGAATATGGATCCTCGACACCGTGATAGAATCGCTTTTGTGCGGATTGTATCAGGCGAGTTTGAGCGAGGAATGGCCGTCAACCTCCCAAGGACTGGAAAAGGTGCCAAATTATCCAATGTTACCCAGTTTATGGCGGAGTCTCGTGAAACTGTTGAAAAGGCTGTGGCGGGAGATATTATCGGTGTCTACGACACAGGTACTTATCAGGTCGGGGATACCTTGACTGTTGGTAAAAACAAGTTTGAATTTGAGCCACTTCCGACCTTTACCCCGGAAATTTTCATGAAAGTTTCTGCTAAAAATGTCATGAAACAAAAATCCTTCCATAAGGGGATTGAACAATTGGTGCAAGAGGGAGCTATCCAACTTTATACGAACTATCAAACTGGTGAGTATATGCTAGGAGCAGTTGGTCAGCTACAATTTGAGGTATTCAAACACCGGATGGAAAATGAATACAACGCTGAAGTTGTCATGTCCCCAATGGGTAAGAAAACCGTCCGTTGGATCAAACCAGAAGACTTGGACGAACGCATGAGTTCTAGCCGGAATATTCTAGCTAAGGACCGTTTTGAACAGCCCGTTTTCCTCTTTGAAAATGATTTTGCCCTACGCTGGTTCGCTGATAAATACCCAGATGTGGAATTGGAAGAGAAGATGTAGGATAAAAATAAGATATAGACAACAAACACTTCAAGACCTTGAGCGCTTGAAGTGTTTGTTTGAAATTAAAATAAATCGGAATGGCTACCTGTTCGTGTTGCAGTTAAAATGAGATGTCCTTTATCAATTGCATAGATGAGAAGCCAATCGGGTTCAATATGACATTCTCTAAAATCCTGATAATTTCCCTTTAGAGGGTGGTCACGATATTTTTTATCAAGTTCTACTTCTTGCTGGAGTTTACTTAAAACAGTTTCAAGTTTAAGTAAATTACCTCCACGTTTTTGGATTCGTCTAATATCCTTTCGGAATTGGTTAGTTGTTTTGAGCTCTAACATGAGCTATTCCTCATTCAAGTCATTCAGAAAATCTGAAAAATTCGAATAGGATTGACTAGCAAGGTCACCAAGGAACCAAAGAAACGACCCCAAAAGAGGTCGCCTTTATTGAAAATTGGATAAACAACTATCCTAAAAAATGCTTGGGCTACAAGTCGCCGAAGGAATTTCTTAGCGGTGGCTAACTTTAACTTGAAATTTAGCTTTCGGAAACATGAGCATCTATTTGCCAGAATTTACTGGATGCAGACTCCTGCTGTCCACTCTATCTAAAAATCCCTCCCCTCTAAGGAGGGGAGGAAGAAGATTGTCTTTATTCTATATTGTCAGTTTTCAGGGATTCCACACAACTTGACAAAGAACCGATATTTGAAGGCATTCGGTTTTGAATTTATACAATGACGGTAAATCTTGAGTAGAGAATTTTTTTGATTAAGCAGTTGCGAAACCTTGCCCCTCGTTGAAAAGCGAGGGGCTTCTTGTTATAATGGTAAGAGCTTAGAACTGATACTCATTAAGTTTCAAAATCTGACTTTCTTAAGCCTCTTTGATGAACTTTAGTTCGATCTTCATCGGCTTTTATCGTCATTCTTTTGAAATTTCGCGAGTATTTTGATTTAGTAGGTATGAAAAGAAAGAGATTGTGTTTATGAATTTTGAGGAATTAAAGGCAAGGCAGGAGAAGATTCGAAATTTCTCCATTATTGCCCACATTGACCACGGTAAGTCGACTTTGGCAGACCGGATTTTGGAGGCAACCGAGACGGTTTCAAGCCGAGAAATGCAGGCTCAGCTTTTAGATAGTATGGATTTGGAGCGGGAGCGAGGGATTACGATTAAGCTCAATGCTATTGAATTGAACTATACGGCTAAGGATGGGGAGACCTACATTTTTCACCTGATTGACACCCCAGGGCACGTGGATTTTACGTATGAGGTTTCTCGTTCTTTGGCGGCCTGTGAGGGAGCTATTTTGGTGGTGGATGCAGCTCAAGGGATTGAGGCGCAGACCTTGGCCAATGTTTATTTAGCTTTAGATAATGATTTGGAAATTTTACCGGTCATTAATAAAATTGACTTGCCAGCAGCTGACCCTGAGCGTGTGCGGACAGAGGTAGAAGATGTGATTGGCTTGGATGCCTCTGAAGCGGTTTTAGCTTCCGCTAAAGCAGGTATCGGGATTGAGGAAATCTTGGAGCAGATTGTGGAGAAGGTTCCAGCACCTCTAGGTGATGTAGAAGCTCCACTAAAGGCATTAATTTTTGACTCTGTTTATGATGCTTACCGTGGGGTTATTCTCCAAGTCCGCGTTATGGAAGGTCTGGTTAAGCCTGGGGATAAGATTCAACTGATGAGCAATGGTAAGACTTTCGATGTGACGGAAGTCGGAATCTTTACGCCAAAGGCAGTGGGTCGTGATTACTTGGCAACAGGTGATGTTGGGTATATCGCAGCGTCCATTAAGACTGTTCAAGATACCCGTGTCGGGGATACGGTAACCTTGGCTTCAAATCCAGCAGATGCACCTTTGGATGGTTATAAGCAGATGAATCCGATGGTCTTTGCTGGACTCTATCCAATCGAGTCAAATAAATACAATGATTTGCGTGAAGCACTGGAAAAACTTCAACTAAATGATGCCTCTCTTCAATTTGAACCAGAGACATCACAGGCGTTGGGCTTTGGTTTCCGCTGTGGTTTCTTGGGGCTTCTCCATATGGATGTGATTCAGGAGCGTTTGGAGAGGGAGTTTAACATTGATTTGATTATGACAGCGCCATCCGTTATCTACCAGGTTAATTTGACAGATGGCGAGATGATAGATGTCTCCAATCCTAGTGAGTTCCCAGACCCAACTAAAATCGATTCCATTGAAGAACCGTATGTGAAGGCTCAGATTATGGTACCTCAGGAATTTGTTGGGGCTGTTATGGAGTTGGCACAGCGCAAGCGTGGGGATTTTGTGACGATGGATTATATTGATGAGAATCGCGTAAATGTTATCTATCAAATCCCTCTAGCTGAGATTGTCTTTGATTTCTTTGATAAATTGAAATCATCGACACGTGGTTATGCAAGCTTCGATTATGAAATTTCTGAATATCGGAAATCTCAATTGGTTAAAATGGACATTCTCTTGAATGGTGATAAGGTAGATGCTCTCAGCTTTATTGTTCACAAGGAATTTGCCTATGAGCGTGGAAAAGTTATCGTTGAAAAGCTTAAGAAGATTATTCCACGTCAACAGTTTGAAGTTCCAATTCAAGCAGCAATCGGGCATAAGATTGTGGCACGGACGGACATTAAGGCTCTACGTAAGAACGTTTTGGCGAAGTGTTACGGAGGGGATGTTTCTCGAAAACGCAAACTCCTGGAAAAACAAAAAGCCGGTAAAAAACGGATGAAGGCCATCGGATCAGTGGAAGTACCTCAAGAAGCCTTCCTAAGTGTCCTGTCTATGGACGACGAATAAGAGGCTATTTTGGTTTCCGTGAGACAAACCGATTGGAATATTTGTTTGTAGGACTTCCGAAATTTAAGTATGTTGCGATTGGTGCCCTCAATGACTAGGTCTAATGAGACTGCTCCATGAATGTGATGAGACAGGGACTGGTTCCCAGTCTCTTTTTTGAAAGGAGACCGTATGAAAACACTAGGTTATTTACAAGAACTTCTGGCAATTCCTTCTCCAACTGGTTTTACTCAGGAAGTAGTTGCTTATTTGTTGCAGACTCTAGAGAATTTGGGCTTGGAAGCCCAGGTCAGTCCGAAGGGGAATGTCCGAGTAACCCTACCTGGAAAAGAAGAGGGGCCAGCTCGTCTCTTGACAGCCCATGTGGATACTCTGGGAGCTATGGTTCGGGCTATTAAACCAGATGGACGGTTGAAGTTGGATCGGGTTGGTGGATTCCCTTGGAATATGATTGAAGGAGAAAACTGTTTGGTTCATTTGGCTAATGGTTCGACAGTCTCTGGGACGATTTTGTTACACCAAACTTCTACCCATGTTTATAAGGAAGCAGGGACTCTTGAACGGAGTCAGGATAATATGGAAGTTCGCTTAGATGCTAAGGTAACCAAGGCTGAAGAGACTCAGGCTTTGGGAATTCAAGTTGGAGATTTTGTTTCCTTTGATTCACGGACCCAGTTGACAGAGACGGGATTTGTAAAAAGTCGTTTTTTGGATGATAAGGCTAGTGTTGCGATTTTGCTAGCACTTTTGGAAGAGATTCAATCGCAAGAGATTCACTTGCCAGTGACGACTCATGTGATGTTTTCAACATTTGAAGAGGTTGGTCATGGGGCTAATTCATCCATTCCTAATCAGGTGGTGGAATACCTAGCTGTGGATATGGGAGCTATGGGAGATGATCAGGCGACCGATGAATACACAGTGTCTATTTGTAGTAAGGATGCTTCAGGGCCTTATCATTATGGCTTCCGTCGTCAGTTAGAAGCCTTAGCTCAAGAATCGGGGATTCCTTACAAAATTGATATCTATCCTTTCTACGGCAGTGATGCCTCAGCAGCCATGTCTGCAGGTTGGGATGTCCGCCATGCTTTAATTGGGCCAGGAATCGAATCTAGCCATTCCTATGAGCGTACTCATGTTGATTCCTTGAAAGCCACTTCTGATTTGATTTTCCGCTATCTCCAATCCCCTCTAATGGAAGGATAAAGATGAAAGTAGTTTACACTTCAATCCGAGCCAATCTGGTTAAGGATTTAGTTGAGGAAGCTTTGGATTTAGAATCCAAAGGTTATCGCGTTTTTTATATTGCACCAAACTCCCTGTCTTTCGAAAAAGAAAGACAGGTTTTGGCATGCCTACCTACCAAAGCTTCCTTTGGCATTACGGTTACCCGTTTTCAACAAATGACCCGCTACTTGCTGCTAGACCAGGAGGCAGAAGCTCAACGCTTGGATGACTTGGGCTTGCAATTATTGGTTTATCGGGTCCTACAGACCTTACCTCTCGAACATTATCGAGCTTATGGACGGATTCGTAAGGATCCTGGCTTTGTGCAAGAAGTAGCCTCGCTTTATAAAGAATTACAGGAAGCACGGATGGGGCTAGATTATTTGAGTCATCTGGATAATGCAGCCAAAACGCATGATCTGCAGATGATTTTTCAAGCCTTGGATGAAAGTATGGTTACTGAAGGCTACCTACCTTCAACGACCTTATCCGATTTTATTGAAAAATTGGAATCGGGTCGTTTGGATTCTAGTTTGGCCAAGGTAGCTTTGGTTATTGATGGTTTTACTCGTTTTTCAGCGGAGGAAAAACATCTCTTGGGGCTTTTACATCGTAAGGGCTGTCCTATTGTAATTGGAGCCTATGCTAGCAGGCGAGCGCGGAAGCAGCAGTATCTAGAAGGAAATCTATACCAGGCTAGTGTCGAGTTTATTCAGGATTTAGGACGAGATTTTCAAGCTCAAATAGTAGAAGGTTCTGCTGGCGTTCAGGATGGTTTTCAAGAACTGACGGATAGACTTGAAGTTTTTTATGAGTTTGGTCCTAAACAGGATTTTACTCCGCTAGAACTTCCTCTATTCCTCCATAAAAAGGGGACTCCTCAGGCGGAAGTTGAATGGGTCGCGCGTCAGATTCGCCGTCTTTTAGCAGACGGGTATCGTTATAAGGATATCCGCCTGCTCTTGGGGGATGTGGAGACCTATACTCCTCAAGTTGCTACGATTTTTGATCGCTACCAAATCCCTTTTTATATTGGTCGCCGGGAATCGATGGCTGATCATCCCTTGATTCACTTGGTGGAGTCTTTGGAAAGTCTTGTTCGTCGTCATTTTCGTCGGGAGGATTTGACCAATCTCTTGCAAACGGGGCTCTATGGGAATTTGGCGGTTGAAGAGTTGGACCAGTTGGAATCTTATTTGCGTTTTAGTGATATTAATGGTTTGGCAGCCTTGCAACGTACTTTTACGTCCAATGACGGAGACCGTTACGATTTAGAAAATCTCAACCAAATCCGAGATGCGATTTTAAGTCCCCTTCTCCCTTTTGTCAAAGCCAAAAAGCAAAAAGGGGTTAGTCTCCTTAAGAAGTTTCGGACTCTGCTAGAGGAAATCGCTTTGCCAACGAATTTAGTCCGGTTAAGTCAGAGCTTGGATTTGCGGGAACAGGAGCAACAGGCTGAGGTCTGGAAGGCCTTTACAGACTTGTTTGCACAAATGGAGCGGTTGGTGGGGGATACGCCCCTGACAGTCTCAGAATTTTTGGAACTCTGGCGGGCTGGAATCCAGCTAGCTAGCTATCGAACGGTACCAGCTACAGTTGATGTGGTCCAAGTCCAATCGTATGATTTGGTCCAACCTCTGGTAGCCAAACAGGTCTTTGCCATTGGTTTGACCGACGATTTCTTTCCTAAAGAAAGTGGAGAAATGGGATTGCTCACGATTGAGGAAAAAGAAAAACTCAATCAAAGTGCAGATCAAGGTCAAGCCTTGCTTATTCCTTGGCGAGAGAATGGACCTAAGAATCATTTTACAGCCGTTTCTCTCTTAAATGCGGCAGAAGAAGCTCTGTATTTAACGTGCCCAGGGCAAATTGATAATAGTGAAAAGAGGCCCTCGCCTTATCTACAAGTTTTGAATAAATTTGGAATTAAGTGGCAGGACACGCAAGAGCAGAGTCTAACTCCGGATGATATTGGTTCTTATCAAGGATTACTGTCACAGGTTGTAGAGCTGTATCAGGAAGGAATTCAGGCAGAGTGGCAGGCTGAAGAGGAATCTTATTGGAAGGCCTTGATTCGATATTTGCGTCGATATTTGGCTCAGGACGGGTTTAGCCTACCTGGTCTAAATTATCAAGTTCAGAGTAGTCCGTTAACAAAAGCAACTTTAGATCGGCTTTATCCGCAAGACCAGGGGCTCAAGTTGTCTGTGTCCAGTTTGACAGATTACTATAAAAATCCTTATTCTTATTACCTGAAACATGTGCTTCGTTTGCGTGAAGAAGGTAGTATCCACCCAGATGCTCGGATTCATGGTCAGTATATGCATCAAATTTTTGAGGAATATTTCGCTCGGTTATCTGAGCAAGAGCCAGTACAAGCTTTAGATCAGGCTATTCAAAAGGTTAATCGTGAAGCTTATGTTCGCTATCGTTATGGCTTGGATGAAGAGAGTCGCTTTTCCCAACGAATACTGCTAGATATTGTCCGGACATCGGCCCAAACCTTGGAAGCCCCAGTAACGGAGACTCTGGAGGAAGAGAAAGGTTTCCGCTATCTCTTATCTTCTGAAGCCCAAATCTATGTGAGTGGCGTCATTGATCGGATTGATCAGCTCCAAGGAACTTCGATTAAAGGTGTAGTGGATTACAAGTCAGCTGACCAGAATTTCTCTTATCAAGACTTTTATAATGGCCTTAATTCCCAACTGGTGACCTATTTGGATTATCTGTCTAAGGATCAGGTTTTTGGAGCGATGTATTTTCATCTCAATAATCCCTTGGTTTCCTTTAAAAAACAAGAAGAAGCTGGGTATTATTTGGCACAGGCTATGAAGGAGTTTACCTATAAGGGGCTTTTCTTGAGCAGCGAGAAGGATCGATTGAGTGATCAATATTTACTGAAAAGCGGACGCAAGGACTTTACTGTGGAGGAAGAAGAGCTGGCCATCCTCTTAGCCTATAATCGCTTGCTTTTCCAAAGGGCTGCTCAAGCCATTAGAACTGGGCAATTTCCTGTCCAACCGATTAGTGAAGATGGACAATCTGTTCGAGCCTACGTTGATCAGTATAAGGCCATTACTCAGTTTGAAACACCCTACCATTACCAGAATCTGCGAATTCTCAATCAGTTAGAAGGAACTTCCAACAAAGAGGACTGGCTGGCAAAAATTCGTCAAGAATTGGACATGAATGAGCAGGAGGAGGAATAAGATGAAACCTATCCCTTTTTTAAATGCAGAGGAGATTCGCCTTTTACAAGAAAAAGAAGCGCAACTGCAAACAGACCGTAAGCGGACTCCGGAACAGATCTTAGCCATCTACAGTTCTGGTAAAAATACGCTGGTTTCGGCTTCGGCAGGGTCTGGTAAAACCTTTGTTATGGTTGAACGAATCATGGATCAGCTTAGTCGTGGTATTGGGATTAATCAGCTTTTTGTTTCCACATTTACGGTTAAAGCAGCGGGAGAGCTCAAGGAACGGCTACAAGCCAAGCTAACGGAAAAACTCTCTGATCCGGATATAAGCCCTATTTTAAGAGAACATTTGCTTCGTCAACGACAAATCTTGCCGCTCAGTGATATTGGAACTATGGATGCTTTTAACCAGAAACTGCTCGCCAGGGAGGGGTATCGCCTGAACATCAGTCCCAATTTTCGGATTCTCTCTGATCCTAGTGAACTGCTTCAATTTCAAAAGGAGGTCTTTAGCCAAGTTTTTGAAAGCTACAGTTCTGGCTCAGGAGAAGAGGATTTTTATCGCTTGGTTACCAATTTTATAGGCCAAGCGAAAGATATCACTGGTTTCCGCCGGGTAGTGTATGAGCTAGCCGAATTCATGGATGCTCTGCCCCAACCGCTAGAGTGGTTGGAAGAGGCAGTATCCTTCCGAGAAATTCAGGATTTACGACAAGTGATGCAGGAATTGTATCCAACTTTAGCTAAGGATTGTTGGTCAGCTGCTGACTCCATCTATGATCTCACACAAGATCCAGATTACAAGATGTTCAAAAAAGATGGTAAAAAAACAGCAGTTTACATAAAGCATGAACAGATGATGGAAGAGTTGCGAACCTTAGCAGGTCAACTTGATTCCTCGGTTCCTTGGGGAGAAGTTGAAGAAAAACTTCCCCACCTGTTAGGGCTACTTCCTAAAACAGGGGTTATTACTGTGGCCGGAGTTAAATACGATTTTTTGAAAACCATTGTGGATCAATTTCAAGGCCTTCAATCCTTGCCCTTTATCTTAGGGCAAGAAGCAGAGGTCGCTGACTTACTTGTGGCTCTTAAACAGTTTGTGAGCGATTATTATCAGGCTCTCTATCAGGCTAAGTTGGCTGAGAATGCTTTTACATTTAGTGATGTAAGTCATTTGGTCCTTCGTCTCTTGCGGGAATGTCCAGATTTACGCGAAGAATTAGTGGCTACCTATCATGAAATTATGATTGATGAGTACCAAGATACCAACTCTTTGCAGGAGGAGGTATTAGAACTGATCTCCAACGGACACAATCGTTTTATGGTGGGGGATATTAAGCAATCGATTTACCGTTTCAGGCAGGCAGAACCCGAAATTTTTAACCAGAAATTTAAGTTGTATCAAGAAAATCCGCTTGTGGGGCAGCTGATTTTACTGAAAGAAAATTTCCGTAGTCAGGAGTCTGTATTGGAAGCTACGAATGGTCTGTTCAAGCATCTTATGGATGAGCAAGTCGGGGAGATTGACTATAATCAGGTGCATTACCTGGTAGCTGGAAGCCCTAGACAGAAGCAGTCCGATTTGCAGGCTCAAGCTCAGTGTTTGATTTTTGACCAGGAAAGCGAAGGAGAGTTGAATGAAGGGCATGTCTTGATTGCTCAGATTCAAGAACTGCATAAATCTGGGGTGCCTTATAAAGAGATGTGTGTCTTAGTCGAAAGTCGGACTCGCAATAAATCCTTAGTAAATTTGTTCCAACAATGGCAGATTCCTTTCATTGAGGATCAAGGTCAGGGATCCTATCTTCAAGCTGTTGAGGTCATGGTTATGTTGGACACTCTGCGGACACTCCACAATTCTTTGCAGGATTATGCTCTCTTGGCTCTTCTCAAATCGCCTATGTTTGGTTTTGATGAAGATCAATTGGCCCGCATAGCTCTACAAGAGCAGGAAATCTCTCTTTCGTTTTTTGAAAAAATAAAACAAGCCCATACTGGTACTGGAGCTGCACCAGACTTAATCGAGGAGGCGCTTCACGAGAAAATCCGAATCTTCTTGGATTATCTGAATTCATGGCGAGATTATGCCAAATTGCATAGTCTTTATGATTTGATTTGGAAAATTTACAATCAGCGTCATTACTATGATTATGTCGGAGCCTTGCCAGAAGGAGCCAAACGACAAGCAAATCTCTATTCTTTGGCCTTGCGGGCTCGGCAATTCGAGCAAGGTGGGTATAAGGGCTTAGCACGTTTTATCGATCGGATTGAAAAAATCCTTGCGTCAGACAAGGACTTGGCAGATGTGGTAACGGAAGTAGATGAAGATGCAGTCCAAATTTTGACAATCCATAAGAGTAAAGGTTTGGAGTTCCCTTATGTTTTTGTCTACAATTTAGATAAGGATTTTAATAGTGAGGATTCCAAGGGGCGGATATTGTTGAGTCGAGATTTAGGTATTGGGATTCAGTCTGTCAAGATTCTCGAGACTCCGAATGACAAGCCCAACCATCTACAATCCGTTCGTCTCTCCCTCCCCTCTCTCAATTACCAGCGAATTCGGCAGGAGAAGCGTCGTCAGACATTATCAGAGGAAATGCGACTTCTATATGTGGCGATGACACGCGCAGAGAAACAGCTTTTTCTAATTGGAAGAGGGAAGCGGACGAAGTTGGAAGATGCTTACCCAGGTGTTGGTCCTAGTCAGTTTTTATCTGTAAGTGACCGTCTGAGTTACAAGAATTTTCAGGATTGGGTTTTGGCAGTTTCCTCCAGTTTTCCTAGCTTCAATGAGAGTATGGCAGTAAGCTTTGTGGGACAAGAGGAAATAGACTTGCAGGAAGTTCAAGCGAATGTTCCGGTTCTGCCAGTGGATCCGGATGACTTAGCAGATAATCGCCAATCAGAGGATTTAGCACGTGCCTTGGATATTATTGAAAATGTTGATCGCCTAAATAGTCTGTATCAGGCGGCTATCCAGCTACCTACAGTAAGAACTCCTAGTCAGGTTAAAGATCTGTATCAACCAGTCTTTGATCAAGAAGGCGTGGCTCATATGGAGACAGCGAAACCAGAATCCTTGGACTTTAGCCTACCGACTCTTGGTTCTAAGAAGTCAACTGTCAAGGCTAGCCAGGTGGGATCGAATCTCCATGCTTTTATGCAAGGTCTGGATTTATCTCGAGGGAGAGTGGACCAAGCAATCCTGCAGGAGCGTCTGGAGCAGATGAAATTGGAGCCGGCTTTGGCCAAGGTTTTACCATTGAACAAGATTTTGGACTTTTTCCAAACAGAACTCGGGAAGCTCTTTTTAGAGAATCCTTCTAGACTTTATCGAGAGGCTCCTTTTGCGATGTTGCAGAAAGACCCTGCAAGTGGTGAGGAATTTGTTGTTCGGGGAATTTTGGACGGCTATCTCCTGTTTGAGGATCGCATTATTTTGTTTGACTATAAGACCGATCGCTATCGTAATCCAGCTCGGGTAGTGTCTCGTTATCGCGGTCAAATGGGTCTATATGCTCAAGCCCTTAAACAAGCTTATGGAATCAATCAGATCCAATCCTATTTGATTTTATTAGGAGGGCAGGAGATTCAAGTGGTTAACCTAGAGGATTTCTGAGTTTTTCTTCTAAGGATTTCTTTATCTAAGGTTAAGTTTCATAGTTTGGGAGAAAGTAGCTAGAAAGGGGAAGTTTTTGAGCCCCTTTCTAGAGGATGATCTTCGATTGCCTATCTAGGTTTATGGTGGCTTTTTATCGACTGTAAGCAGGGTCTCCCCATTTTCTAGCATTTATGCTACACTATTAAGGAGGAGGTGGACCATGATAAAAATTTTTGGTCAAGTACGCTACCACTGGCAGCCACAACTATCCATCCTGATTATCTATTGGTCACTCTCATTGGTTCCCATTTTTCTAGGTTTGGCCTTGATGTATGAAAGTTCGCAGATCCCCATGGTGGTTCTGTCCTCCTTCGTACTGTTTATGATTTTGATGGGAATTGGATTCCATCGGTATTTCACCATTTATGAGTCAGGGACTTTACGAATTATCTCGGCAAATCCCTTTCAGCCTTCGAAATTAGCGATTGATCAGATAGAAAAAATAGAGGTTACTAAAACCTCTATTACCCTTTATTTATTTGGTCAGGAAAAAGGGCGGACCTACTATATGCGAAAATGGCCTAAGAAATACTTCGTCAACGCCTTAGCATTAAATCTTCATTTTCGAGGAGAGGTGATTCTAACAGACCACCTCATTCACCTAGATTATTATGAGGTTTATTACCAAGACAAGGACTAGTGTTCAATGGCGCGTGTTGGACATTCTTTAATGGCCTGGATGAGACCAGGAGTTGCTTCGACTTCGAGACTTTGCTCATCACTTTGATAGAATTTGACAATACCGTTGTCATGGTAGTCAAAAACATCGGAGTATGTTTGACAGAGTCCACAGGCGATACAACGTTCAGGAATTAGTGTTACTTTCATAGTTCTATTTTATAGGGAATAGGATAAAAAAACAAGAAGAAGAGGTAAAAAGCTTTGAGTAGAAAACGTAAAAATGAGATTTCGGATGAAAAACTCAATTCATGGTTGGTTTGGGCGATTTCCGCTGCAGCCATTGTGGTGATTATTATTTCTGGGATTTTGATTTTCCTTTCAGTTGGTGGCAGCAAGCAGGAAGAAGCTGTTCAAGGATTTTATAGTTCAGAAGTCTCCGCAGGAAATGCCCAAGCTTCTTCCGAGGTAAGTAGTGAGTCTTCCGAAGCTGAAGAAAGAGAGGAAGAAGAAACGACCTCAAGTTCTAGCAAGAAGAACAGCACCGGCGGTGCAACCATTACTGTTCAGGCAGGTGAAGGTGAAGCAGCGATTGCGGCGCGTGCAGGAATTTCTATTGCGGAATTGGAAGCTTTGAATCCAGAAAATATGAGAACTGGTTCTTGGTATGCTAATCCTGGGGATGAAGTACGGGTTGAGTAGGAGTGAATATGCAAGCATTACAAATTGCGATTGATGGACCTGCATCTAGTGGTAAAAGCACAGTTGCCAAGTTACTAGCCAAGAAACATGGCTATACTTATTTAGATACTGGCGCGATGTATCGGGCAGCAACATTTTTAGCCTTGAAGGAAGGCTTGGATTTAGAAGATGCCTCTGCTATTGTCGCTATGTTGGATGCCTATCCAATCTCATTTGGTCGGAATACTGGCGGTGAACAATTGGTTTATGTTGGCGAGACAGAGATTACAGATGCTATCCGTCAACCAGATGTTACACAAGCAGTATCCACTGTTGCTGCCCTACCTGCTGTGCGGGAAAAGTTGGTTCAACAACAACAAGCCCTAGCTCAGGAGGGCGGAATTGTGATGGATGGTCGAGATATTGGAACGACTGTTTTACCACAGGCTCAGGTCAAGATTTTTCTAGTAGCTTCCGTTGAAGAACGAGCGGAACGTCGTTATAAGGAAAATAAGACTCGTGGCATTCTAACAGATCTAGAGGTCTTAAAAGTTGAGATTGCTGAAAGAGACTATAAAGATAGCCACAGGGCTGTTTCTCCATTACGGCCAGCGGAAGATGCGATTCATTTCGATACGACGGGAGTATCGATTGATGGCGTGGTTGCATTTATTGAATCTGAGATTGCGAAAAAGCAGTAAAAGGAAGGATGATGTCCTTCCTTTTACTGCTTTTTTGAGTTGAGCGAAAGTTTTAAAATGAAGTTAGCCACCTACCTTTACTGTGAGATGAGGACTACAACTCATTCTGATCAGTCATTGATTTCATTTGATGACAGGTTTGGAGCTGTTAGGCTAATTTGCCAAGGCTAATCATAGCCTTGGTTTAGCCTAAAAAACAGCTTCAAAAGTCCCTGTTGTCAAATGAAATTCTTTTTAAGGTATAAGAAAACACCTCCGTGCTATACTTGTTGTTCACCACAAACAAACGGAAAGGCACAGAGATGCAAGACAATTATACTACAAAAGGAAAACATCTGACAATTAATGATCGCCGAAATATCGAAAGATGGCTAAAGCAAGGCAAGTCAAACCGAGAGATTGCTCGACTTCTTGGAAAAGCGCCTCAAACGATTAATAATGAGGTTAAGCGTGGTCTTGTTTTACAACAAGTAAAAAAGGTCTCTACAAAAAAGTCTACTCTGCTGACTTTGCACAGGCTAATTACAAGAAGAATCGTAAACGGTCTGTTAAAAAACTTATTCTGACTGAAGAGCTGAAAGAGAAAATTCTTCACTACCATCATCAAAAATATTCACCTGAAATGATGGTTCGGACAAAAAACATTAGATTTCCTGCGAAACGTTTATAATCTTTCAAAATTGATAATACCAGCAATCAAGTTCATTCTTAAACCAAATCGTTTCTTACGATTGCGGTAAGTTGTTGAAAAGATGTTAAACACTTTGAACTTTGCAAAAATATTCTCAACCTTAATTCTCCGTGAAGATAAGTCTCGATTGTAAGATTTATCTCCCTTTGTTAAAGGATGGTACCTACTGGATTTTATAGGAGTTTTAGCCTGAGGATAGAGCTTCATAAGTCCTTGATAGCCACTATCTGCCAATATTTCCCTAGCTTTAGATAAATCCCGTCTACTCTTTCTAAAAAGCTTCATATCGTGGCAGTAATCTAGCTGAACATCTATAAAAAGAATTTTCCCTTGTCCAGTTATGATTACTTGGACTTTACCTACATGTAATTTCTTTTTTCCAGAGTAGTTTAACTTTTGTTTTTTGGGGGACGTTGAATTTTCACTTCTGATGCATCAACTATGATAGTATCGGTATCCTTTACTTTTCCTTTTTCAATAGTGAAACCACTTTGAACTAAGGCTTCTTCAACCCAATGACTATGACGAATAAGGTTGCTTTCATGTACACCAAAATCAGCTGCAATTTGTTCATAAGTACGATATTCACGTAGGTATTGAAGAGTAGCTATTAGGATATCTTCTAAACTCATTTTTGGAGTTCGACCACCTTTAGAGTGTTTAGCTTGATAAGCAACTGTCAAGATTTCTAGCATTTTGTCAAAAGTTCTTCTCTCAACACCAACTAGGCGTTTAAAGCGTAAATCGGAAAGTTTTTTACTGGATTCATAATTCATGCTTCTATTTTATCATATCCTTGTTTCGCAGGAAGTCTATTAAAGCAGGTGTCACAACAATCTACTACTGGATTAACAATGGACACCTTGGACTAACTAGGGAAGATATGCTTTATCCTAGAAGAAGAAAAGCTAGTCGGAAGCAAACGAATTCAACTTTTAAACCTGCAGGTAAATCAATAGATGAGAGATCTAAGGAGATCAATCTTCGAATGGAAATTTGCCACTACGAGATTGATACAGTTATTCTAACCAAAGAAAAGAATAATTGTTTATTGGTTATGACTGATCGTCGTAGTCGTTATCAAATCATGAGATTAATTCCTGATAAAACCGCTCAATCTGTAAATCAATCCCTCAAACAAATTCTAAATGAGTATCAAATTCTATCTATTACAGCAGATAACGGAACGGAGTTCAATCGATTATCAGAAGTATTTTCAGAAGAACATATCTATTACGCACATCCTTATTCATCTTGGGAAAGAGGTACCAATGAAAACCAGAATAGGCTCATACGTAGATGGTTACCAAAAGGAACCAAAGAAACGACCCCAAAAGAGGTCGCCTTTATTGAAAATTGGATAAACAACTATCCTAAAAAATGCTTGGGCTACAAGTCACCGAAGGAATTTCTTAGCGGTGGCTAACTTCAACTTGAAATTTAGCGTTCTTCCAAAATGAAAAAAATTTAAAAAAGTGTTGACAAAGCTAAAGGATTTGGTAAAATAGAGTACATGAGAAAAGCAGAAGTGAGAGCTTCTCGCCTTGCGACTAACGTTGTCTGGCTCTACGATTCAAGTCCTATATAGGATTCTATTCGTGTGAGTGGGTTTGCGTTAGCAGACCCACTCTTGTTTTTCTCGAAATAAAATAAAGAGGTGAACACCATAGCAAAACAAGACTTATTCATCAATGATGAAATTCGTGTGCGTGAAGTTCGCTTGATTGGTCTTGAAGGGGAGCAGCTTGGTATTAAACCATTAAGTGAAGCTCAAGCCATCGCGGATGATGCCAATGTTGATTTGGTTTTAATCCAACCCCAAGCAAAACCACCTGTTGCTAAAATTATGGACTACGGTAAGTTCAAATTTGAGTATCAGAAAAAGCAAAAGGAGCAACGTAAAAAGCAAAGCGTTGTAACGGTCAAAGAAGTTCGCCTAAGTCCAACAATTGACAAGGGAGACTTTGAGACAAAACTTCGGAATGCACGCAAATTCCTTGAAAAAGGAAATAAAGTCAAAGTGTCCATTCGATTCAAAGGTCGGATGATCACCCACAAAGAAATTGGAGCTAAGGTTCTCGCTGATTTTGCTCAGGCGACACAAGATGTGTCTATTATTGAGCAAAGAGCGAAGATGGATGGACGTCAAATGTTCATGCAATTGGCTCCCATTCCAGACAAAAAATAAGGTCTGATCAATAGAAAAGAGGAGAAATCATGCCAAAACAAAAAACACACCGCGCATCTGCTAAACGTTTCAAACGTACTGGTTCAGGCGGACTTAAACGCTTCCGTGCTTACACTTCCCACCGTTTCCACGGAAAAACTAAAAAACAACGTCGTCACCTTCGCAAAGCTTCAATGGTTTCTGCAGGAGACTTCAAACGTATTAAATCAATGCTTACAGGTCTTAAATAAGACATACTCGTATAACTAGAATCTGGAGGAAAACTAAATGGCACGTGTTAAAGGTGGCGTTGTATCACGCAAACGTCGTAAACGTATTCTAAAACTCGCTAAAGGTTACTATGGCGCTAAACATATCTTGTTCCGCACAGCGAAAGAACAAGTAATGAACTCTTACTACTATGCATACCGTGATCGTCGTCAGAAGAAACGTGACTTCCGTAAACTATGGATCACACGTATCAATGCGGCAGCTCGTATGAACGGACTTTCATACTCACAAATGATGCATGGATTGAAATTGGCTGAAATCGAAGTAAACCGTAAAATGCTTGCGGATCTTGCTGTTAACGATGCAGCAGCTTTCACAGCTTTGGCAGATGCTGCTAAAGCAAAACTTGGAAAATAAAATTTGACAGTTAAACCCTTTGGAGTCTCCAAAGGGTTTTCTTCTGCCTTTATAATAATTTGGAGTTCTCAGTATGAAAAAAATCCACATACTCTCTAATGTAAAATAATACTCATTCAGAATCAAAATTAGCAGATATCCATTCTCTATGGACAATCGATCGTAAGCGAGTAGTTGATAAACTTTGGATAACTTCTTGCAACTGATCAATGACGTCATTCAATGATTTAAATGCTTTGTTCTTAAATCCTAATTTCCGAATCTCTGCCCAAACTTGTTCAATCGGATTCATCTCTGGTGTATAAGGTGGAATAAATGTAAATTCAATATTGCTAGGAATATCCAATGTCTGTGATTTATGCCAAACCGCATTATCCATCACCAAAATAATATAGTCGTTAGGGTAAGCTTCTGACAGTTGTGGTAAAAATTCATTCATCCAAGCCGTATTACA
>NZ_SPPZ01000319.1 GCF_004570525.1 Streptococcus sp. WM07 | reverse complement strand
CTAGCTGGTCATGATACAGACTATGCCTGTCAAGAATTGAAAGAAGATGCTTATTTCTATCAGCTGCTAGAACCTGGACAGCTGGCCTCTCAACCAACCTTGTCACGTTTCTTTTCTCGAGCTACTGGAGAAACGATTGCAGCTTTAAGACAGATTAACTTTGAACTTCTCCAAGTCTTTTTACAATTTCATCAAGTGGGGAATCTTATCATTGATATTGATTCGACTCATTTTACAACCTATGGAAAACAAGAAGGCTCGGCTTACAATGCTCATTACCGTGCCACAGGGTATCATCCACT
>NZ_SPPZ01000318.1 GCF_004570525.1 Streptococcus sp. WM07 | reverse complement strand
CGAACTTCGTTCTTGATTAAAGTTGAACTATCTGTCTTATCACCGAAAAATCCAGATTTCATCTCTTTTATGAAATTTTCAGACTGTCCCCGTTTTCGATAAAGTTGAAAATATTCCTGGCTAACTCCACCAGTTAGATTGGTCACAAGAGAAGTAACGTCATAGAAGAGTTCTCCTTCCTTTCTTTGTGAAAATTGGCAGACACGGCGCACTTGATCCCAAGACTTTGCTTGATAGAAAGTCTCGGAGTAGGAAGAATGGGGTAAAATCGTTACATTTTCATCTTCAGGATAAGGTAAGCGA
>NZ_SPPZ01000317.1 GCF_004570525.1 Streptococcus sp. WM07 | reverse complement strand
CCATCTGGGTAAGTCACAACTACTACCGCTGGCTTATCGCCTGCTGTCTTAGTATCTACTGGACTTTCAAAGGAGACTGTTGTGCTTTCTGGGAGAGATGGCAAGTTAGAGATTGATTTCTCCGCTGATGGGGTTTCACCAACCTTAACCGTTTGATCTGCTGGGGTTGGTTCATTGCTATCAGCTTGCTTTGGAGCCTCTTCAACCTTAACCGTTACTGGAACCTTATCTTGAGAGCCATCTGGGTAAGTCACAACTACTACCGCTGGCTTATCCCCTGCTGTCTCAGTATCTACTGGACTTT
>NZ_SPPZ01000316.1 GCF_004570525.1 Streptococcus sp. WM07 | reverse complement strand
CTGGGTTAAATAAGCCACCTGTTCACGTAGAAGGGAGATTTCATCTACTAGACCTTGGATGGTAGCTGCTTGTTTTTTGATAATATCCAATAGTTCTTTCAAGATGATACTCTCCTTTTATTTCTACCCAAATTATTCATACATAACTAAAAAAACTTCCAGAATCGCTGATACATTATGGTTTCTGGAAGTTTTTGATTTTCACCCATTAGGTGAGACTTTTGACTGGACAAAAAAGGACTTCCCCTTTATGATATAAGCGCAAACCAAATCAAAATAGAAAGGAAACCCATATGTTCAGTCT
>NZ_SPPZ01000315.1 GCF_004570525.1 Streptococcus sp. WM07 | reverse complement strand
TATGAAGCAATTCCTATTCTGATGTTTTTCCACTTATCAGTTTACTAGGAATTGCTTTTTTTTGCATTGGAAATTACAAAAAAGTTGCATGGAGCGCAAGCTTTCCACACAACTTATTATAGAACCCCTTTTTTTAGGTTCTTATTTAGATAAAATTTGCTATTTTAGGTTTTTAAATGTAAGCGCCCAATAACAAGGTATCTTTAACCGAACTAGAAATCTAGCTATACTAATCTTATAAATCATCAGGATGGAGATTGGTATGGTAGATTCTCGCTCGTTCACTAGGATAAATTTATGCGAT
>NZ_SPPZ01000314.1 GCF_004570525.1 Streptococcus sp. WM07 | reverse complement strand
CGCTCAAGCCAAGAAGGATGAAATTGACGCTCGCTCTGATCTAACAGACGAAGAGAAAGCAGCAGCTAAGGCTCAAGTTGATGCAGAAGCAGAAAAAGCCAAAGCTGCAGTAGATGCAGCAACAACAAATGCAGGAGTTGAAGAAGCTAAGACTGCAGGTGTTGACACTGTTAAAGCTATTAACCCAGATGCAGTTGCTAAGCCTGAAGCGAAGAAAGCCGTCGATGAAGCCGCTCAAGCCAAGAAGGATGAAATTGACGCTCGCTCTGATCTAACAGACGAAGAGAAAGCAGCAGCTAAGGCTC
>NZ_SPPZ01000313.1 GCF_004570525.1 Streptococcus sp. WM07 | reverse complement strand
GTGTGTTCTTATCCGCATCTGTTGGTTCAGAAACTTTAACAGTTACTGGGACCTTATCCGTTGAACCATCTGGATACGTTACCACAGCTGTTGCTGGCTTATCTCCTGGTGTGGTTGTATCTACTGGTTCCTCAAAGCTTACCTTTGTACCTGCTGGCAAGTCTCCTAGATTTGCAATAGATTTAGATGGATCTACTTCCTCACCTTGTTTAACGGTCTGATCTTGTGCTACTGGTGTGTTCTTATCCGCATCTGTTGGTTCAGAAACTTTAACAGTTACTGGGACCTTATCCGTTGAACCATCTGGATA
>NZ_SPPZ01000312.1 GCF_004570525.1 Streptococcus sp. WM07 | reverse complement strand
GTAAGAATAATCCTAAGTTTGAAGAGACATCAGGTAAGCCAGGAGAAACAGTAACTGTTCCAGCGCCTAAGAACGAAGATGGAAGTGATCTTCCAGCAGGTTCTAAGTTTGAGTCAGACAACCCACTTGTTAAGGTAGATCCAAACACAGGTGCGATTACAGTAGATGTTCCAGCGGATGCGAAACCAGGAGATGTTATTGAAGCAGTCGTAACAGTAACGTATCCAGATGGATCAACAGATCAAGTACCAGTTAAGATTCCAGTAGCTGAGAAAGATCAGACAGATGCAGATAAGAACACACCAGTCGCAC
>NZ_SPPZ01000311.1 GCF_004570525.1 Streptococcus sp. WM07 | reverse complement strand
TTATCTCCTGGTGTGGTTGTATCTACTGGTTCCTCAAAGCTTACCTTAGTACCTGCTGGCAAGTCTCCTAGATTTGCAATAGATTTAGATGGATCTACTTCCTCACCTTGTTTAACGGTCTGATCTTGCGCTACTGGTGTGTTCTTATCCGCGTCGGTTGGTTCAGAAACTTTAACAGTTACTGGGACCTTATCCGTTGAACCATCTGGATACGTTACCACAGCTGTTGCTGGCTTATCTCCTGGTGTGGTTGTATCTACTGGTTCCTCAAAGCTTACCTTAGTACCTGCTGGCAAGTCTCCTAGATTTGCAA
>NZ_SPPZ01000310.1 GCF_004570525.1 Streptococcus sp. WM07 | reverse complement strand
TGCATCAACTTGAGCCTTAGCTGCTGCTTTCTCTTCGTCTGTTAGATCAGAGCGAGCGTCAATTTCATCCTTCTTGGCTTGAGCGGCTTCATCGACGGCTTTCTTCGCTTCAGGCTTAGCAACTGCAGCTGGGTTAATAGCTTTAACAGTATCAACACCTGCAGTCTTAGCTTCTTCAACTCCTGCATTTGTTGTTGCTGCATCTACTGCAGCTTTGGCTTTTTCTGCTTCTGCATCAACTTGAGCCTTAGCTGCTGCTTTCTCTTCGTCTGTTAGATCAGAGCGAGCGTCAATTTCATCCTTCTTGGCTTGAGCG
>NZ_SPPZ01000030.1 GCF_004570525.1 Streptococcus sp. WM07 | reverse complement strand
TAAGGAGTGCCTCTAAACCTCCTTCTAGATAACGGTTCAATAAGTTTCGTACAGTTTGATGAACAAAACCTACTGATTTAGCTACTGCTGTTAAATTCTGACATTCAGAGTAGAGAATGAGAGCTTGAATTTTCCTATGGTGCTGTGCATTCTTTTTATCTTTCAGGGCTTGCTTCAATTCGCTAATTTGATATTCATTTAGTTCGACTTTCATACCTTATAGTATACAGCTATTTTTGTTTTTTGTTAAGTATAAAAAATAGGACTACACTCTTTTAAAGGTGCCTAGAATATGCTAAACTGATAAACAGTTACATTATGGTTAGGGAGGTTGTCTAAATGGTAGAATCGAATTATCGCGAATATGCCAAGAAAGACAAAGAGTATTTAGTGAAGGATATTGAGGCGTTACGGCTAAACATTGGGGCTTCAATTCATGAATTGTCAAAAGAAATGGATGTCTCTATGGATACGTATTTCTCTTGGAAATATGGTCGTAGTTTCCCAAATCCAAAATCGATTGAAAAGATTGTGGCTTTTATGGAATCGGATAAGCCGGAAAAATTACGGGAAGACATTCGACAACGAAAAGAAGAAATCCGTCAGCGTCGGTTGGGACGCAAGAGTACTCGTGAGTGGACCAAAGAGGATTTAGACCGGGCGGAGAAATTCTTACATGAAATTGCAGAGTTTCGTAAAGATTACGAGCTAAATGAAGCTCAATTACTAGTGATTCTTAAAATTACACAAAATACTTGGGAAAAATGGACTGAGGGCATGAGTTTGCCGTCTGTTGGGAAAATGTTTGATTTACGGGATCGGATGCGGACTTATCGCAAGAAAAATCCTGTAAAATAGGAAAAGATGATTCAAGAATTGGAGGTTTAGGAACCTCCAATTTTTTTTTGCTTCAGAAAAAGGTATAATAAGATTCAGTAAGGAGGATAGAGTAATGAGATTTTTTGAAAAATCGCAAAAATTAGAACATGTGGCTTACGACATCCGAGGGCCCGTTTTAGAAGAGGCGATGCGGATGCGGGCCAATGGGGAACAGATTCTTCGGTTGAATACAGGAAATCCAGCTGAATTTGATTTTAAAGCTCCAGATGAGGTAATTCAAGATCTCATTCTCAATGCTCGTCAAAGTGAGGGATATTCGGACTCCAAGGGAATTTTTTCTGCTCGCAAAGCGGTTATGCAATATTCTCAGCTAAAAGGAATTCCTAATGTGGATATCGAAGACATCTTTATAGGAAATGGGGTTAGCGAACTGATTGTGATGTCCATGCAAGGTCTTTTGGATAATGGCGATGAAGTCTTGGTTCCAATGCCAGATTATCCACTTTGGACAGCTGCAGTAAGTCTGGGCGGAGGCAAGCCTGTTCATTATGTTTGTGATGAGGAAGCTAACTGGTATCCAGATATGGATGATATTCGTTCTAAGATCACCGAACGAACTAAGGCTATTGTTGTTATCAACCCCAATAATCCTACAGGCTCTCTCTATCCAAGGGAGGTATTGGAGGATATTGTTCAAATTGCTCGTGAACACAATTTGATTATTTATGCGGATGAAATCTATGATCGCTTAGTCATGGATGGGAAGGAACATATTGCCATTGCGAGCTTGGCACCCGACTTATTT
Organism: Streptococcus sp. WM07; assembly: GCF_004570525.1. Taxonomy (GTDB): domain Bacteria; phylum Bacillota; class Bacilli; order Lactobacillales; family Streptococcaceae; genus Streptococcus. The sequence goes on along the minus strand of NZ_SPPZ01000030.1, from coordinate 18,581 downwards.
TGTGTCAGCATGAATGGCTTATCCAAGTCCCATCGCATTGCAGGATTCCGTGTGGGTTGGATGGTTTTGTCTGGTGAGAAGAAACACGTTCGAGGCTATATTGAAGGTCTAAATATGTTGGCCAACATGCGTTTGTGTTCCAATGTCCTAGCTCAGCAGGTGGTGCAAACTTCCTTAGGCGGGTATCAATCTGTAGATGAGTTGCTCTTACCAGGGGGACGTATCTATGAGCAAAGGAATTTTATGTATGAGGCCGTGAACGCTATCCCAGGATTATCGGCAGTTAAGCCGAGTGCGGGTCTTTACCTTTTCCCTAAGATTGATCGGAATATGTATAAGATTGATGATGATGAACAGTTTGTACTTGATTTTCTGAAGCAGGAAAAGGTTTTGCTAGTGCATGGACGTGGCTTTAACTGGAAAGAGCCAGATCATTTCCGGATTGTTTACCTCCCTCGAGTGGAAGAGCTTGCTCAAGTTCAAGAAAAAATGGAGAGATTTTTAGCTCAATATCGTTATTAGTTGCCATTATTTAGAAAATTCTGATACAATAGGTAAAGAATAATGAGGTGAACTATGGCAACGTTATTGCAAAAAACGACACGGATTACTTCTATCTTGAAGGGATCTTATGAGCAATCCCATGATGAGATGCCTTTTGCATCTATTGCTCAACGCTTGTCGGAAATTATCGATTGTAATTCCTGTATCATTAATAGCCAAGGTGATTTACTTGGCTATTTTATGCGTTATAAAACAAATAATGACCGGGTAGAAGCTTTCTTTGAAAGCAGAAAATTGCCGGAAGTCTATGCTAAAGAAGCCAGTTTTGTATATCAAACAGAAGCTAACTTAGATGTCAATTCTGATTTATCGATTTATCCGGTTGAGACCAAAGAGAATCACCCCGATGGAGTGACTACGGTTGCGCCTATCCACATTACAGGGATTCGTCTAGGTTCTTTGATTATTTGGCGGAATGATCAGCCGTTTGATGAAGATGATTTGATTTTGGTTGAGATTGCTAGTACCGTAGTGGGCTTGCAAATGCTCAATCATCAGCGGGAAATTGATGAGGAGAACATTCGTCGGAGGACCACGGTCAGCATGGCGGTGAATACCCTATCCTATTCTGAATTACGAGCTGTTTCTGCTATTCTTGAGGAATTGGGTGGTAGGGAAGGTCAATTAACAGCTTCAGTCGTTGCTGATCGGATTGGGATTACCCGAAGTGTTATTGTCAATGCCCTTCGTAAATTGGAATCAGCAGGTGTGATTGAGAGTCGCTCTCTAGGTATGAAGGGGACCTATCTTAAAGTCTTGATTCCGGATGTTTTTGAAGAAATTAAGAAAAGAGAATTTTAATGACAAAAGCAGTTTTATCCATTGACTATACAAGGGATTTTGTGGCAAGCGATGGAAGGTTAACGGCAGGGCAACCGGCTCAAGTCATTTCAGAAACGATAGCAACTGTCAGTCAAAAAGCTTGGGAGGCTGGAGCCTATGTTTTCTTTATGATTGATGAACATCTAGAAGGAGATCTTTACCATCCAGAGACTCAACTTTTCCCACCTCATAATATTAGTGGGACTGACGGACGTTATCTATATGGCCCCTCTAAAGAATTTTTTGAAGAGCACCAAGAATCGAATCGTGTTTACTGGATGGATAAACACTATTATTCTGCCTTTGCAGGAACTATGCTGGATATCTATTTAAGGGAGCGAAAGGTTGATACCTTGGTATTGACGGGAGTACTCACAGATATTTGTGTTCTTCATACGGCTATTGATGCCTATCAGAATGGTTATAAAATTGAAGTCGTTACAGACGCAGTAGCCAGTATCACAGAAGCCCAACATCAATTTGCATTAGAGCATATGAAAGATGTTTTAGGGGCTAAGTTGATTTCATCCGAAGAATTAGAGTTTTGACTTGAGGCTGGAAATTATTCCAGCCTCAAAATTTTCGTTGGGGTTCCCCTCACGATTCAGTTTTATATAGAATTGAATAACTATTTTGTGAAGTACCATTCAAATACGAACAATTGGAATTGGTTTTGCAAATTCAATGCTCTACATTCATACAACAGAATTGTTGTTTGCCCCAATCAATCCCTGTATCAAAGCGTTTTTACGATATAACAAGAGAAGGCTGGGATTTTTTACCAAGCCTCTGTTCCACTCCCTATTTTTCACGCCTGAAATGTGGTAAAATAAGGAAGATTTACATGGAACCTTAAAGGAGACAGAATGAAGATTTCACATCAAGAAGTGGCTCATGTGGCCAATCTATCAAAACTAGCCTTCACTGCTGAAGAGACAGAGAAGTTTGCGACGGATCTGACCAAGATTGTCGATATGGTTGAAATGTTAAATGAATTGGATACAGAAGGGGTGGCGGTAACCTCCTCTGTAGTGACTCAGGTTAATGTTCTTCGAGAAGACCAAGCACAAGCGGGTTGGAATCGAGAAGAATTATTTGAAAATGTACCTGAAAAGAACAAGGGCTTTATCAAAGTTCCAGCCATTTTCGAAGAGGGAGGCAGCAATTAATGAGACTGCAAGAACAAACAATCGATCAACTGCATGAACTCTTGGTAAAAAAAGAAATCTCAGTTGAAGAATTGACCAAGGAATCCTTGGCAGATATTCAAGAGCGGGAAGCCGCACTGGGAAATTTCATTACCATAAATGAAGAGGGGGCTTTAGAAAAGGCTCGGGCTCTAGATGCTAAAGGAGTGGATGTTGATAATGTCTTGAGTGGGATTCCGGTAGCGGTTAAGGATAATATCTCTACTAAAGGAATTTTAACAACGGCAGCATCAAAAATGCTCTACAATTACAAGCCTATTTTTGACGCGACTAGTGTTGAAAATCTCTATAATAAGGAGATGATTGTGATTGGGAAAACTAACATGGATGAATTTGCCATGGGTGGTTCCAATGAGACATCTTATTTTAAACCAAGTAAGAATGCTTGGAATCAAAGTAAGGTTCCAGGAGGTTCCTCTGGAGGTTCTGCCTCAGCTGTGGCGGGTGGTCAAGTTCGTCTGTCCTTGGGATCAGATACAGGAGGCTCCATTCGTCAACCGGCGGCTTTTAATGGAATCGTGGGGATGAAGCCGACTTATGGTCGAATTTCACGTTTTGGTTTGATTGCCTTTGCATCTTCCTTGGATCAAATTGGTCCATTTGCGCCAACAGTTCGAGAAAATGCTCACTTGCTTGGAGCTTTGTCAGGACATGACAATCGTGATGCGACTTCTGCACCGGTTTCTGTACCTGATTTTACTAGTAAGATTGGTCAGGATCTGACAGGTATGAGAATCGCTCTCCCTAAAGAGTATATGGGTGAAGGGATTGATGCGGCAGTTAAGGAGCAAATCTTGGCGGCTGCTAAGAAATTTGAAGAGCTCGGTGCGCGTGTGGAAGAAGTTAGTCTCCCCCATAGTCGCTATGGTGTAGCCGTTTATTATATCATTGCCTCTTCAGAAGCCGCATCTAATCTTCAACGTTTTGACGGTATTCGTTATGGATTTAGAGCGGAAGATATCGAAAATCTTGAGGATGTCTATGTGAAGACACGGAGTCAAGGATTTGGGGATGAGGTTAAACGCCGGATTATGTTGGGGAACTTCAGTCTATCATCTGGTTATTATGATGCCTATTTCAAAAAAGCTGGGCAGGTACGGACCTTGATTATGGAAGATTTCCGTAAGGTTTTTGAAGGTTATGATTTGATTATGGGACCAGCTTCTCCAACGGTTGCCTTTGATTTGGGAAGCCGGATTGAGGATCCAGTTTCTATGTATTTAGCGGATCTTTTGACCATTCCGGTAAACTTGGCGGGTCTACCAGGCATGTCTCTACCAGCTGGATTTGCGGATGGTTTACCAGTTGGTTTGCAGTTGATTGCCAATCATTTCCAAGAAGAAACCTTGTATCAGGCTGCTGCAGCTTTTGAGGCAGCAACTAGCTACCATCTAGAAAAACCAGCGATTTTCGGAGGAGTTAAGTAATGAATTTTGAAACCATTATTGGATTGGAAGTCCACGTGGAGTTGAAAACAGCTTCCAAGATTTTTTCACCAGCTCCTGCGCATTTTGGTGAGGATCCAAATGCGAATACTAATATTATTGACTGGGCTTTTCCAGGAGTCTTACCCGTCTTAAATAAAGGGGTAGTGGATGCTGGAATTAAAGCCTCTCTAGCTCTTAATATGGATTTGCATCGGGATATGCACTTTGACCGTAAAAACTATTTCTATCCTGATAATCCCAAAGCTTATCAAATCTCTCAATTTGATGAGCCGATTGGCTACAATGGTTGGATCGATATTGAATTAGGGGATGGAACGACCAAAAAAATCCGTGTAGAACGGGCTCATTTGGAAGAAGATGCTGGGAAAAACACTCATGGAACCGATGGCTATTCTTATGTGGATTTGAACCGCCAAGGGGTGCCTTTGATTGAGATTGTTTCGGAAGCAGATATGCGCAGTCCAGAAGAAGCCTATGCTTATTTGACAGCTCTCAAGGAAATCATTCAGTATACGGGGATTTCTGATGTCAAGATGGAAGAAGGCTCCATGCGGGTTGATGCAAATATTTCGCTTCGTCCTTATGGTCAAGAAGCTTTTGGAACCAAAACAGAATTAAAAAACCTCAACTCCTTTAACTATGTACGTAAAGGGTTGGAGTATGAAATCAAACGGCAGGCTGAAATTTTACGATCTGGTGGTGTCATCCGTCAAGAAACCCGTCGTTACGATGAGGCAACCGGTGAAACGATCCTTATGCGTGTGAAGGAAGGAGCAGCCGACTACCGTTATTTCCCAGAACCAGATCTTCCGCGGGTTCAGTTGGACGATGCTTGGATTGAAGCAGTTCGTCAAGAATTACCAGCATTTCCGAAGGAACGTCGTCAACGGTACCGTGAAGAGTTTGGTTTGAGTGAGTACGATGCTCGTCAATTGACTGCGAACAAGTTCCAATCAGATTTCTTTGAAGCGGCAGTGGCTCTTGGAGGAGATGCTAAACAAGTCTCCAACTGGTTACAGGGAGAAGTGGCTCAATACCTTAATACCAATAGCCAAAGCTTAGAACAAATTGCTTTGACACCAGAGAATTTGGTGGAGATGATTGGTTTGATTGCAGATGCAACGATTTCGTCTAAAATTGCTAAAAAAGTTTTTGTGCATCTTGCGAAAAATGGCGGTTCAGCGCGCGAATATGTTGAGCAAGCAGGTTTGGTTCAAATTTCGGATCCAGCAGTCTTGGTTCCAATCATTCATCAAGTGTTTGCAGAACAGCCTGCTGCGGTGGCAGACTTCAAGTCTGGAAAACGTAATGCAGACAAGGCCTTTACAGGGTTCTTGATGAAGGCAACCAAAGGTCAAGCTAATCCACAAGTGGCTCAAGCTCTTCTCAAAGAAGAATTGCAAAAACTCTTAGAGGACTAATGCTTGCTACTCGTTATCTTTAGAATCAGAATCTTTGTGACCGTTCAGGAAGATAATGAGCAAGTTCGATGAAGATTGAATGACGGTTCAGCAATGAGGTTTGGTCATGCTAGATTTTGAAATTTAAGGAGTACTGGAAAGGTCGAGACACCTGTTTGTAGTGTGTCCCGGCCTTTCTCTTGGTTTTGGAAATGTTTATGAAAGGAGTCTCTGTGGAACAGAATAAATTAGGGACAGCATCCATTTTGTCTCTCTTACGGCAATTGGCTATACCGGCGGTCATTGCCAATGTTGTCAATGCTCTTTACAATATCGTGGATCAGATTTTTATTGGTCAGGGAATCGGTTATTTGGGGAATGCAGCAACCAATGTAGCTTTTCCTTTAACAACCCTGTGCTTAGCTTTGGGCTTGATGCTTGGACTCGGGGCTGCTGCTCGTTTTAACTTGGAGTTAGGGCGTGGAAACAATGCTTTAGCCAAGAAAGTCATGGGGAATGCCTTTGCAACTCTTGCGGTAGTGGGACTATTCCTGTGTTTGCTATTGCAAATTTTTTTAGGCCCACTTTTAACCCTTTTTGGGGCGACGGAAAGTATCTATGATTTGGCCCTGACCTATACCAGTGTGTCGATTTGGGGTGTTCCTTTTCTGCTCTTTTCCATTGGGGCTAACCCATTAGTTCGTGCTGATGGTTCGTCTACTTATTCGATGGTGGCGATTATTTCAGGAGCAGTGGTGAATACCTTACTGGATCCCCTGTTTATTTTTAGTTTTGGTTGGGGGATGGCTGGAGCTGCTTGGGCAACGGTACTGGGTCAATCTGTTTCAGCCCTGATTTTAGCTCTCTACCTCCCTCGCTTTAAGAGTGTGCAGATCCAACGGGAGGACTTTCGTTTGCAAGGAAGCTTGGTTCGCTCCTTTGCTTCTTTAGGGATGGCCTCTTTCATCTTTCAATCGTCTAATTTATTAGTGCAGATTGTGACCAATCAGTCACTTCGTTTTTATGGTGAAACTTCGGTTTATGGGAGTGATATTCCTATAGCGGTAGCTGGGATTGTAGCTAAGATTAACGTTATTATGATTTCCTTGATTATCGGGATTGTTCAAGGTTCTCAGCCGATATTAAGTTTCAATTATGGAGCTGAGAATTGGGAGCGAGTGCGGGAAACCATTCGTATTGCCATTGTTTGGGTATCTGTAATTGGCTTTGGAACTTGGATTGCTTTTGAAGGTTTTCCTTATGAATTCTTGTCCTTGTTTGGATCGGGAAGTGATGCGTATTTTGAATTTGGGATTGCCTATCTACGGGCCTTCTTCCTCTTCTCTTTTGTAAATGGGGTGCAAATTTTTTCAGCAACTTATTTTCCAGCCATCGGTCAGGCTAAGATGGGAGCAAAGATTTCCCTGCTCAAGCAATTAGGACTTATTTTGCCCTTTCTATTGGTGATGCCACGCTTTTTCGGGGTTGTGGGATTAGCCTATGCGATGCCCCTAGCTGATCTTATTGCCTTTGTGGTTGCGGGTCGTGCCTTATGGAATGCCTACCATCGGCTTGGTTTTCCTTTTGAAGCAAAAGAAGGGGATATGGTATAATGGAAACTAGTACAGTGGAAAATGGAGTAGCTTGTGTCAATTGAGCAATATAAGCCGGATTACACGGTAGAAGCGGTCTATGATATCGCAGTAGAAGATTTAAAAAAGCTAGGGATTGAGGCAGTCTTGGTTGATTTGGATAATACCTTGATTGCTTGGAACAACCCAGACGGGACACCGGAGATGAAGAATTGGTTGCATCAAGTACAGGATGCGAACATTCAGATTATGGTGGTCTCCAATAATACCAAGAAGCGGGTTACGCGAGCGGTTGAGAAATTCGGAATTGGCTTTGTTTATTGGGCTCTAAAACCCTTTAGTTTTGGAATTAATCGAGCTTTAGCCAAGTTACAAGTTGAACGGTCTAAGGTTGTTATGGTCGGGGATCAATTGATGACGGATATTCGGGCAGCTCATCGAGCTGGAATTCGGTCGATTCTAGTTAAACCCTTGGTCCAACATGATTCCATTAATACGAAGTTTAACCGAGCTAGGGAACGATGGGTTCTTAAAAAATTGGAAGCCAAGTACGGCCCTATGAAATTTCATAAAGGATTGTAAATGCAAGAAACATTATTTTGTATCGGTTGCGGTGCTGAAATTCAAACAAATCAAAAAGAGAAGGCGGGCTATACTCCACCAGCAGCTTTAGAAAAAGGACTGGAAACGGGAGAACTCTACTGCCAACGTTGTTTCCGTCTTCGCCATTACAATGAAATTAGTGATGTGGAGATGACAGACGAAGACTTCCTGCGCCTTCTTCACGAGGTCGGGGATAGCGATGCTTTGGTGGTCAATGTTATCGATATTTTTGACTTTAACGGTTCGGTGATTCCTGGTTTGTCACGTTTTGTTTCCGGGAACGATGTCCTTCTTGTCGGGAATAAAAAGGACATTCTGCCAAAATCCGTCAAGGATAAAAAATTATTGCGCTGGTTGACTGAACGAGCTCATGAAGAAGGTCTACGACCGGTGGATGTCCAATTAACCAGTGCACAAAACAAGGAAGCCATCAAAGATTTAATTGAAAAAATTGATCGCTACCGTAAAGGGCGTGATGTCTATGTGGTAGGAGTTACTAATGTAGGCAAGTCTACTCTGATTAATGCCATTATTCAGGAATTATCAGGGGATAGGAATGTGATTACAACCAGTCGGTTCCCAGGGACGACTCTGGATAAAATTGAGATTCCCTTAGAAGATGGTCGTTTTATCTATGATACCCCAGGAATTATCCATCGTTACCAGATGGCTCATTACTTAGAAGGCAAGGATCTGAAATTAGTCAGTCCGAAAAAAGAGCTAAAACCTAAAACCTACCAACTTAATCCAGAGCAAACCCTCTTCTTTGGCGGTTTAGCGCGCTTGGATTTTGAAGCCGGTGACCGGCAAGGCTTTACAGCTTATTTTGAGAATGAACTGACCATCCATCGAACCAAACTAGCTGGGGCAGATGCTTTTTACGACAAACATGTTGGAGACTTGTTGCAACCACCAAGGAAGAAAAAGTTAGACAGTTTCCCAAGGCTAGTCCCTCATAACTTGACCATCACTGAGAAAAGTGATGTCGTCTTTTCAGGTTTGGGATGGGTTCGTATCCCTCAAGCTGCTCGCTTGGTTGCCTGGGCACCTGAAGGAGTTACAGTTCTGGTTCGTCCAGCGATTATTTAATCGTGGTTCGATTTAAAAAAGGCTAGACACAGTCAAAAGTATAAGGAGAATTATGTCACTAACAAGCAAACAAAGAGCTTTTTTAAAGGCTGAAGCCCATCATATGAAACCCATTATTCAGATTGGAAAAAATGGTTTGAATGATGAAATCAAAACCAGTATCCGGAAGGCCTTGGATGCGCGTGAATTGATTAAAATTACACTATTGCAAAATACAGATGAAAATATTCATGATGTTGCAGAAACTCTAGAGGAAGAAATTGGTCTGGATACAGTCCAAAAAATTGGTCGGATATTGATTCTCTTCAAACCTTCTGCCAAAAAAGAAAATCGCAAATTGTCCATTAAAGTTCGTGAGGTATAATACCGAACGAACTTTAAAATCAACATACTCGGGAAATTTCAAAGAGCTGACATGGAAGCCTGCTTGTGAATCTACAGGCTACACTATGGATAGATTTCATCAAAGAGATTTGACAAGCTCAGACTTTGAGGATTATTGAGTTTAAGAAGGAGAAACGATGGCACTTGAACTAGTCACACCTTTTACGAAAGTTGCTCTGCAACCGGATTTACCAGAGAAGAAACGCAAACAAGTCGGGATCTTGGGAGGGAATTTCAATCCTGTCCATAATGCTCACCTGTTAGTAGCGGATCAGGTGCGGCAGCAATTGAGTTTGGACCAGGTCTTGCTCATGCCAGAGTTTATTCCCCCTCATAAGGATAAAAAAGAAACAATTGACCAGCACCACCGTCTGATGATGTTAGAGTTGGCTTTGAATGGAAAAGAAGGTTTGGGGATTGAGCGTTTAGAATTAGAACGCCAGGGGATTAGTTATACCTATGATAGTATGAAAATGCTCACGGAGGCGAATCCTGATACGGATTACTACTTTATTATTGGGGCGGATATGGTGGAATATCTTCCTAAATGGCACCGAATTGATGAACTTTTAGAATTGGTACAGTTTGTAGGTGTTCAACGCCCTAAATATAAGGCAGGGACCTCTTATCCTGTAATCTGGGTAGATGTACCGCTAATGGATATTTCCTCTAGCATGGTCCGTGATTTTATTGCAGCCGGCCGTGAACCTAATTTTTTGTTACCGGAACTGGTTTGGAACTATATTAAACGTGAGGGCTTATACAAATGACCTATTCCTTATATCTCCCCTTTGATAGGGATTCTTTATTGGAGTGTTTAGGTCAGACTTTGAGCCCGCATCGGTATCAGCATGTTTTGAATGTGGAAAAAGCTGCGATACAATTGGCGGAAACCCATGGTTACGATCCTATCAAGGCTGGTTTAGCAGGTCTGCTTCATGACTATGCTAAGGAAAAGCCAGATAGCTATTTTCAGAAATTGATCAGAGAACGGGACTTAAATCCAGACTTGCTGCAATGGGGGAATAACCTTTGGCATGGCTATCTGGGAATTTATGCCATTCAAGAGGAGCTGGGACTGGAGGATGTCGAAATCCTAGAAGCCATTCGAGTGCATACGATTGGGAAAGCGGACATGTCGCCCTTGGATATGATTCTCTATGTGGCTGATTACATCGAGGAAGGGAGAGATTTTCCTGGCGTTGAGGAGGCCAGACGGATAGCTTTTTCTTCTTTAGAAGAGGGAGTCGCTTATGAAACAGCGGAAACTCTTTCTTTTCTAGCCAAGAAACGAATTCCTATTTATCCGCAAACCATCGAAACCTATAATGCATACAGACACTTTTTAGAGAGGTAAACAATGGAAGGAAATCAATTATTAGAACTTGTTGTTAAAGCTGCGGATGAAAAGCGGGCTGAAGATCTGGTTGCCTTAGATGTTCAAGAGTTGACGAGTGTAACAGACTATTTTGTTATTGCCAGCTCGATGAATAGCCGTCAATTGGAAGCGATTGCTGATAATGTCCGTGAAAAGGCTCAAGAAGCTGGCTTAGAAGTCGGTCCTCTGGAGGGGAACGTGGCCAGTGGCTGGGTTCTCTTGGATTTGGGGGCAGTAGTGTTCCATGTCTTTTCAGAGGAAGTTCGCAATGATTACAATTTGGAGAAACTTTGGCATGAAGCGGAAATGGTTGACATTTCTAGCTATGTAGATTAAAGAATATAAAGGAGGACAGTGTTTGAGGAATCCAAGTAGCTATTTACCTGGATTTCTAAGTGTCCTCTTTTTCGAATATAGAGGTATCGGATGACAACTTACGAAACATTTGCGCGTGTGTATGATTCCATTATGGATGATCAACTTTATGACCAGTGGCTAGCCTTTACGCAAGACCATCTTACCCCAGATACAACAGATATTTTGGAGTTGGCCTGTGGGACAGGTATTCTATCTCTGAAACTCGACCAAGCTGGTTACCGAGTAAAAGGCCTAGATCTAAGTCCAGAGATGGTGGATTTAGCACAGAAACGAGCTCAGGAAGCCGGCCGAAATATTGAGTTTATCCAAGGGAATATGTTGGCATTACCTGCTGTGGATGCTGTGGATGCTGTGACTTGCTATTCGGATTCTATCTGCTATTTAGAAGATGAAGTTGAAGTTGGAGATGCTTTCCAGCAGGTTTTCCAGGTCCTAAAATCTGGTGGTCGCTTTCTGTTTGATGTTCATTCGATTTATCAAATGGAAGAAGTCTATCCGGGTTATAGTTACCATGAGAATGCAGAAGATTTTGCCTTTGTTTGGGATTCCTATCCGGATGAGCCACCTTATTCGATCGTTCATGAATTGACCTTCTTTTTGCAAGAAGAAGATGGTCGTTTTGTACGCAAGGATGAAGTCCATGAAGAAAGAACTTATGAACGTCTAACCTATGAGATTTTGTTGGAACAAGCTGGTTTTACCAATATCCAGATGTTTGCAGATTTCACCAATCAAGCTCCAGATGAAAAAAGTCTGCGTTGGTTCTTTGTAGCGGAAAAACCATGAAAATAAGCGGAGTCATTGCAGAGTTTAACCCTTTTCATAATGGCCATCGTTACCTCTTGGATCAAATGGAAGGTCTCAAAATTGTGGCTATGTCTGGTAATTTTGTCCAGAGAGGCGAGCCGGCTTTTGTGGATAAATGGGTTCGGGCACAGATGGCTTTGTCTCAGGGAGCGGATCTAGTTTTAGAGCTTCCCTTTCTAGTCAGTGTTCAAGCTGCCGATTTTTTTGCAACTGGAGCGGTTGCAATCTTGGCGAGAGCTGGGGTAGAGGAGCTTGTTTTTGGAAGTGAAGAAGTCCATGATTACAATCAGTTATTAGAGGTTTATAGGAGTCAAGCTGAGAAGATGAGCAGGTATATGGATCAACTTCCATCATTCTTATCTTATCCTCAGAAGAGCCAAGCCACTTGGGAGAAATTTGTGGGCCTAACCTTTAGCGGACAAAAACCTAATCATATTTTAGGCTTGGCCTATACCAAGGCTGTTGCGGATACTAATCTAACTCTAAAGGCTGTCCAACGCCAGGGAGCTGGTTTTCATTCATTGGATAAGAATCAGAGTTATGCATCTGCTACCGCTCTGCGTCATCATCGGGGAGATTTGGAATTTATCAAGCGGCATAGCCCCGTAGCGAATCTTTTAACCCAAGCTCCGCAGCAAGATTGGTCTTTGTACTGGCCCCTGTTGCGTTATCAGATTCTTAGTTATCCTAATCTACAAGAGATTTATCAAGTTAATGAAGAATTAGCGCAGCGCTTACTTCAGGCGATTGATCGGGTCAATTCGGTAGAGGAACTGGTTGCAGCGGTGGCGACCAAGCGTTTTACCAAAGCACGGGTGAGACGTGTCTTAACTTATATTCTGGTAGGGGCTAAGGAGACTTCCTTGCCGGAATCCTTGCATGTACTAGGTTTTTCGGAGCGGGGGCGTCAGCACCTAGCGCTTTTGAAGAAACAAATCAAGCTAGTAACACGGATTGGAGCGGAGCCTTGGGATGTTCTGACGCAGAAGGCTGATAAGATTTATAGCCTAGGTCAAGAGAGCATTGAAGAGCAAAATTTTGGACGGATTCCGATTCAATGGGGTGGAGAGTAAATTCTTTTTTGCGTCAGCTTTTGGAAAGTGATATAATAACGCGTGAATGCAGTAATTAAAGGAGAAGAACATGGGACGTAAATGGGCCAATATTGTGGCAAAAAAGACAGCTAAAGATGGTGCTAACTCTAAAGTTTATGCAAAATTTGGAGTTGAAATTTATGTAGCAGCTAAAAAAGGGGAACCAGATCCTGAGTTGAATGCAGCTCTTAAGTTTGTTGTGGATCGAGCTAAGCAAGCGCAGGTTCCTAAACACGTTATTGATAAGGCTATTGATAAGGCCAAGGGAAATACAGACGAAACCTTTACTGAAGGTCGATATGAAGGCTTTGGACCAAATGGTTCAATGTTGATTGTCGATACTCTTACTTCCAACGTGAATCGGACTGCAGCCAATATTCGTGCAGCCTTTGGTAAGAATGGTGGAAACATGGGTGCGAGTGGTTCGGTTTCCTACATGTTTGATAACAAGGGTGTGATTGTTTTTGCAGGTGACGATGCAGATGCTATTTTTGAATTACTTCTGGAAGCGGATGTTGATGTTGATGATGTAGAAGCAGAAGAAGGAAGCATCACGGTGTATACAGCACCAACGGATTTGCACAAAGCTGTAGAGGCTCTTCGTGGAGAGGGAATTGAAGAGTTCCAGATCACAGAATTGGAAATGATTCCTCAATCGGAAGTGCAATTGGAGGGGGATGACCTCACTGTCTTTGAAAAACTCGTGGATGTCTTGGAAGATGATGAAGATGTTCAAAAAGTTTACACAAATGTAGACGGATTCTAGAAACATAAAAAAGACCGAAAGAGAACGTTTTCGGTCTTTTTTGTGTTTCTTAATACTAGCTAGTAGAATTTTTCTTTCTTTTTTGTTACTATCTTAAGTAGAAACTAAAAGGAGGTTTTTCATGAAAATGAAAAAAGTCATTTCTCTTGCCCTTGTTGCTGTATCTGCTCTCGTGATTGCAGCTTGCTCCAATAATGCCTCAGACTCTTCTGAAGCTTCTGGCAAGGAAGTTGTACGTGTAGCAACTAATGCCTCACCAAAACCATTTAACTATGAAGATGAAAAAGGGGAGTTGACAGGTTACGAGATTGAAGTTGTAAAAGCAATTTTCAAAGATTCAGATAAGTATTCCCTTGAATTTGAAAAAACAGAATGGTCAAGTATCTTCGCAGGTTTGGATAGTGATCGTTACCAAATGGCTGTTAACAACATTTCTTATACAGAGGAGCGTGCAGGTAAATACCTCTATGCTTATCCAGTAGCTAAGAATCCCAATGTTTTAGTTGTCCAAAAGGATGACGACAGCATCAAGTCTATGGATGATCTTGGTGGTAAGAAAACGGAGGTTGTTCAAGGAACGAACTCTGCTGCCCAATTGGAAGAATGGAACAAGGAACATGCTGATAATCCAACCGAGCTTTCTTATACAAAAGCTGACTTCCAACAAATCATGACACGTTTGAATGACGGTCAAGCAGACTACAAGATTTTTGACCGTATCTCTGTTGAAACAATCATCAAGAATCAGGGCTTGAACAATCTGAAAATTATTGAATTGCCAGATACAGCTCAGCCATTTGTTTATCCAATTTTTGCTAAAGGTCAAGATAGCTTGAAAGAATTTGTCGATGGACGTATCAAAGAGCTTCAAGCTGATGGTACTCTTGAGAAACTTTCTAAAGAATTCTTTGGTGGCGACTTTGCCCCAACGGCTGAAGACTTGAAATAATCTAAAAAGTAGTTCCTTGGGAGCTACTTTTTTAGGACCCTTTTGATTTTACCTGATAAAGTATTTTGATAATCAGCATAAAAAAACAATACTAGTCGAAGGAGTCAGCTTCTGTTATTCTACTCTTAAGAAAAAGAAAAGGAGTTTGCTTATGAAATTGAAATCGGTATTGAAAATTGTAGGACTAACATCATTAGCTGCTTTCGCCTTGGCGGCTTGTGCTCCATCAAGTGATGCAAAAGAGAATGCCAACACGATTCGTGTGGGGTTAATGGCTAAAAGTGATACGGAGGAAGCTCGCTGGGATAAAATTGAAGAACTACTTAAAGATGAAGGGGTTCGTTTGGAGTATACAGAGTTTACGGATTACTCCCAACCTAATAAGGCAACCGCAAATGGAGAAGTGGACGTTAATGCCTTCCAGCATTACAATTTCTTGAATAATTGGAATGAGGAAAATAATGGGACTCTTGTTCCGATTGCGGATACTTACTTCACAGCTTTCCGTCTTTATTCGGGTACTAAAGATGGGTCTGAGCGCTATACAAGTGTTGATCAAATTCCAGATGGCGGCACTATCGCCATTCCAAACGATCCTGTGAATGAAAGTCGGGCACTCTATCTTCTTCAATCAGCAGGTTTATTGAAGCTGGATGTTTCTGGTGACACTTTTGCAGCTATCTCCAATATTAAAGAAAATCCAAAGAATCTTAGCATTAAAGAGCTAGATGCCAGTCAAACGGCTCGTTCCTTAGGATCCGTCGATGCAGCTATTGTTAATAATGATTTTGTTCAAGAAGCAGGGATTGATTTTAAAAAGGCGATTTTTGTTGAAGTACCAGATGAAAACTCCAAACAATGGTACAATTTCTTGGCGGCTAAGGAAGATTGGGAAAAATCTCCAAAAGCTGATGCATTGAAAAAATTGATTAAGGCTTACCATACTGACGAGGTGAAAAAAGTGATTGAAGAATCTTCAGGTGGTTTGGATCAGCCTGTTTGGTAATCGAATAGAAGGTTGGGATTTCTACCCAGCCTTTTTGTTTTCTGCTGTTCCAGTATCATTTAGGGATTGATAAAGATTTTTTATGATGCGGATAAAAAACCCATACTAGGCAGCTAGAAGGAGGTTTGTTATTCTATTATCAAGAACAATAAAGGAGTTTAATTATGAAATTGAAATCAATTTTGAAAGTAGTAGGTTTGACAACCTTAGCAGGGCTAACGCTTGCAGCCTGTGTGAACACGGGCGGTTCCTCTTCCGACAATAATACTCTTCGTGTAGGGCTCATGGCTAAAAGTGATTCTGAAGAAAAACGTTGGGAAAAAATTGAAGAGCTATTGGAAAAAGAAGGGGTGAAGCTGGAGTATACAGAGTTTACGGATTATTCACAGCCAAATATCGCCACTGCTAACGGGGATGTTGATCTCAATGCTTTTCAACATTATAACTTCTTAGATAACTGGAATGAAGAAAATAAAGGAGACTTGGTAGCCATTGCGGATACTATCATTTCCCCAATTCGTCTTTACTCAGGAACAAAGGACGGTAAAAATCGTTACACTAGTGTAGATCAAATTCCCGATGGTGCAACAATCACAGTTCCGAATGATGCTACAAACGAGAGCCGTGCCCTCTACCTTCTTCAATCAGCTGGTTTGATTAAATTGGATGTTTCCGGTAAAGAGTTGGCAACGATTGCGAATGTCAAAGAAAATCCAAAGAAATTGGACATCAAAGAATTGGATGCTAGTCAAACAGCTCGTTCTTTAGATTCAGCAGATGCAGCAGTTGTTAACAATACCTTTGTATCTGAAGCAGGACTTGACTTTAAGAAAGCCCTCTTTGTTGAAGTTGCAGATGAGAACTCACAACAATGGTACAATATTCTTGCTGCTAAGAGCGACTGGGAAAAATCCGATAAAGCAGATGCTTTGAAGAAGTTAATCAAAGCCTACCACACGGATGATGTGAAAAAAGTCATCGAAGAAACCTCAGAAGGTTTGGATCAACCAGTTTGGTAAACCAGACACTGTATGCAAATCAAGCAAGAGGAGTGGGTTTGGAAGAAAGCCCACTCTTTTCTCTGCTACTAAATATAGGAGAAAATCATGTCAGAAGCGATCATTAAACTGGAACATATGGGGGTTCGCTTTACCCAGAAAAATAAAGTGATTACAGCTGTTGACGATGTTAGTCTGTCCATTCAACAGGGAGATATCTATGGAATTGTAGGGTACTCTGGAGCAGGGAAGTCTACCTTGGTGCGGGTTATTAATCTTTTGCAAACTCCAACAGAAGGGCGTTTGATTGTTGATAACGAAGTCTTTTTTGATCATGGGAAGATTCAACTAAGTTCCCAAACACTTCGGGAAAAACGTCGGGAAATTGGAATGATTTTCCAACATTTCAATTTAATGAGCCAAAAGACAGCAGCTGAAAATGTGGACTTTGCTCTGAAGCATTCTGGTTTGAGCAAGGAGCAACGGGCTCAAAAAGTTCAAGAATTATTGGAGTTAGTTGGTTTAGCTGATCGAGCGGAGAATTATCCGTCTCAGTTGTCAGGGGGACAAAAACAACGTGTGGCTATTGCGCGTGCCTTGGCTAATGATCCAAAGATTTTAATTTCAGATGAGTCTACATCAGCCTTGGATCCTAAAACAACTAAGCAAATTCTGAATTTGCTTCAGGAATTAAATGAGCGATTAGGCTTAACCATTATTATGATTACTCATGAGATGCAGATTGTAAAAGATATTGCCAATCGTGTAGCCGTGATGCAAGATGGTCGTTTGATTGAAGAGGGAAGCGTTCTTGATATCTTTAGTAATCCTAAAAATGAGTTGACCAAGGATTTCATGGAGACAGCGACTGGAATTGATGAAGCTTTACGGAAAATTTATCAACAGGAAAGTGTCCTTCATCTGCCTACGGGGCAAGAACTGGTACATTTGAAATTTTCTGGTAGTGTTACTGATCAAGCTATTATTCATGACCTCTCTAAGCACTATGAGGTTGCAGCCAATATTTTATTTGGGAATATTGAAATTTTAGACCATACGCCGGTTGGTGAGTTGATTGTGATTCTTTCTGGTTCAACAGAGAATCTGGCTAAGGCACACGAAGGATTGAAGCAATCTGGAGTTGGGGTTAAAATTCTGAAGGAAGGACGTTAAGATGAATTTTATTGAAACTTACTTACCAAATGTTTATAAAATGGGATGGTCAGGACAAGCCGGCTGGGGGACTGCGATTTATTTGACTCTCTATATGACCTTTTATGCCTTCTTAATTGGTGGATTTTTGGGTCTTGTCACTGGCTTGCTACTTGTTTTGACCGCTCCAGGTGGTGTTTTAGCCAATAAATGGGTCTATTGGACCTTAGATAAAGTAACTTCGATCTTTCGAGCTATTCCCTTTATCATTTTATTAGCGGTTCTTTCACCGTTAGCTCAGACTTTAGTCGGAACGAGTATTGGTCCTAATGCTGCACTTGTGCCGCTATCATTTGCCGTCTATGCTTTTTTTGCTCGTCAAGTACAAGTTGTTTTAGCGGAGTTGGATTCCGGAGTTATTGAAGCGGCTCAAGCTAGTGGAGCGACGACTAAAGATATTATTGGTGTTTATCTGAGCGAAGGACTGCCGGACCTTATTCGAGTTACAACAGTAACTCTAATCTCCTTAGTAGGTGAGACTGCTATGGCTGGAGCTGTTGGAGCTGGGGGACTAGGAAATGTTGCTATCGCTTATGGATATAATCGCTATAACCATGATGTGACCATCCTAGCCACAGTTTTAATTATTATTCTGATTTTTACGATTCAATTTGTGGGGGATTTTATCACTAAAAAAGTCAGTCATAAGTAAAAAAATCTCAGAGGATCTTTTCTCTGAGAATTTTTTTAAAAAAATTTTAAAAAAAGTGTTGCCAAGTAAGTAAGAGTGTTGTATACTAATAAAGTCCTGAAGGGAGAGTTCCTTAAACGGGACAGATGAATGATAAAAGTTCGGGTGAAACGAACGAATTCAAAAAAACTTCAAAAAAGTTAACAAAAAGTGTTGACAAGCAAATGAAGTTTTGATAGAATGATTAAGTTG
>NZ_SPPZ01000309.1 GCF_004570525.1 Streptococcus sp. WM07 | reverse complement strand
TTTTATCCCTAGAACAATTTGGTGAATAATAAAAATCATCAGAAATTCCAATTGGTTATTGGTTGTTTCTGATGATTTTTTAGGCATTTACACAGATTCTTCTGAGGTATGAATAATTTGGGATAAACAGTCTCCAAAGTCTTGTGTAAGCGCCCAATAACAGAGTATATTGACAAAACTCCAAGATTATAAGCAGATTGCTTTTAATACTCATTCAGAATCAAAATTAGCAGATATCCATTCTCTATGGACAATCGATCGTAAGCGAGTAGTTGATAAGCTTTGGATAACTTCTTGCAACTGATCAATGACGTCATTCAATGATT
>NZ_SPPZ01000308.1 GCF_004570525.1 Streptococcus sp. WM07 | reverse complement strand
AGTATTCTTAGCAGAATCTACCCCTGCATTCGTTGTTGCTTGATCAATTGCAGATTTAGCTTTTGCCGCTTCTGCATCGACTTGAGCTTTGGCAACTGTTTTCTCCTCGTCTGTTAAGTCAGTACGAGCATCCAATTCTGCCTTCTTAGCGTTAGCTGCTTCATCGATGGCTTTCTTAGCTTCAGGCTTAGCAACTGCATCTGGGTTAATAGCTTTAACAGTGTCAACACCTGCAGTTTTAGCTTCTTCAACTCCTGCATCTGTTGTTGCTGCATCTACTGCAGCTTTAGCTTTTTCTGCTTCTGCATCAACTTGAGCCTTAGCTGC
>NZ_SPPZ01000307.1 GCF_004570525.1 Streptococcus sp. WM07 | reverse complement strand
GGTTATCACGTCGCCCTGTCACGGCGAAGATCGCGGGTTCGATTCCCGTCGGGACCGTTCAAAATGTACAGTGTACATTTTGAATGTATAAAATAAAGCAAACGAAAGTTTGCGTCAAAGATGTACAGTGTACATTTTGAATATATAACTAAGGCAAGTGTAAGCTTGTCACCTATGAACCAGTATTGGAGACTAGGGGAGAGACTCGTTAGCTCAGTTGGTAGAGCAATTGACTTTTAATCAATGGGTCGCTGGTTCGAGCCCAGCACGGGTCATATGCGGGTTTGGCGGAATTGGCAGACGCACCAGATTTAGGATCTGGCGCTTT
>NZ_SPPZ01000306.1 GCF_004570525.1 Streptococcus sp. WM07 | reverse complement strand
TCCTATGGTGCTGTGCATTCTTTTTATCTTTCAGGGCTTGCTTCAATTCGCTAATTTGATATTCATTTAGTTCGACTTTCATACCTTATAGTATACAGCTATTTTTGTTTTTTGTTAAGTATTAGAATCAACGTTTTTAATGACGTCATTCTAAGCTGTTTTCTATTCTGAAGCCTTTTGGGCAAGTCTTTTTTGAGTGAGTAACGTTGTGAAGTAAGCGCCCAATAACAAGGTATCTTTAACCGAACTAGAAATCTAGCTATACTAATCTTATAAATCATCAGGATGGAGATTGATATGGTAGATTCTCGCTCGTTCACTAGGATAAATTTATGCGATT
>NZ_SPPZ01000305.1 GCF_004570525.1 Streptococcus sp. WM07 | reverse complement strand
CTAGAAGACAAGTTCTAAAACTGTCTAACCTCTATTCTCTTAAGGAGGAGTTTCGAACTCTTTTTGAACGAATTTCTAGCTTAAATTTCTCGCTCCCCATTCTTTATGAGGCAAGAGATGGAAGTCCCCCTTTGTTAGGAAATTAAGATGTTAAATAGTATACATTTTTAAAAATCTATAGTTGCACCAAGGGCGGAGTCTGCCTTTTTTAGGGTTATAAGGTACTGAATACATTTTTATCCCTAGAACAATTTGGTGAATAATAAAAATCATCAGAAATTCCAGTTGGTTATTGGTTTTTTCTGATGATTTTTTAGGCATTTACACAGATTCTTCTGAGGTA
>NZ_SPPZ01000304.1 GCF_004570525.1 Streptococcus sp. WM07 | reverse complement strand
CTAGAAGACAAGTTCTAAAACTGTCTAACCTCTATTCTCTTAAGGAGGAGTTTCGAACTCTTTTTGAACGAATTTCTAGCTTAAATTTCTCGCTCCCCATTCTTTATGAGGCAAGAGATGGAAGTCCACCTTTGTTAGGGAATTAAGATGTTAAATAGTATACATTTTTAAAAATCTATAGTTACACCAAGGGCGGAGTCTGCCTTTTTTAGGGTTATAAGGTACTGAATACATTTTTATCCCTAGAACAATTTAGTGAATAATAAAAATCATCAGAAATTCCAATTGGTTATTGGTTGTTTCTGATGATTTTTAGGCATTTACACAGATTCTTCTGAGGTAT
>NZ_SPPZ01000303.1 GCF_004570525.1 Streptococcus sp. WM07 | reverse complement strand
TGCATCAACTTGAGCCTTAGCTGCTGCTTTCTCTTCGTCTGTTAGATCAGAGCGAGCGTCAATTTCATCCTTCTTGGCTTGAGCGGCTTCATCGACGGCTTTCTTCGCTTCAGGCTTAGCAACTGCAGCTGGGTTAATAGCTTTAACAGTGTCAACACCTGCAGTTTTAGCTTCTTCAACTCCTGCATCTGTTGTTGCTGCATCTACTGCAGCTTTGGCTTTTTCTGCTTCTGCATCAACTTGAGCCTTAGCTGCTGCTTTCTCTTCGTCTGTTAGATCAGAGCGAGCGTCAATTTCATCCTTCTTGGCTTGAGCGGCTTCATCGACGGCTTTCTTCGCTTCAG
>NZ_SPPZ01000302.1 GCF_004570525.1 Streptococcus sp. WM07 | reverse complement strand
CATCTACTGCAGCTTTGGCTTTTTCTGCTTCTGCATCAACTTGAGCCTTAGCTGCTGCTTTCTCTTCGTCTGTTAGATCAGAGCGAGCGTCAATTTCATCCTTCTTGGCTTGAGCGGCTTCATCGACAGCTTTCTTCGCTTCAGGCTTAGCAACTGCAGCTGGGTTAATAGCTTTAACAGTGTCAACACCTGCAGTCTTAGCTTCTTCAACTCCTGCATTTGTTGTTGCTGCATCTACTGCAGCTTTGGCTTTTTCTGCTTCTGCATCAACTTGAGCCTTAGCTGCTGCTTTCTCTTCGTCTGTTAGATCAGAGCGAGCGTCAATTTCATCCTTCTTGGCTTGAGCG
>NZ_SPPZ01000301.1 GCF_004570525.1 Streptococcus sp. WM07 | reverse complement strand
TTGCCCTAGAGCTGAAAGGCACAACGTGCAGGCTTCTTTCCAAAGGGCGAGTTGGGCCCCACAGCATCTTGCTTCCAGCTCTTTGGGAAGCTAAGAAACAACTCGCTCTGCACAGTGCTCTTACAGCCTAGTGGGAACATCTCTTCCAAAGGCCTGTGAAACGCAGTTTCTTTGCAGGCCTGATCTGGCTGAAGTAGGACTTCTGCTCTGGGTGTGCTACTTTGCCCTAGAGCTGAAAGGCACAACGTGCAGGCTTCTTTCCAAAGGGCGAGTTGGGCCCCACAGCATCTTGCTTCCAGCTCTTTGGGAAGCTAAGAAACAACTCGCTCTGCACAGTGCTCTTACAGC
>NZ_SPPZ01000300.1 GCF_004570525.1 Streptococcus sp. WM07 | reverse complement strand
TGTAATACGGCTTGGATGAATGAATTTTTACGACAACTGTCAGAAGCTTACCCTAACGACTATATTATTTTGGTGATGGATAATGCGGTTTGGCATAAATCACAGACATTGGATATTCCTAGCAATATTGAATTTACATTTATTCCACCTTATACACCAGAGATGAATCCGATTGAACAAGTTTGGGCAGAGATTCGGAAATTAGGATTTAAGAACAAAGCATTTAAATCATTGAATGACGTCATTGATCAGTTGCAAGAAGTTATCCAAAGCTTATCAACTACTCGCTTACGATCGATTGTCCATAGAGAATGGATATCTGCTAATTTTGATTCTGAATGAGTATAAAATAG
>NZ_SPPZ01000002.1 GCF_004570525.1 Streptococcus sp. WM07 | reverse complement strand
GGTTAGGAGTGGAAGTTGTGTGAGCAATGTAGCGGACTAATACTAATAGCTCGAAGACTTATCCGAAGTCAAATGAAGAAATGACAAACTCAGAAGCGAGTTGAGGTTAGACTTGATACTTTTGGATGTAAGATTCTAATATAGTTATTCAATTTTGAGTGTTCTTAACACTCGCTCTACAAGATTTTGTAGAGAAGCATCCATAATAATTTGTATGAGTTCAAGGAATCCAGTCGAGGTACATCTAGGGATTACCGAGATGCAGATGACGCTGAAATCACCAAATTATTACAGAAAACAGTTAAGTGACGATAGCCTAGGAGATACACCTGTTCCCATGCCGAACACAGAAGTTAAGCCCTAGAACGCCGGAAGTAGTTGGGGGTTGCCCCCTGTGAGATAGGGTAGTCGCTTAGCTTTTCTTTATCCGCCATAGCTCAGTTGGTAGTAGCGCATGACTGTTAATCATGATGTCGTAGGTTCGAGTCCTACTGGCGGAGTTCTGACCCTTAGGGGTCTTTTTTTATTACTTTTAAGATAAAAGTCTTGGGTTTTCTTCTATTTCAAGTTATAATGAATTGAATTTTAAATTCAAATGATAGTTTAAAGGAGAATGAAATCTTATGGCAAAAGATATTCGTGTTCTATTGTATTATAAATATGTTCCCATTGAAAATGCGGAGCAATTTACGAAAGACCATTTGGAATTTTGTAAGTCTATTGGTCTTAAAGGGCGTATTTTAGTCGCTGATGAGGGGATCAACGGTACTGTATCTGGTGATTTTGAAACAACTCAGAAGTATATGGATTATGTCCACTCGCTTCCTGGTATGGAAGATCTTTGGTTTAAAATTGACTTAGAAGAAGAACAAGCTTTTAAAAAGATGTTTGTTCGCTATAAGAAAGAAATTGTTCATCTTGGTTTAGAGGATAACGATTTTGACGCTGATATTAATCCGCTTGAAACGACAGGTGCTTATCTTTCTCCAAAGGAATTTAAAGAAGCCCTATTGGATGAAGATACAGTGGTGCTTGATACACGAAATGATTATGAGTATGATTTAGGTCATTTCCGTGGTGCGATTCGTCCGGATATTCGTAATTTCCGTGAATTACCTCAGTGGGTACGTGATCACAAAGAAGAATTCATGGACAAGCGTGTTGTTGTTTATTGTACAGGTGGAGTCCGTTGTGAGAAGTTCTCTGGATGGATGGTTCGTGAAGGCTACAAAGATGTAGGTCAGCTACACGGTGGAATTGCAACTTATGGTAAGGATCCAGAGGTTCAAGGTGAGCTTTGGGATGGAAAAATGTATGTCTTTGATGAGCGGATTGCAGTGGATATCAACCATGTGGATCCAGTTGTCGTTGGAAAAGATTGGTTTGACGGAACACCTTGCGAACGTTATGTGAACTGTGGAAATCCTTTCTGTAACCGACGTATTTTAACATCTGAAGAAAACGAAGCTAAGTATCTTCGTGCTTGTAGCCATGAATGTCGCGTTCATCCTCGGAATCGCTATGTTTCTGAAAATGGTTTGACTGAGGCTGAGGTTGTTGAGCGCTTAGCCGCTATTGGTGAAGTATTAGATTCAGCTATGGCTTAATAGAAATAAAAAAGTTCAGGTTTTAGACTTGAACTTTTTTATTTCTATTGTTTTTTGCTTGTATATATTTTATAATAAGTGGGTTGAAAATTTACTGGGTGAGGAATTATGAAAAAGTATAGTAAGTGGATTGTTGGTTTTCTTGTTGGACTCGCTTCTTTAGCCTTTGTTGTTGCAGTATTTTTTGCTGGCTCTCATTCCGAATCGAATCCTTTTTCCCAAATGGTACAACAAATCATGGGAACTAAAAAGGAAGAGAAAAAAGGAGATGAGTCTGAGGAAGATAAGGTAGTTCCTACAAATAAGAGTAAGGCTGATAAGCAAAAAGTCATGGGAGAAGATGCCGCAATTATGGATAGTTACGGCTTATACTATGACTATGCAAATTTGTCGCTTGAAGAGGTTGTAAAAGCCTATATGGATGAATATGGTATTGACCATTCTCAGGTAGCTTTTTCTTATAAAAACACAAAAAGTAATGAACAGTTTGCTTTTAATGATACTCAAGCAATGACGGCTGGTTCTACTTATAAATTGCCTTTAAACATGTTAGTTGTTGACGAAGTTGAAAAAGGAAAATTAAATTTAGAGGATGAGTTTGACATTACCAATACTCAATTTGAGTATCAAGGGGAGCATGATAATTATGTCGCAGCCTTTGGTGGTATGATGACTATTCCGGATATGCAGGTCTATTCTTTAGTTTATTCTGAAAACACTCCTGCCTATGCTTTAGCGGATCGTCTAGGTGGCATGGATAAGGTCTATGAAATGTACGACCGTTATGGTACGTCAAAGGGTGAGATTAAAACCATTTCAACTGAAAATAAAACGACAACTGATTATTTTATTCAGGTTTTAGAGCATCTCTGGAAAGATCAAAAGAAATATTCTGAAATCTTACGTTTAACGGGTGAATCATTCCCAGGAGAATATTATAAGAGTCTCCTACCAGGTTTGAAAATTGATCAGAAACCAGGTTATGTTAATGAAGCTCTAAATGTCAATGCAGTTGTATACGAGGAGACACCTTACTTGGTTGCACTTTATACAGCAGGTTTGGGAGGTACAACAACAGCCTCTAGCGAAATTAGTGCTGTTGGTCTGTATCAAGTAGGACAGCTAGCTTATGTCATCAATGAATGGCATCGGGTGAATATGAATCCATAAACTTTGTTCGATGAGACAAATGTTATCAAAAAAGACAGAAGAAGGAACTTCTGTCTTTTTATGTTATAAGGGACGTTTGTTAGGAATCCCGGCCTTACGTGGATACTTGTTGGGAGTTTCTTTTCGTTTTTCTAAGGTGGTTAGAGCTCGTGGATCTCCATTAGGAAGTTGGTAATTGTGGGATTGAATGACTTTTGTGAAGAGGCTCGTTAAGGCAGTTTGAGCTTCCTGGATTTCTTCTTGGGCATCACTGGCTTTGAGTGCTAGGACTTGACCCCCAACCTTGAGAAAGGGAACAGTTAATTCCACAAGAATGGGAAGGCGAGCAACTGCACGCGCGGTTACAAGGTCAAATGTTGCACGGTATGTTTTGTCTTGCCCGAAGTCTTCTGCACGTCCATGGATGAAATGAACTTTCTCTAGTTCGAGATTTTCGGCTAGCAGGTGGAGAAATTGGATTCGTTTGTTTAAGGAATCGATAATAGTGACTTCCAGTTCAGGCAATAAGATTTTCATAGGAAGACTAGGGAATCCTGCTCCAGCTCCGATATCGAGTAGTTTTAAGTCTTGGTGATTTATTTGGCCTAAGAGAACTGGAGCCAAGGAATCATAAAAGTGTTTGAGATAAACTTCTTCCTTATCTGTGATAGCGGTAAGATTGATTTTCTGATTCCATTCAACCAATAACTCATAGTAGGTTTCAAATTGTTGCTTTTGTTTTTGGCTTAGCGAAAAGCCTTGTTCTTCAAGTTTTTGATAGAATATTTCTGGTTTCATAACCCCTCCCTCTGTTCCTTTATTCTAACACATTCCCCTTCAATTTTGATATACTAGTACTAGTTTTACGAAAGGAAGTATGCTTAGAAATGTGGATTATATTTGGATTGATGATAGTACTACTTGTTTATGGAGTTGTGTCCTATAATGGTCTCATTCGTTCACGTATGCAAACCCAAGAGGCTTGGAGTCAGATTGACGTCCAGCTGAAGCGCCGGAATGATTTGATTCCTAATTTAATGGAGACTGTAAAGGGTTACGGCAAATACGAGCAGTCTACTCTAGATAAAATTACAAGTCTCCGCACCCAGATTCAGCAAGCAACCAGCCCTGCCGAGGCTATGGCCGCTAGTGATGCTCTTAGTCGTCAGGTTTCAGGTGTCTTTGCGATTGCAGAGAATTATCCAGATCTCAAGGCTAATACTAACTATCTTCAGCTGCAAGAGGAGTTGACTAATACAGAGAATAAGATTGCTTATTCTCGGCAGCTATACAATAGCGTAACTGCTAAATACAATACAAAATTAGAGACCGTTCCAACCAATATCATTGCTAATTTTTTCCACTTTCAACCAGAGGATTTTCTACAAATTCCTGAGGAAGAAAAAGTTGTTCCTAAAATTGATTTTGGCAGTAATGGATTAGGAGATTGAGATGTTATTTGACCAAATTGCAAGTAATAAAAGGCGTACCTGGGTATTGCTCTTTGTCTTTTTTCTCCTTTTAGCCTTGATTGGAGCTGCAGTTGGTTATCTTTGGTTGGGGAATATTTGGGGAGGCGTTTTGACGGCCTTCATTATTGGGGGTATCTACGCTCTCAGTATGATTTTCCAAGCTACGGAAATGGTGATGTATATGAATGGAGCTCAGGAAATTCATGAGAAGGACTATCCAGATTATTACCATATTGTAGAAGATATGGCTATGGTAGCCCAGATTCCTATGCCACGGGTTTATGTGGTACAAGATCCATCACCGAATGCTTTTGCAACAGGTTCAAATCCCAAAAATGCAGCTGTTGCAGCTACGACTGGTTTATTAGATAGGATGAATCGACAGGAGTTAGAAGCTGTTATAGGTCACGAAGTTAGCCATATTCGGAACTATGATATTCGCATCTCAACTATTGCAGTAGCTTTGACTAGTGCTGTGACGATGCTATCGAATATAGCAGGACGGAATCTTTGGTACAGTATGGGAGGTCGTCGTCGCTCTTCCTCGGACGATAATCAGCAGGGAGTGGCAAATGTTGTATTTCTCCTCCTGTCCTTGTTGGCCATTATTTTGGCACCACTTGCTGCGACCTTAGTACAATTAGCCATTTCTCGTCAACGGGAATTTTTGGCAGATGCTTCTAGTGTGGAATTAACCCGCAATCCGAAAGGGATGATTTCAGCCCTTCAAAAGTTAGAAGGCGGACCAGCTAGTAAGCGTCCAGTAGATGAGGCCAGTGCTGCTCTTTATATTAATGAGCCTAGAAAAATGAGTAGTATGCAGCGTCTTTTCTATACCCACCCACCGATTCCTGAACGGATTGCCCGTTTGGAAAAAATGTAAGGAGTTTTATGTTTCATTTACAAGAAATTCGTCGTCAGCCGGATGGCCTAGCGTTTGATCAAGAATTGGATTTGTTAAAATCTTTACAGGAACGGAATCCTGAAATTTTAGATTTAAGTCAATTAAGAGCTGTTGGAAAAGTGAGCTATGATAATGGTCTCTATTTTTTAGAGTATCAGTTGTCTTATGATATTACCCTAGCTTCAAGTCGCAGTCTTGATCCAGTCGTGTTGCAAGAAAATTACCTAGTAGCAGAAGTATTTGGGGATGCTGAGGAGGCTACTTCTCTGAGCGAGGAAGAAGCCTTGTATTTGTTGCCGATTGAAGGTGACGGTATTAGCTTGAAAGATAGTGTGGCTGATAATATTCTCTTAGAGATTCCTCTCAAGGTTTTGACGCCAGAAGAGGAAGCAGAGGATAGTATGCCGCAGGGGGCTGCTTGGCAGGTACTGTCTGAGGAGGACTATGCTCGGCAGCAGGCTGAGACTAGGAAAGATAATAATCCTTTTACTTCTCTTCAAGACCTCTTTACAGAAGAATAACCTTTATTTTCCTGGGAGTTTTACTCCCGGGAATTTTTTTTGTAAAAAAAGGTAACAAAACGTTGACAATGTGTTACAATCTTGTTAAAATTAATTATGGTCAGTGAAGGTCAAAAAGTAAGTATTGGTCAAAGGCTAACTGATCTATATTATTTAAAAATGAAGAGGTAACGATATATGACAAACTACTACAACAACCAATTTAATCAAGTGGATGAACTCATGAGACGCTTGATGGCTTCTCAAGGCTTTCAAGGACAAACGCGCCGGTATCGGATTAATGGGCAGGAAGTTAGCCCTGAACAATTTGCAGCCTATCGTCAGCAAGAGATGGGGAATCCCCAGGAAGTTGTTCAACGGAAAGGAGTAAAGATGGATGGTGTTTTAGGAAAATTAGGCCGTAATTTAACAGAAGAAGCTCGCCAAGGAAGCTTAGATCCGGTTCTTGGTCGTGAGAAAGAAATTCAAGAAGCAGCTGAAATTCTAGCTCGTCGTATTAAAAATAATCCAATTCTTGTTGGAGATGCAGGTGTTGGTAAAACAGCTATTGTAGAAGGTCTAGCCCAAGCTATTGTAAAAGGAGATGTGCCAGCTGCAATTAAGGATAAGGAAATTATTTCCATTGATATTTCCAACCTTGAAGCTGGTAGCCAGTACCGAGGTAGTTTTGAAGAGACCATTCAAAAGCTACTGGAGGAGGTTCAAACAGCTGGAAATATCCTTCTCTTCTTTGATGAAATTCATCAAATCCTTGGTGCTGGTAGCACAGGTGGAGAGAGTGGTTCGAAGGGACTAGCAGATATTCTCAAGCCGGCTTTATCTCGGAGTGAGTTAACCTTAATCGGGGCAACCACGGAAGATGAGTATCGGAATACCATTTTGAAGAGTGCAGCCTTGGCACGACGCTTTAATGAGGTGAAGGTGAAGGCTCCCTCTCCAGAAGCAACTGTTGAGATTCTCAAAGGAATTCGTCCACTCTACGAAAACCATCACAATGTAATCTTGCCAGATAGTGTTCTACAAGCAGCAGTTGATTACTCTGTTCAGTACATTCCACAAAGAAGTCTTCCAGATAAGGCAATTGACTTGCTGGATATTACGGCAGCCCATTTAGCAGCACAACATTCTGAGGTAGATGTTTTGCAATTGGAAGCTGAGATGCAATCCGAGAAAGAACTACAAGAACAGGCCGTGGAGGCTCAAGATTTTGAAGTAGCCTTGCAGCACAAACTTCGGATTGAGGACTTGGAGAAGCAAATCCATGACCAAAGAGCGAGCAAACAGATGGAAGCGTCTGTGAATGATGTAGCAGAATCAGTAGAACGTTTGACAGGAATTCCAGTTGCTCAAATGGGAGAAAATGACATTGAGCGTTTGAAGGGGTTAAAAGATCGTTTAGAACATCAAGTAATTGGACAGCATCAAGCTGTAGAAATGGTTGCACGTGCCATTCGCCGTAACCGCGCTGGTTTTGATGATGGGAATCGTCCAATTGGTAGCTTCCTTTTTGTGGGCCCAACTGGAGTTGGTAAAACAGAGTTAGCCAAACAATTATCTCTGGAACTATTTGGCAATAAAGACGCTGTCATTTGCCTAGATATGTCTGAATATGCGGATAAAACAGCAGTTTCGAAATTGATTGGTACAACTGCTGGCTATGTGGGCTATGATGATAATGGTAATACCTTAACCGAACAAGTCCGCAGAAACCCTTACTCCATTCTTCTTTTTGATGAAATTGAAAAGGCTGATCCACAAGTTCTAACCTTGCTCTTACAGGTCTTGGATGATGGTCATTTGACGGATGGTCAAGGAAACCGGGTCAACTTCAAAAACACGGTGATTATTGCCACTTCTAATGCTGGATTTGGTTACCATCATACTGAGGCGGATGATCAAGATTTGATGGAAAAATTAGCTCCGTATTTCCGTCCAGAATTCCTTAACCGCTTTAATGCAGTGATTGAATTCCGCCACCTTGAAAAAGAGGATTTGGCCCAGATTGTAGATTTGATGTTAGCAGATGTGAATCGAACTTTGGGTAAAAAAGAAATTCGCTTAGATGTCACCGCGCCAGTGAAAGACATGTTGATTGAAAAAGGTTATGATCCCGCTATGGGAGCTCGACCACTTCGCAGAGTCATTGAGCAAGAAATCAGAGACCGTGTAACTGATTTCCACCTCGATCACTTAGAAGCTAAAGAACTGGTAGCTGACTTGAAAGACGGAGAGATTCAAATTAAAGAAAAGGTAGAAGCTGCCTAATGAAAGAGAAACTGCGTGACCCTTGTCCGCAGTTTTTGCTCTTTCTAAAAATTGCAGAAGATTTTTCTAGGTGGTATAATGGGAACAAATAGTTTAAGGAGAAACTCATGTCAAAAGCAAATTTTGGTGTTGTTGGTATGGCTGTAATGGGACGTAATCTTGCTCTCAATATCGAGTCCCGTGGTTATAAGGTAGCAATCTACAACCGTAGTAAAGAAAAAACGGATGATGTGCTTGCCAGCCATCCGGATAAGAACTTTGTACCGAGCTATGATGTGGAATCATTTGTAGCTTCCATTGAAACACCTCGTCGCATTATGTTGATGGTCCAAGCTGGGGCTGGGACCGATGCAACTATTCAAGCTTTACTTCCCTATTTAGATAAGGGGGATATCCTGATTGATGGGGGAAATACTTTCTACAAAGATACAATTCGTCGGAATGAGGAATTAGCGGATTCAGGAATCAACTTCATTGGAACTGGAGTTTCTGGTGGTGAGAAGGGTGCTTTAGAAGGACCGTCTATCATGCCTGGTGGACAAAAGGAAGCCTATGAGTTAGTCGCAGATGTCTTGGAAGAGATTTCTGCTAAAGCACCTGAAGATGGAGCACCTTGTGTGACTTATATCGGTCCAAATGGAGCTGGACATTATGTGAAAATGGTTCATAATGGAATTGAGTATGGCGATATGCAATTGATTGCAGAAAGTTATGACTTGATGAAAGGGCTTCTAGGACTATCTGCGGAAGAAATGTCTGATATTTTCACGGAGTGGAATCAAGGGGAGCTAGATTCTTATCTTATCGAAATTACAGCAGATATTCTTCGTCGTAAAGATGACCAAGGTCAAGATGGCCCAATTGTAGACTATATCTTGGATGCAGCAGGGAACAAGGGAACTGGTAAGTGGACGAGTCAATCTGCTTTGGATTTAGGTGTACCTCTACCTTTGATTACAGAATCAGTCTTTGCTCGTTATATCTCTACTTATAAAGAGGAACGGGTTGAAGCTAGCAAGGTTTTAGCTGGTCCAGATGCAGCAGCTTTTGAAGGAGATAAGGCTGAGTTGATTGAGAAAATCCGTAAGGCCCTCTATTTCTCTAAAATTATGTCTTATGCACAAGGTTTTGCTCAATTGCGCGTGGCAAGTAAAGAAGAAGGATGGAATTTACCATTTGGTGAGATTGCTTCTATCTGGCGTGCTGGATGTATTATCCGTGCTCGCTTCTTGCAAAAGATTACAGATGCCTACAAGGAAGATGCAGACTTACCAAACCTACTTTTGAATGACTATTTCCGTCAAGTAACAGCAGAATATCAAGCTGCTGTTCGTGAAGTTGTAGCTTTGGCTATTCAGCATGGACTACCAGTTCCAACTTTTGCGAGTGCCATTAATTACTATGATAGTTACCGATCTGCGAATCTGCCAGCTAACCTGATTCAGGCACAACGGGATTATTTCGGAGCACATACTTATGAGCGTAAGGACAAGGAAGGGATTTACCACTATTCTTGGTATTCTGAAGAATAAGGAGAAACTATGGGGAAACGTATAGTAATCATTGAGCAGGAAAGTCATTTGGCTCGTTTCCTCACCCTTGAGCTGGAGTCGACAGGGTATGAAGTCCACTGGTTTCAACATCACCAGGAAGTTTTTACCCTGGCGACCTCAACTGAAATTGATCTCTTTTTGTTTGACGTTCAGGCTGGGATTGAAGCCAATCAAGTTTTTTTACAGGAGTTGGAGAAGGTTCGGCCTGGAGCAGTGATTATTGCCCTGGCTACTCCGGATGAATTGAGGCAGCAGGAGGAGTTGATTCAACGCTATGCTGTGGTAGCAGCTGTCAAACCCTTTGTGGCTCCTGTTTTATTAGAACAGATTGCGTCGATTTTTAGAGGGCGTGATTTTATTGATCAACACTGTAGTCAAATGAAAAAAATAGCCAAGCACCGCCATCTCAAGGTAGATCTGGCTAATCATTTGGTTTACCGTAATGGGGAGCCGCTAGCGTTGACCCGACGTGAATATGATCTGTTAGTTACCTTAATGAGCAGTCCAACTGCTCTAAGCCGGGAAGAACTTCTGGAGAGTATTTGGAAATATGAGAATCCAGGAGAAACGAATATTGTGGATGTCTATATCCGTTATCTACGAGGAAAAATTGATCTAGAAGGTCAAGCTAGTTATATTGAAACAGTTCGTGGTGTCGGTTACAAAATGAGAGATTTAAGTTAAAAAGGTTGAGGTTTATACTTCAACCTTTTTAGACAAAAACTTTTTGAAAACCTTTACAAGGGTTCGGGAATGCTGTATAATATTTCTTGTAAGTCAAACGATTGCCTATCGTGAAGATATTAAATATATGAGGAGATGAATGATGAAAGATACATTCAAAAATCTAACGAGCTTTGAATTCTGGCAAAAATTCGGTAAAGCTCTGATGGTGGTTATCGCTGTTATGCCAGCAGCCGGTTTGATGATCTCCATTGGTAAGTCTATTCCAATGTTGGGACCTGAGGTTGGCGCCTTGGTGATGATTGGTAGCGTTCTTGAGCAAATTGGTTGGGGTGTTATCGGAAACCTCCACATCCTCTTTGCTCTTGCTATCGGTGGTAGCTGGGCTAAGGAACGTGCTGGTGGTGCTTTTGCAGCTGGTCTATCCTTTATTCTTTTGAACCGTTTAACAGGGGTTATTCTTGGTGTTAACGGAGATATGCTAAAGGATCCAGATGCAACGGTTCAAACACTTCTTGGTTCAACCATTAAAGTATCAGATTACTTTGTAAGTGTTCTTGAAGCACCAGCCTTGAACATGGGGGTATTTGTTGGTATTATTGCTGGATTTGTTGGAGCAACTGCTTATAACAAGTATTACAATTACCGCAAACTTCCAGATGCTCTTTCTTTCTTTAACGGAAAACGTTTCGTACCATTTGTAGTTATCCTTCGTTCCGTTATTGTAGCCATTATTTTATCTGTTGTATGGCCAGTCATTCAGTCTGGTATCAATGCTTTTGGTGTTTGGATTGCGAATTCACAAGAAAATGCACCAATTATCGCACCATTCCTCTTTGGTACCTTGGAGCGTCTCCTATTGCCATTTGGTCTTCACCACATGTTGACGATTCCAATCAACTACACGGCTTTAGGTGGTACTTACGAAATTATGACGGGTGCAACAGCTGGTCAAACAGTATTTGGACAAGATCCACTTTGGTTGGCTTGGGTTACGGACTTGACAAACCTAAAAGCTGCTGGAGATACAACGGCTTACAATAACCTTCTAGAAACAGTCACACCTGCACGTTTTAAAGTAGGACAAATGATTGGTTCGATGGGTATCTTGATGGGTATCGTATTTGCAATCTACAAAAATGTGGATGCTGACAAAAAAGATAAATACAAAGGAATGTTGACAGCAACAGCTCTAGCGGTATTTTTAACTGGTGTTACTGAGCCTGTTGAGTACATGTTTATGTTCGTGGCTATGCCACTTTACGTTGTGTATGCTCTGATCCAAGGACTTGCTTTTGGTATGGCAGATATCGTTAACTTGCGGATGCACTCATTCGGAAGTATCGAATTTTTGACTCGTACACCTCTAGCAATCAATGCAGGCCTAGGTATGGATATTCTGAACTTTGTTTGGGTAACAGCTCTCTTTGGACTTGTTATGTATTTTGTAGCAGATTTCATGATTCGCAAATTTAACTATGCAACTCCAGGACGTAATGGAAACTATGAAGAAGGTATGGGGGCATCGAACTCAGCTGAAGCGGGTTCTGCTGATGGTAAAGTAGCAGTACCTTCACAAGCGGTGAATATTATCAATCTTCTTGGTGGAGCAAGTAACATTGCTGATGTAGATGCATGTATGACTCGCCTTCGTGTTACGGTTAAAGACCCAGATAAAGTTGGATCTGAGGACTTGTGGAAAAAAGAAGGAGCTATGGGTCTTGTTATGAAAGACTCTGGAGTTCAAGCTATCTATGGACCAAAAGCAGATGTCTTGAAGTCAGATATCCAAGATTTATTGGACTCAGGTGAAGTTATCCCTCAAACTGTCATGACAGTCTTTGATGATGCACCTGCGGAATCTTCAGCACCTCAAGGTAAAGCTGTTGAAATTGCAAGTGTTGCAGATGGTAACGTTGTGGAATTGGCTTCTGTTTCAGATCCAGTATTCTCGCAAAAAATGATGGGTGATGGCTTTGCGGTTGAACCAAGTGCTGGTGAATTCTATGCACCAGTAGATGCAACTGTAACGAGCATTTTCCCAACAAAACACGCTCTTGGACTCTTGACTGAAGAAGGTCTTGAAATTTTGATTCACATTGGTTTGGATACTGTAAGTTTGGAAGGTAAACCATTTACAGTTCATGTAACCGAAGGTCAAAAAGTTGTCCGTGGAGATCGCTTGGTAACAGCTGATTTGGATGCTATCCGTGAAGCTGGTCGTGAAACAACAACTATTGTTGTCTTTACAAATCAAGACTTTGTTCAAAGTGTGTCTGTAACCAAACTTGGTCAAGGAACCAAGGATGATACAGTAGCAAGCGTAGAACTTTAAGATGTTAAATAGAAAAGGGAAAAAATGGCGAAATTCTTAACCTTGAACACCCATTCTTGGATGGAGGAAGAGCCAGAACAAAAACTGGCGGATCTGGTTCAGCAAATTGTTCGTGAGGAATATGATGTCATTTGTTTGCAAGAAGTTAATCAGGAGATTAACTCTTCCCCTGCGGAAGAAGTGGCGGGCTACGAGGTGGCTCAGCCACTTCTTGCTATTCATGACGATCATTTTGCCCATGTTCTTGTAGGAGAATTGGAAAAAGTTGGTTTAACTTATTACTGGAGTTGGGCTTATAATCATATTGGTTATGATCGTTATCACGAAGGTGTTGCGATCTTATCGAAGGAGCCGCTTGAAGCTAGGGAATTATTGGTTTCAGATAGTGATGATCCAACCGACTACCGTCGTCGTCAAGTTTTACTAGCTGAGACGGTAGTCGATGGGCAAACAATTCAAGTTGCCAGTGTTCATTTATCTTGGTGGAATAAAGGTTTCCAAGCGGAGTGGCAGCGTTTAGAGCAGGAGTTGGAATCAAGTCGTTATCCACTTGTATTGATGGGAGACTTTAATAATCCTGCTGGTCAAGAGGGGCACAGTCATATTTTAGCCAGTCCATTAAAACTTCAAGATAGTCATCTAGTAGCTCAAGAAGTTTCGGGTGAATTTACTATGGGTGGCCATATTGATGGCTGGGAGGCTAAAACACCGCCACTGCGAATCGATTTTGCTTTCTTATCCAACGATTGGAAGGTGGATCGTTCGGCTGTCATCTTTGATGGCAAGAGCAGCCCGATTGTTAGTGATCATTTTGGCTTGGAAGTGTTTGCCTGCCTTGTTTGAATGATCTAGTTTTTACTCCAAAGTAGCTAGCTTTCTAACTAGCTGCTTTTTCTTTTTACAAAAAATAAAAAATTTTCAGAAAATATATTGATTTTAAAAGGAGAATTTCCTATAATGACTAAAAAGGAAATGGAGTGTTTGTCTATGGATCAAAAGGAACATCTAGTTGCAGAGGTATCGGAAAAGTTGTTTAAGGCTTTGGATCAACGCGCTCCCTTGGCTATGAGTGAATTGGATGGTGTTGTTGAAGATATTGATACAGCTTATCAAATCCAAGATGCTTTCGTGGCTCAGAGAGGTGAGGAAGTCCAAGGCTACAAGGTTAGTCTGACTAGTGAAGAGACACAACGAATGTTCAATTCAACAGAACCGTTCTATGGGCAGGAAACGACCTCTCAATTTATCCAAGGACCTGCTGAAGTGTCTCTTAGTGCGTTAATGGAGCCACTCATCGAAATTGAATTAGTTTTCCGGGCCAAGGAGGATCTATCTCTGGAAGACAGCCTAGAGGATTTATTGGGGAAATTGACGATTGCTCCTGGAATTGAAGTGCCAGATGCTCGGTTTAAGGATTGGTTTCCAAAATTAAATAAGTATCTCGTAGTTTCAGATTCTGCAGTAGCGGGGCGGATTGTCTATGGACAGGAGCAAGATTTAAAGGGAAACTATACCGTTGAGGATTTGGCAGCTATTTCAGGTGTCTTGTCCAAAGATGGTCAAGTACTGGATCAAGGAGTCTCTTCACAAGTATTAGGGAATCCACTGCATTCAGTTCAATGGTTGGTTCAAAAATTGGCGAGTCATGGTAAAACCTTTAAAAAGGGGCAACAAGTTTCTAGCGGTACCTTTGTAATCCCACCACACTTGGAGGTCGGAGTATACAGAGTTGAATATGGAAGTGGAGTTGGCAGTTTAGAATTAACCGTGGTTGATTAAAGGGAAGTCTATTTTTGTTCCAAATAACAGATGGAAGTTTGAGAGGAGCAATCGTCTGCTCTCTGAGATGTTAGGGGCTGGTGGTTCCTATCCGCGTCCAATTAGTACAAGGTCAGATCGCTCGATCTGGCTTTTTACTTTAGTTATATGTGGCAAGCAGAGCTATCGGGAATGCCAAGTCTGGGAGTAAGAAAAGGTGCTTTTTGCCGATTTTTTACGAATACGGTGTTTGGCATGGTATAATGAAGTATTGAATCGTTGGAGGTGAATCATGCGTTGTCCTGAATGTCAAAGTGATCAAACGAAGGTGATTGATAGCCGACAAGTTGAACAAGGAGTTGCCATTCGGCGTAGACGTATTTGTGAAAATTGTCAACATCGCTATACAACCTATGAACGGATTGAAACCAAGGCTTTAGTTGTCATCAAAAAAGACGGACGTCGTGAAAATTTTGAACCTTCTAAAATTTATAATGGTATTTTCCAATCTGCTGAAAAACGCCCTGTTACACCGGAGCAAATTAAGGAGTTGGTGAAACAGGTTGAGACGACTTTGCGGAATACATCGAGTGGTGAAGTCACTTCAGATAAAGTCGGAGACCATGTGCTAGAGGCTTTATCTGAGTTAGATCCGATTGCTTATTTTCGATTTGCCAGTGTCTATAAGCGCTTTAATGAATTGAGCGAAGTTGAAGAACTGTTACGACAATTCCGGAAGAAAGGAGAAGATAGTGAGGCCGAATGATTATTTCTTTTATGGACAAGGTAGAGTTCTTCAGAAAGATAGCACGGCTCTATTGGTTTATTACTATCCAATCATCGGTTCGGATGCCTTTGCTCTGTATCACTATCTTCTAAGTTTTTGGGATGATGGACGCAGTCAGACGCAAGTTTCCCAAGTCTTAAATCATCTACAATTTGGTCCAGAACGTTTTAATCAGGCGCTTGAGCTTTTGCAGGCGGTTAAATTGGTCGATCGTTACCAAACGGATACGACCTATCTTTATCTGCGAGCTCCCCTTGGGGGAGATGATTTTTTCCAAGATAATGTGTTGCGTTCCTTGTTAAAAACTAAAATTGGTGAAGTCGCTCTAAAGGCACTTGAACCCGCTAAGCCGCAAGGGCAAAAACAGGAAGTTGATACGGGTAAATTCTTTAATGGTCTTTTGGTAGAAGACCAACCAGTAAAACCTAAGCCCAATTATTTTGATCAGGAAACTTTTCAGGTTCGCATGGAAAAAGGCCAGTTGAGCTATGAGGATAAAGACACGGATATCTTGGCTTTGGAGCTGTATGCAAGGCAGTATCATTTGAACTGGAACCATCTGTATCAATTAGCTGAAGCAACCGCTGTCCAAGGTCGAATCTCCGTCAAGCGAATGGAGGCTAAGTTAAAACAAACGGCAATCTCTGCTAACTTCAGTCCTGAGGAATCATTTTTCTTGAGTGAGAGTAAATCACAATCAGCTTTGGAGTTTCTAAGCCAACTAAAGGATACCAGAGGAAGTCAGGTCAATGACAAGGAACAGGAACTTATTGTAAGTCTGCAAAAACAAGGTTTTTTAGATGAGGTTATTAGCATTCTATTACTGTTGGCTTATAATCGAGATACTAGCTTACATATTAATGAGCGGTATGTCTTGAGAGTTGCAGAGGATTTTAAGAAACAAGGGATTGTGAGTGCAGAAGAAGCGATACTTCGAGTTCGTAAAAAAAGGGAAGAAAAGAGTCAATCCTCTCCGAAAGCCTCTTTCAAAGCTCAAGGAAGAAGACAGACGAAACCGCAACAATCGAATGTTCCAGAATGGAGTCAAAAGGATTATGTGGATCAAACGACTCCCGAAGAGATGCAGGCTCGTGAAGCGAAACATAAGCGTCTATTCCAACAATTAAAAGGGGAAGGAAACTAGATGGAATCAGTAAATAAGGCCCTGGAAGGAAGAGCGCAGGGAAGGTTTGATTACCAACAATTGGTTGAAGAAATCATGCAGGATAAAGACGTAGCTACCTTTATTCAGGAACACCAGTTGAATTCGGCAGAA
Source organism: Streptococcus sp. WM07 (assembly GCF_004570525.1). Taxonomy (GTDB): domain Bacteria; phylum Bacillota; class Bacilli; order Lactobacillales; family Streptococcaceae; genus Streptococcus. The sequence goes on along the minus strand of NZ_SPPZ01000002.1, from coordinate 48,004 downwards.
ATCAAGAAATCTATCTCTAAATTTAGTCAGTTTATCAGTGAGCGTGACCAGTTTAAAAATGGCGAGGAGACCTATCTAGCCAAAGGCTATCAACCGATCCTTGTTATGAATCAAGGTTATGCGGATGTGAGCTACAAAGAAACGGAAGCGCTCATTGCTGCTGAGAAAGAAAGGGAGATGCGGAGTCGTATTCGTTTACTGAATTTACCAGAAAGTCTCAGAGGGATTAGTCTTGAAGACCTTGATTTTGATGATCGTTGGATGACAATTGAACAATTAGTTAAATTTATTGTGGACTATCCGAGTCAGAAGCAGGGGCTCTACCTTTATGGAGACTTTGGAATAGGTAAGACGTATTTGTTGGCAGCTTTTGCTAACGACTTAGCAATGGTCAGAGGGATTTCAACCGTGATGTTGCATTTTCCAACTTTTGTGCAGGATTTGAAGGGTGGGTTCAAAAACAATACTGTTCGTGAACAGATTGAAGAGGTTAAAGGCGCTCCTTGTCTAATTATAGATGATATTGGAGCGGAGCAATTTTCATCTTGGTTGCGAGATGAGGTTTTACAAGTAATCCTCCAATATCGAATGCAGGAGGACTTGCCTACTTTCTTTAGTTCCAATCTTTCTTTTTCAGATCTTCAACAACGCATGTCCAAGGGAAAAGAGGGAGATGAGAGTTGGCAGGCACAACGTGTGATGGAACGTTTACGTTATCTAGCGAAAGAAATACATTTGCCAGGTGCAAACCGGCGTAATCAGTAAAGGAGAAAACATGTCAGTAGCAACAGTGGCGATTGTAGGTCGTCCGAATGTAGGGAAGTCGACGCTTTTTAACCGGATTGCCGGTGAGCGAATTTCTATTGTCGAGGATGTGGAAGGGGTAACTCGGGATCGAATCTATGCTCAGGCTGAGTGGTTGAATCGCTCTTTTAGCATTATCGATACTGGGGGGATAGACGACGTTGATGCCCCTTTTATGGAACAAATTAAGCATCAGGCTGAGATTGCTATGAATGAGGCAGATGTGATTGTCTTTGTCGTTTCGGGTAAAGAAGGAATCACCAATGCGGATGAGTATGTAGCCAAGATGCTCTATAAAACTGAAAAGCCTGTTATTTTAGTTGTCAATAAGGTTGATAATCCAGAGATGCGAAATGATATCTATGATTTTTATTCTTTGGGGCTAGGTGAGCTTTATCCTGTTTCCAGTGTGCACGGGATTGGAACAGGGGATGTCTTGGATGCCATCATTGAAAATTTACCAGCAGAGGATGCGGAAGAAGAATCAGATGTTATTCGTTTTAGCTTAATTGGTCGTCCAAACGTCGGAAAATCGAGCTTGATCAATGCCATTTTGGGTGAGGATCGTGTGATTGCCAGTCCAGTTGCGGGAACCACACGCGATGCTATTGATACTCATTTTGTGGATTCAGAGGGTCAAGAATTTACTATGATTGACACTGCAGGGATGCGTAAGTCCGGTAAAGTCTATGAGAATACGGAAAAATATTCTGTTATGCGGGCTATGCGGGCCATCGATCGTTCGGATGTTGTGCTTATGGTTCTAAATGCAGAGGAAGGGATTCGTGAGTACGATAAACGAATCGCTGGTTTTGCCCATGAAGCAGGAAAAGGAATCATCATTGTTGTGAACAAGTGGGATACCTTGGAAAAGGATAATCATACTCTGAAAAACTGGGAAGAAGATATCCGTGATCAATTTCAGTATCTTGCATACGCTCCGATTATCTTTGTGTCCGCTATGACTAAGCAGCGTTTGCACAAGTTACCAGGGATGATTAAGGAAATTAGTCAAAATCAGAACTTACGGATTCCAAGTGCTGTGTTGAATGACGTTATTATGGATGCGATTGCTGTAAATCCAACTCCGACAGATAAAGGAAAACGACTAAAAATCTTCTATGCGACTCAGGTTGCCGTCAAACCGCCGACCTTTGTAATTTTTGTCAATGAAGAAGAATTGATGCACTTTTCTTATCTGCGCTTCTTAGAAAATCAAATTCGCAAAGCCTTTGTTTTTGAAGGGACGCCAATTCATTTGATTGCACGAAAACGGAAATAATGATCAAGAGATCCTTGAACTCAAGAGTTAGGGTCTCTTTTTGACAAGAGAGGAAATAACGATGCGTATGATTCCTGGAAAGGTGCGCCAAGAAGGGAAAGCACTGTATCAAGCGGGAGAAATTGAGTTTCAAGGGTATCAAAATGATCTACTACTCTTCCAAGTTTTAGCAGAAGAGGTTCACTTTTCAGTAATAGGAGAACAAGACTATTGTTCATGTTCGGATATTGCTTTATTGGGCTATTGTGTCCATATCGCGGCTGTGGAAGTTTTTGTGCGGGAGCAGGAAGAAATGGTTTCCCAAGTTTCCCCAGAACGAATGCTGGCAGGAGAAAAATCGGCTGCTTTATTTTCCCAAGAAGGGGAGAGGTTCTTACAAGAGTTTTTTGAGGCCCGTTCTTATCCGACTCAGCTTAGTCTGAGTGTAGAGGGGGAAATCGCCTATTGTCAAGATGGTATTAAGTGGACTTTTAAATTGCGTTATGGAGATTCTAAATCTTATATCGTGCGAGATATCCCAGAATTTTTGTTTCGTTTGGAGCAGGGAAGAGGATTTCGTCTGAATCGTCACCTTGCCTTTGATCGTTTAAGTTGGGATTTTTTAGATGTGGCTAGTCGTAAAGTCTTGTCATTTTTGGTAGGTCTAAAGCAAGAATCAACCTATTCGCCAAATCCGTATTTCCTAAATGATGGACGTTACTTACTGTTACCCTTGCCGCTTTTAGACCAGGTTTTACCTCTCTTTCAAGAGTTACCTCATTTTCAATTGGATTTGGGTCTAGGACTGCTGAGAGAGGTGAGTTTTCAAGATTTGGAAGAGAATCTGAGTCCATACTCTATGGAATTACGCCGAAATCATCAAGCGTATACCTTGAATTTAGAAGTAGAGGACTTTCTCAGTCTTTATGAGCATCAGCTGCTCTACTATCAAGAGAAGCTCTTTGTGATTGCTTATCCACAGGCTCAGCTCTTAAAACACCTCCAGTCTCATTTTCAGCTGCTTGAATTAGCTGGAGATTCCTTACGATTTGGAAGGGAGCAGTTGAGTCGATTATTTGCTTTTTTTGAAAGGGTAAAAGGTCTTGTAAATTTAAGATTCCCGGAAGGGTTGGAGCCAAGAGATTTCGAGATTTCCCTTTACTTGGATATTGATCCCTTAGGATGGCTAATCAGCCAGTCCACGTATCAAATTGGTGATGCGGTTTTTACGAGTGAACAGGAGATTTTTGAAGCTGGTCTGGTATTGGATTACCAACAATTAACAGCTTATCAGCAAACTCTAGCAAAAGTAAATCTACCGATAAGCATGGTTGGGAGGAGACCGCCCCTAAGCGAGGAAGAAATTCTAGATTTCTTTGATCTCCACTTGCCACTTTTGCAAGACGTGGCAGATGTTCGTTGGTCACCTACTTTTGCGGAACTAAGACAAGAAGTGGCACTCGATTTTAGCATTGAGGAAGGTCAGCGTTTCTTGGAAGTTCGGTTTTCTCTTGAGGGAGTGGCTGAAAGCGAGATTCAAGAAGCCATCCAGGCTTTAGCAGTTGAAAACCTTTATAAAACCAAAGCAGGTCAGCTTGTTCGTCTAGATGAAAAGAATCAGAAACAACTGCAAGGCCTTATGGCAGTGGAGGATGGCAGCTGGAATTCTCAAGAAGGACGTTTTCAGGTGAAACGTCAACTTTTGGGACGGTTGGATTCTGTGTTACAGGGAGCTACGGTTAGCTATTCACGGGCCTTAGAGGAGCTGTTAGGACACCTAGCCCATCCAGAAACGTATCCATTGGTCGCACACCCGATTTTGGATCAGTTACGGGATTACCAGAGAATTGGAGTTGCGTGGATGTCTATGTTAGCTCATTATGGGTTTGGTGGAATTCTAGCAGATGACATGGGCTTAGGGAAGACTGTTCAAGCGATTAGTTTTTTGGTATTAAACTTGAAAGAGGGAGAGAAAGCTTTAGTTGTAACTCCATCAGGTCTTCTCTATAATTGGCAGGAGGAATTAAGACGTTTTGCCCCTGATTTAAAAGTTGGGATGGTTTATGGCTCTAAGAAGGAGCGAACAAAGACGCTTGAGCAGGATTATCAGGTGTATCTGACTAGCTATGGAAGTCTTCGTCAAGATGTTCAGGACTATCTGACTCAGGATTACAAATTTCTTATTCTAGATGAGGCCCAATATACTAAAAATCAACGAACCAAGGTTCATACCAGTTTAGAAAAAATCAAAGCTCAATCGATTTTTGCCCTCTCTGGGACACCGGTTGAGAATCGAATTGAAGAAATTGGGGCTATTTTCAATTTAGTTTTACCGGGATTATTACCGGCTAAAAAAAATTTGCTGAAGCTATCAGTGGAAGCCGTTGTCCAACAAATTCGACCCTTTATCCTGCGTAGGGATAAACAGGCCATTCTAACCGAATTGCCTGAAAAGAGTGAAGGGGTCTATGTGACCGAGTTGCTCCCTGAACAAAAAGCTTTGTACTTGGCTCAAAGAAGTCAAATGCAGGCGGAGTTGCAGGAGTTGACGGAGCAGGAATTCCGTAAGCGAAAGGTGGAATTTTTAGCAGGTTTGACGCGTCTCCGTCAGATATGCGATAGCCCAGCTCTTTTTTTAGAAGATTATCAGGGGCAGAGCGGGAAACTAGAAATGTTGAAGATTCTTCTAGAACGGGCGAAAGAAAGTGGCCAACGAATCCTAATCTTTTCTCAATTTGTAGGAATGTTAGATTTAGTGGCTCAGTTTTTAGATCGTGAAGCGATAGCCTATTTCACGATTAAAGGATCGACACCGGCCCAAGAACGTCAAATCATTAGTCGTGCCTTCAACCAGGGGCAGGGCGATGTGGTTTTGATTTCTTTGAAAGCTGGTGGTGTGGGACTTAATTTAACTGGAGCAGATACGGTTTTCCTTTTAGATTTATGGTGGAATCCAGCTGTGGAGGAACAGGCTATTGGTCGGGCTCATCGGATGGGACAGACCAATCCTGTTCAGGTCTATCGCTTTATTACGAAGGGAAGCATCGAAGAAAAGATTTTTGAATTGCAAGAAGGGAAACGTAATCTTTTGGGAACAATTCTTGATGCAGGGCGTACCAATGAGGCTCTCAGCTTAGAGGAAGTAAAAGAAATTTTAGGTATTTAGGAAAAGTAAGAGGACCTAACTTGAAAATCGCGGAAAAAACGCTATAATTGAGATTTGAAAGGATAAAACTATGGCAGATAAACAATTTCCTTTATTGGCTGATTCAGAACCGATTTTTGAAGAACGTCAGCCGATGAATCTCTATGAAGAGTCGGATTTTATCAGTAATATTAAGGGTGATTATCAGGAAAAGTCCATTTATGATTGGGCTCCTATTTCGAATGCCAATCATCAAGTCCAGGAATCTGGGATTGCGGACGAATTTAAAACGGATGCAGCCTTGGGACGCGAGGAAGCTAGAGAAAGTGTCCGGCAAAAACGGTCTGCGGCTTATCTTCAGGATGAACCCAATCAAGCCTTTCGAAAAGATTTGCAACGTCGGAGGGAATTGTCTGGAGGGCTAACCAAAGTCAAAGAAGAACCCGTTTCTAATTATCACAAGATGGGGGAAAAATTGCGTCAAGAGAGCTATATCCTGGCAGATTTACGCGGTAGGATAAAGAAAAGTGCTACTCCAAAAGCTAAGGCGGATTCCTACGATTTTCTAAGAAAGAGTCAAATTTACCAAGAGAAAGAACAGAAAGTAACTCCTCGTCCAACGAATCAAGAATTGGATTTACGGAAGTTGACGAGTGAGAAGGAGAAAAAATGACTAAGCGTTATCATTTTATCGGAATCAAGGGTTCAGGGATGTCTGCCCTAGCCCTTATGCTACACCAAATGGGTTATGAAGTGCAGGGAAGCGACGTCGATAAGTATTACTTTACCCAACGTGGTTTGGAACAAGAAGGAATTAAAATTCTCCCCTTTGATGCGGCTAATCTCTCACCAGATTTGGAATTGATTGCAGGGAATGCCTTTAAGGCAAGCAACAATGTTGAGTTGGCAGCAGCAGAGGAGCAAGGCCTCAGTTATCGTCGTTACCATGAGTTTCTTGGGGAATTTATGGAACAATTTACTAGCCTTGGAGTTGCCGGGGCTCACGGTAAAACCTCAACGACAGGTCTTTTAGCCCATGTTCTATCGAATATGACGGATACTTCTTATTTAATTGGAGATGGAACGGGTCGTGGATCAGAGCAGGCAAGTTATTTTGTCTTTGAATCGGATGAATACGAACGTCACTTTTTACCCTACCATCCTGCTTATTCGATCATTACCAATATTGATTTTGACCATCCGGATTATTTTACGAGCCTAATGAATGTCTTTGATGCCTTTAATACTTATGCGGATAATGTGAAGAAGGGATTGTTTATTTACGGTGAAGATGAACTCCTTCGCAAGATCACGGCAGAGGCACCGATCTATTATTATGGATTTGATCCGGAAAGGAATGACTTTGTTGCGAAAGACTTGGTACGTTTGACAACCGGTTCTACCTTTACTGTCGAATTTCGAGGGGAAACTCTGGGGCAATTCCATATCCCAACTTATGGGAAACACAATGTTATGAATGCTACGGCTGTGATTGGTTTGCTTTATACTGTTGGCTTTGATTTAGAATTGGCTCGCCAGCACTTAAAGACCTTTGCGGGGGTTAAACGTCGCTTTACGGAGAAAATTGTCAATGGCGTAACCATTATTGATGATTTTGCCCATCATCCGACAGAAATCATCGCAACCATTGATGCAGCTCGGCAAAAGTATCCAAGTAAGGAAATAGTCGCTATTTTCCAACCCCATACCTTTACTCGAACCATTGCTCTGATGGATGAGTTTGCGGATGCTTTGAATCTAGCAGATTCAGTCTATTTAGCTGAAATCTATGGTTCTGCTCGTGAGGTCGATAATGGTCAAGTGCGCGTGGAGGATTTGGCCGGTAAGGTTGCTAAAAAAGGTGGAATCATTACAGTCGACAATGTATCGCCACTGCTTGACCATGACAATGCCATTTTTGTCTTTATGGGTGCGGGTGATATCCAGACGTATGAGCACTCCTTTGAGCAGCTCTTGGCAAACTTAACGAATAATATTCAATAGGGGAGCAGAGAGGCGATCATCAGTTCGACCTCCCCTTCTTTTTTTGGAGGAAGCATGATACGATTGGCAAATTTAGCTGATATAGACCGTCTTTATGAGATTGAAGTCCAAAATTTTGGACAAGAAGAGGCACTTCCTCGTGAAACCTTACTGCTACATATTCAAAATATAAAAACCAGTTTCTTGGTGTATGAGGAAGATGGTTGCATTCTGGCTTATCTTGAAGGACCAGTAGTTCCTGAACAGACTTTGGTTGACCGGAATTTCTATGAAGCTAAGGATTGGAGTCAGGAAGTAGGAGGCTATATCTCTATTACCAGTTTATCGGTTGCTCCTGAGGCACAGGGGAAGGGACTTGGTACCTTGTTGCTAGAAGCAATGAAGCAAATAGTTTTACGAGATTACCGCTTAGGAATAAACTTAACCTGTCATGATTATTTGATTGCCTATTATGAAGCTCAAGGATTCCAGCTATTAGGACCGTCCTCTTCTACTTACGCAAATGAAGAATGGTTTGATATGCTATGGGAAATAGGTAAGTAAGGATTATTGGAAATTCCTTTCGTTATGTTATAATGATTTAGATTAGTATGAAGGAGGGCCCGCCTTTGGCTGACCAAGATGAAAGACGAAAAAGTCTCAGCTTTAAAGAGCAAATTTTAAGAGACCTTTCTCAATCCAAGAAGAAACGACAAGCAGCTTTGAATGCGGCTCAACAGGCGTATGAGGAGCAGTTGGCACAGACGCAAGCAAAGTCTGTAGAAAAGCAGGCTAGTCAGATTCAACAAGAGCCAGCAACGCCTGTAACGAAAGAAGGTCGAAATCTATCAAATCAGCCGTCGGCGGCTGTAAATTCCTCGTCTCAAACTTCGAAATCGCCAGCGCCTAATCATTCCACAGAGTCACGCCAAGTACCTTTGGCGGCTCCAAAGAAACGGAGAGGGAAATCGATTCAGGTTCCCTTATCTATTGGTCGGAAACATACCAAGACCATTGAGACAGAGGCGCTGAAAAAGCAACGGAGTGTTCCGGCTGCTAAGGAAAAAGCGCATGCAGAGGCTATCCAGCAAAAACAGCCTGGATCACACATTCGGATGAAAGCAGCCCCAGGGAAATCTCTCTCCTTTGCTGCTGAAGATAAGAAACAGAGCCTAGCTCCTGTGAAAGAAACGAAGTTGGCCCGAGTGGAAGCAGTCGACTGGCAAGGAGAAGAAGACGATATGGATAAACGTCAAGAGAAACGTAGAAAACAAAATCAAGTTGCTAAGAAGATTGTGGGGGTTGTCACTTTATTATTGATTATCTGCCTGATTGCAACTGGAATTTTTAGTTATACTTATGTGCAATCTGCTTTGGGACCAATTGATCAGGATTCTACAGAATATGTGCAAGTTGAAATCCCGATTGGATCCTCCAATCGGGAAATCGGACGTATTCTGGAGGACTCTGGTCTGATTAAGAGTGGGCAAGTTTTTAATTTTTATACCCAATTCCGGAATCACTCCGATTTCCAATCCGGTTATTACAACCTGCAAAAGAACATGGATGTTGAAGAAATCATTGAGAAGTTGAAAGAAGGTGGAACAGAGAGTCCCGTTGTACCATCTTTAGGAAAAATTACGATTCCTGAGGGCTATACGCTGGAGCAAATTGCAGAGGCTGTAACCTTTAATGCAGCTTCTAAAGATGGTAAAGAAAAGAGCATCTTCAGCAAGGAAGAATTTATAGCTAGAGTCCAAGATGATGGCTTGATTGAGGCTTTGGTTGCAAAATATCCAAATCTGTTAGGTAGTCTTCCAGTAAAAGAATCGGGTGTTAAATACCGTTTAGAAGGTTACCTCTTCCCAGCAACGTATGACTACAATGAGGGAGATACGATTGATGGCTTGATTCAGCAGATGGTGGCAGCGATGGATACCAATATGGCTCAATTTTACGAGCAAATCAGTCAGCAACAAAAATCAGTCAATGATATTTTAACGCTTGCTTCTCTTGTAGAAAAAGAGGGAGCAACGGATGAAGATCGTAAGAATATTGCGAGTGCCTTCAATAACCGCCTCACTCAGCAAATGCCTTTGCAAAGCAATATTGCAATCTTATATGCAATTGGTAAGCTAGGTCAAAAAACAACCCTCGCGGAAGATGCTGGTATTGATACCAATATCGATTCTCCATATAATATTTATAAAAATCAAGGCCTTATGCCGGGACCGGTTGATAGTCCGGGAATGGCTGCGATTCGTGCAACCATTGAACCGAATAAGACAGATTATCTATACTTTGTAGCCGATGTGGATACAGGTATGGTCTACTATGCTAATAATATTGAAGAGCATAATCGAAATGTTGAAGAGCATGTCAATTCCAAACTAGCCAATGCTTCGGCTAGTTCCAACTAGAAAGTGAGAACTTATGGCAGAAAAAACTTATCCAATGACCCAGGCTGAAAAGGAAAAGCTTGAAAAAGAATTAGAAGAACTCAAATTAGTTCGCCGCCCAGAAGTGGTTGAGCGGATTAAGATCGCCCGCTCTTATGGAGATCTCTCTGAGAATAGTGAATATGAGGCAGCCAAAGATGAGCAAGCCTTTGTAGAAGGCCAAATCTCAGATTTGGAAACCAAGATTCGCTATGCTGAAATCGTAGACTCTGATTCAGTGGCTAAAAACGAAGTCGCTATCGGAAAAACGGTAACCATTCAAGAAGTGGGTGAAACAGATACTGAGACTTACATGATTGTCGGCTCTGCAGGTGCGGACGCCTTTGCGAACAAGGTCTCCAACGAAAGCCCAATTGGACAAGCGTTGATCGGTCGTAAAACTGGAGATACGGTTACCGTACAAACCCCAGTCGGCAGCTACGACGTTAAAATCGTATCTGTGAAAAAATCAAAATAAATGAACCTAAAGCACAAAACCCTCATCTGGTGTTGATACCAGTGAGGGTTTTGTAGTGTTTTTGAGGAAACCTTGGATTCCAAGAGGCATTTTATATACTAAAATGAAACAAAATCCGTACATTTATGATAGAATATCTTTATGGCTTATTCAATAGATTTCCGTAAAAAAGTTCTCAGCTATTGTGATAAAACAGGTAATATTTCTGAAGCCGCTGAGATTTTCCAAATTTCGCGCAACACCATTTATGAATGGATAAAACTCCAAAAGAAAACAGGCGATCTTCACCATCAGGTGAAAGGGACGAAACCAAGAAAAGTTGATAGAGATAAACTAAAAGCCTATCTTGAAGCTCATCCTGATGCCTATTTGACTGAAATAGCTTCTGAATTTGATTGTCATCCAACAGCTATTCATTACGCTCTTAAAGCTATGGGATATACTCGAAAAAAAAGAGTTGTACTTACTATGAACAAGACCCCGAAAAAGTAGCACTGTTCCTTAAAGAATTTACTAGTTTAAAACATCTGACTCCTGTTTATATTGATGAGACAGGATTTGAAACATATTTTTACCGAGAATATGGTCGTTCCATGAAAGGTCAGTTGATAGAAGGTAAGGTTTCTGGAAGAAGATATCAACGAATATCTTTAGTTGTAGGTCTCACAAATGGTGAGATTATAGCTCCGATGACATATGAAGATACGATGACAAGTGACTTTTTCGAAGCATGGTTTCAACAGTTCTTATTACCCGCTTTAGATACACCTTCTGTTATTATTATGGACAAGGCAAGATTCCATAGGATGAGTAGTATAAAATCCTTATGTGAGGAGCAGGGACATAAACTTTTACCTCTCCCTCCATACTCACCTGAGTACAATCCCATCGAAAAAATATGGGCTCACATCAAAAAGCATCTCAGAAAAGTATTGCCAAATTACGATACTTTTCTTGAGGCTCTTTTGTCCCATTCTAGTTTCAGTTGATTATAAAACAGCTTAGAATCCTATCGATTCTAAGCTGTTTTGTATTTTAAAGTCTTTTACCTAGCCTCTTTTTGTGATTAACGTGAGCGCTGCTTCCCTGCGTTTCGTTTTTGCTTGGATTTGTTGTCAATTTGCGTGCTTGGTGGAGTGACGTCTTTAATTGGATTTGATCCAGCAGCTGAGCCGAAAACAGTTCCCAAATTACTTGGTTTTTTTGGAGGATTTTCTTCAAATTCCTTAGCTACTTGTTTCCGGAGGCGAGGACGTACTACATACATGGTGATTAATTGTTGGATGATGGAGAAGAAACCACCGACGAGCCAGTAAAGTGCGACCCCAGCAGGAGAACTAAAGGAGAAGAACATAATCATGATAGGACTGACGAGTACCATGGATTGCATTTGTTTCCGTTGCTCCTCAGAAACTCCAACCAAGGTTAAAGCTGATTGAATAAAGTAGAGGATACCTGTAAGGATTGTCAAGAGCATACTTGGAGAGTCCAAAGCGATTCCCATCCAGCTAGCTCCTGAGATTCCTGGTGTATGTTGAGCTGCGAAGAAGAGAGCAGAGAAGAAGGGCATTTGAATTAAGAGTGGCAAGCAGCCAATCCCTCCAAAGGGGTTGAGACCATTTTCTCGTTGGGCAGCCATGTATTCTTGGTTGGCCAGTAATTTTTCTTCTTGGGTTTGGGCATTTCGCATCCGCTCTTGAATAGGAGCTAAGATGGGCTGCATATAAGCCATTTTTTCAGCTTGGTAAGCTGCCTTATGCGATTGCATAAGCCCGAGTGGCAGGATAATCAAACGAACAAGAATCGTTACAATAATGATTGCAACCCCATACCCTAAAGCTTGATTTTCAGCAAAGAAGGTAATGAGTGTACTCATGGGTTGTCCCAAGAGTGTCCAGATAAGGCCAGTCGGATTTCCGTTGGCATCACGGCCCACGCAGCCAGAGAGCAAGACTAGCATCGAAGCAAGGAGTCCTGCAGAAGCAAATTTTTTTCTAATTGTCACGTTCATAGTCCTTTTCTAAATTATTACTCTTTTCATTTTACTGTTTTTAAGCTTAGATTACAATAGTACCTAAGTCTGACCTTTAGTTTTGAATGGCAAAATCTTGATAAGAGGGGAAATTAGCCATGCTAACGTCAACATAGGTCACCTTGGAAAAAGGACTAGGTCCTTTTCTCACTTCTTGAATAAAAAGAGCCATCTTACTAGGATCTTTGGCCTCTGCTAGAATTTCGACGCAGCCATCGTCTCTATTCCAAACTCGGCCTGTAATACCGTCTATCCTATTGGCAAGTTCCCAGACAGCCCAACGAAAGCCGACTCCTTGGACCCGTCCTTGAACAATTATTCGTACTTTTTTCATAAGATTCTCCTTTTGTGCTATAATATTTTCTATGACTATTATAACCTCTAAAACCAATCCCTTGATTAAAAAGGTCAAAAAACTCCAGAAGAAAAAGCATCGTAAAGATTCTTATTTGATTGAAGGTTGGCATCTATTTGAAGAGGCCTACCAAGCTGGAGTTACCTTTGGTCCGATTTTTGTCATAGAGGAAGAATTGGAACGTTTACCGGAAGGTCTTCCCTATCAATTAGTGAGTTCGGCGATTCTAGCAGAATTGGCCGATTCTAAGACCCCTCAGGGAATTGTTGCAGAGGTAAAGCGTGAAGATCCACCATCTGTCGATGTGAGTCAGGGGATGTGGCTGTATTTGGAAGAAGTCCAAGATCCTGGAAATGTAGGGACTATGATCCGTACAGCCGATGCTGCTGGTTTTACAGGAGTTCTGGTCAGTCCTGGGACGGCCGATATCTATAGCCCCAAGACCCTGCGGTCGATGCAGGGTAGTCATTGGCATTTGCCTATTCTAGAATGTTCTTTAGACGATCTTGAGCAGGAAGTCCATGCTCCTCTATTAGTGACGAGTCTAAAGGATCATTCGAGTAGCTATGTGGATTTGCCGCCATTTGAACATCTGATTCTTCTGATGGGAAATGAGGGACAAGGGGCTTCTGATTTGGCTCATCAGATGGCGGATCGAACAGTCCATATTCCTATGTCTGGCCAAGCAGAGAGTCTGAATGTGGCCATTGCTGCTGGAATTTTGATGTTTCATTTTAAAAATAGATAAGGAGTTTGTATGCAACCAATGATGTCGCAAACCGATACAGGTTTAAACCGTTTTTTCGCTAAAGTTTATGGATATATGGGGCTGGGGCTAGGAATTTCTGCTCTTGTTTCTGGCTTGTTACTGTATGTGTTTCAAGCTACTATGATAAATATTATGCTTCACCATTCATGGGTTTACTACGCAGCTTCATTTATTGAGATTGCACTTGTTTATTCTGTTTCCACAACGGCTTGGAAAAATAATCCGATGGCGATGCCGCTTTTCTTGTTTTATTCAGCCCTTAATGGCTTTACCTTGAGTTTTATTTTGGCAGCTTATAGCCAAACGAATGTATTTGCCGCTTTCTTAACGGCGACATTGACTTTCTTTGCCATGGCTGCTATTGGTGTGTTTAGTAAGCGTGATTTATCAGGGATGGCTCATGCTTTTCGGATGGTTCTCTTTGGAGTTTTGATTGCAAGTTTGGTTAATATTTTCTTACGCAGTGCAGGCTTGTCTTATGTTATGAGTCTTGTCATGGTTGTTATCTTTGCAGGATTAACAGCCTATGATAACCAACGGATTCGTCAAGTCTACGACCAATCTGGTGGACAGATATCTACGGGCTGGGCGATTTCAATGGCTCTTAGCCTCTATTTGAATTTTATTAACTTATTCTTGAGTATTCTCCGTATTTTTGCTGGAAATCGTGATTAGTATTTGGATCTTTGAGCTTTCGGCTCAGAGGTCTTTTTCTTTTTGAAAAAGACCTCTAGCTTTGGTATAATAAGGAGAAATGTTTGAAAGAGGAAGGAATTGAATTATGGCTCTTTGGCTAGCAATTGTTTTAATCGTAGTGTTCTTTATTGGAGGTGTAGCTCTAGGTATTTATTTGACACGTCGTCAAGTGGAGCAGGAAATGGCGCAATATCCTCGTTTGAATAAGGATGCCCTTCGTGTCATGATGGGACAAATGGGGCAAAAACCAAGTGAGGCGCGTGTGAACCAAGTATACCAACAAATTGTCAACCAACAGAAAAAACAAGCCAAGAAATAAACAAGTGAGGCTGAGACAAAGGTCTCGGCCTCCTCGTTTTCATATGAAAAAATGGACTACTGTTGAAGAATAGCCTCTAGGCTAAATAAAGGGAGGATTGCATGGATAATCGTCCAATTGGTTTCTTAGATTCGGGAGTCGGTGGCTTGACAGTTGTGAAAGAGCTACGGCGCCAACTTCCGGATGAAGAAGTTATCTATATAGGAGACTCTGCCCGAGCTCCGTATGGCCCTCGGGCAGCTGAAGAAATTCGGGAGTATACCTGGGAACTAGTTCGATTTCTACAAGCTAAAAATGTTAAAATGATCGTCATTGCCTGTAATACAGCAACAGCCGTGGCCTGGGAAGAAATTAAAGAAGCTTTGGATATTCCGGTTCTTGGAGTTATTCTTCCAGGTGCTTCAGCAGCCCTTAAGGCGAACCATCATGGAAGAATTGGCGTGATTGCTACGGAAATGACGGTAGCCTCGGATATTTATCGCCAGAAGATTCAATCTTTGGATCCTAAAGCTCAGGTTATGAGTCAGGCCTGCCCTCCTTTTGTACCGTTGGTCGAAGCCAATGAGCTATCCTCTAGTTTAGCGAAAAAGGTTGTTTATGATCAATTGAAAGATTTTCAAGGGCAAGTATCCACTTTGATTTTAGGATGTACCCACTACCCTTTGCTACGGCCGGTAATTCAGAATGCCTTGGGGCCAGATGTAACCTTGATTGATAGTGGGGCAGAATGTGTTCGCGATATTTCAGTTCTTTTGAATTATTTTGAAATCAATCGTGGACGTAACTTAAAAAAACAGCAGCATAGTTTTTATACGACAGGGGATGCAGTAGCTTTTACTCAGCTAGCGCAGACTTGGTTAGAAGAAGAAGTAAGAGTGGAGCATATAGATTTATGACACAAGAATTAGTAGAATTTCGTGATAGCCAAGATTGGTACGTGGCACAAGTTTCAGACGGACCTCACTTAAGTTTCGCTTTTGATCAGGAAGATCAGGTTTATCATTTCCTTGCTCCTTTTCAATATTTGTCTCAAAAAAATGGCTTTAAAGTTCAAATTTTCCAATGGTCCTCAGCCCAAAAGTTGGCACAGTTTATGGTGGACTTAATTAATAGGAGCGAAGATAGGCATCTGAGCTTGGAACGCCGAGGTACAGCTCTCTTGGTTGTGGAAGAGGGGCGTTTATTGCATGTGGTGTTACCGGAGGGTGGCGAAGAGTTGGATAAGATTTTTGGGCAAGCAGAATTAGAGCCCCTCTTGATTGCGACACGTAATGAGGGCAAAACTGCTGAGTTTAAGAAAATCTTTGAGCCTCTTGGTTACCGGGTGGAAAATCTGAATGCTTATCCAGATTTACCTGAAATTGAGGAAACGGGGACAACATTTGAAGCGAATGCTCGGCTGAAGGCGGAAGGAATTGCGGCTTTGACAGGTACCTTAGTATTGGCCGATGACTCCGGTCTGAAAGTCGATGTGCTAGGGGGATTACCAGGAGTTTGGAGTGCCCGGTTTGCGGGTCCTAAAGCTACGGATGCGGAAAATAATGTAAAATTATTGCATGAATTGGCCATGGTTTTAGAAGCAGAGAAACGTTCCGCTCAGTTTCACACGACCCTTGTTGTAGCAGCTCCTGGGAAGGAGTCTTTAGTTGTTGAGGCCGATTGGCCGGGTTATATTGCCTTTGAACCTAAGGGTGAGAATGGGTTTGGTTATGATCCTCTGTTTCTTATTGGGGAGACTGGAAAAACATCTGCCCAGTTAAGCATGGAGGAGAAGAATCGGCAGTCCCATAGGGCCCAAGCTGTTCAGAAATTAGTGGAGGTATTTCCATCATGGAGAGACGGACAGTAGTTGTAATGAGTGATTCTCATGGAGATCGCAGTATTGTACAAGCCATTAAAGAACAATGGCAAGACAAGGCTGATTTGATTTTTCATAATGGGGATTCAGAATTGGAAGTGGACGATTCGGTCTGGGATGGTATCCATGTTGTTGCTGGAAATATGGATTTTTTTGCAGGCTATCCGGAACGTCTCAGTGTGGACTTGGATGGGCATACCATTGTCCAGACCCATGGTCACCTGCAAAATATTAATTTTACAATGGATAAATTGGCCTATTGGGCGCAAGAAGAAGCAGCGAGTATCTGTCTTTATGGACATCTTCATGTACCAGCAGCCTATCAGGAAGAGGGAATCTTATATGTGAATCCCGGTTCTGTTAGCCAACCGAGGGGACTTGTCTTGGAACGTCTATACGCGGTTTTAACCCTTGAAGGCAATCAGGTTCGAGTTGATTATTATACACGAGATCATGAACTCTTCCCTAGCTTAAGCAAGGAGTTTACGATTAAATGATTGCACAACCCTTAGAGGACTATTTGAAGGCACAAGAGTCCACCTTCCTAACACCTGCTGCTAATTTGGCGGTTGTGATTGATAGTCATAATGTAGACCATGTGATTCTCTTGTTGAGCCAAATTACCTATACACGGATTCCTGTAGTAACAGATCACGGAAAATATATAGGGACAATCTCCTTGACCGATATCCTGGGTTATCAAATGCAGCATCATCTTTCAGCTGTAGAGCTTGCAGATATGGACATTGTTCATATGGTCAAACGAGATGGTCTCACCTTGGGGCCTGGTTACACGCTGACGGAAGTCTTTCACAAGTTGGTAGACGAGTCCTTTCTTCCTGTTTTAGATGCCGAAGGTATTTTGGAAGGCATCATTGCACGCAGGTCGATTTTGAAAGCAACCAATGCCCTGCTCCATGATTTTGGTCAGCATTATGAAATGAGTCCTAAATGAGAGTGTGGATTGAGTCTTTTTTAGAAACAAAGAAACTGTCAAACAATAGCAAAGCGGCTTATATATCGGATCTACAGCAATTAGCACGTAGTTTGGGGGGTACGGTAGATGACATAGGTCTGAAGCTTTACAGGGATTCCTTGACTTCCTTAAGTGTAACGGCTCAGCGTCGAAAACTGTCAGCTATCAATCAATTCCTCTTCTTTCTTTACCAGGAGGGGCATATTGACCGGTATTATCGTTTGGATTTGCCGCCGTTGAAAAGTCAAGAGGAACCAAGTGCTCCTGATCAGGAATTGTTGGCTAAGGATTTGTTTCAGACAACGACCCAATATTCTCAGGGACAGCTTCTGGTAGCACTGATTTTAGAAACAGGGCTGTTGCCAACCGAAATTATTCAGTTGAAGAAATCGGATTTGGAGCCTGTCCTAGGACTCTTGCAGGTGGGGCAAAGCGGTAAACGAAGAGTCTTGGAGGTGAGCCAACCCTTGATACAAGCTCTCGTCCAGGAAGGGCAAGGGGGATATCTCTTTGAACATCAAGGAAAACCGTATACACGTCAGTGGGTTTTCCTGCAGATAAAAGCTTTTTTGGAGGAGCAGGGGCTCATGCAACATTCTCCCCAAAGTTTACGAGAGCAATATATTTTTAAAGAATTGAAAGCTGGAGTGGATTTGCTAACGATTGCGGATAATCTAGGTCTTCGCTCCTTACACAGTATTGAGAAATATCGCAAATGGAAATAAAAATCAAAGATTTTGAGGGCCCCCTAGACTTGCTTTTACATCTGGTCTCTCGCTACCAAATGGATATTTATGATGTTCCCTTGCTAGAAGTGATTGAGCAGTATCTGGCTTACCTCTCAACCCTCCAAGCCTTACGTTTAGAAGTAGCTTCTGAATACATGGTGATGGCCAGCCAGTTAATTTTATTGAAAAGTCGCAAGCTCTTGCCTCAGATTCAAAGTCAAGAGGAGGATGAGCTGGTGGAGGATATGGAGCAGAACTTGCTTCAACAATTAGAAGATTATCGCTATTTTAAAGCGGCTAGTCAGGAGTTGGCTCAACAACATGAGAATCGTTCTCGTTATTACAGCCATCCCTCCAGTCCCTTAGTTTCAGAAGTTGTAGAATTGAATCAGGATGTGACTTCGATGGATCTCTTTTTGACCTTTTCACACCTTCTAAGGCAGGAAAAAAAGAAACGCCAAGGTCGTCAGACAACGGTAGAGCGGGATGATTTTCGGATTGAAGATTCTATGGAACAGGTTCGCCAAGGTTTGCTCCAGTCTCAGGGAAAATTAGCGTTTAGTAAACTTCTAGCTCAGGCTGAATCACTTTCCCAAATGATTACACAATTTTTAGCCTGTTTGGAATTGGTGAAAATCCAAGAGATTCGCCTTCATCAGGCTGAAACTTTTGATGAAATATGGATAGAAGGACAGGTACTATGAGTCAATTAGCGGCTTTGGAAGCTCTCTTATTTACAGCTGGTGAGGATGGAGTGGATCGCCTTCATTTAGCCTCTATGTTGGATGTAGCTCCAGCCCAGCTTGAAATTCTGATTGAGGCTTTAATCCAATCCTATGACCAGAATCCTGATTCTAGTTTGACGATTATCGAGACTAAACGGAGCTTACGCTTGGTGACCAAACCAGTCTTTGCTTCTTTGTTGGAAGCCTATGCACAGACACCGATGCAGCAGTCTCTTTCCCGAGCTAGCTTGGAAGTTCTATCCATTGTTGCTTATCGACAACCGATTACTCGGATTGAAATTGATGCTATTCGGGGGGTTAACTCTAGCGGCGCTTTAAGCAAGTTACAAGGATTTGGCTTAATCAAAGAGGTTGGTAAAAAGGAGACTTTAGGGCGTCCCAATTTATACGGAACTACAGACTATTTTTTGGACTATATGGGAATGAATCAATTGGAGGATCTTCCACAGGTTCAAGTAGAGGAAGAAGAAGAACAAGAGCAGTCCTTATTTAGAATTGAGGGAGAAAATGAGAATTAATAAATACATAGCCCATGCTGGAGTTGCCAGCCGTCGAAAAGCAGAAGAACTAATCAAGCAGGGGCGCGTAACCATTAACGGTCAAGTAGTCAAGGAATTGGCGACGACTGTGAAAAAAGGGGACCGAGTAGAAGTGGAAGGTCAGCCTATTTACCATGAGGAAAAAGTCTATTACCTTCTAAATAAACCCCGGGGAGTTATTTCGAGTGTCAGTGATGATAAAGGGCGAGCAACCGTTTTAGATTTCTTTGGAGGAGTCAAGGAGCGGATTTATCCTGTTGGGCGTCTAGACTGGGATACCAGTGGGGTCTTGTTATTGACCAATGATGGAGATTTTACGGATGAGATGATTCACCCTCGAAATGAGATTGACAAGGTCTATCTGGCCCGTGTGAAAGGTTTGGCTACTAAGGAAAATCTTCGTCCCTTGACCCGGGGAGTTGTCATTGAAGGGAAAAAAACCAAGCCAGCTGTTTATCATATCTTGAAAGTTGACCCGGTAAAAAATCGTTCAGTGGTTGAATTAACCATTCATGAGGGACGAAACCATCAAGTTAAGAAAATGTTTGAAGCTGTTGGGCTTCAAGTTGATAAATTATCTCGGACTCGTTTTGGACATCTAGATGTATCTGGTTTACGTCCAGGAGAATTCCGACGTTTAAATAAAAAAGAAGTAAGTCAACTACATAATCTAGCTGTAACTCCCAAGAAATCTGGGAAAAGAAAACGATGAGTTGTCTTTTCATTTTTTTGGTGAAGCTCTACAAACGCTTGATTTCTCCCCTCTTTCCCCCGTCTTGTATCTATCGTCCGACCTGTTCGACGTATATGATTCAAGCTTTGGAGGCCTATGGTTTGTGGGGGCTCTATTTAGGGGGGAAGCGAATTCTATCCTGTCATCCCTGGTCTCAGGGGGGAGAAGATTCCCTTCCAGATTCATTTACTTTTTTCAAAAAAACAGTCAAGAGGCTTGACAGATAAGCGGAACGTGGTATACTTAGAATGTAATTTGATTGATTTAGCTCAGACCTGTTGTGATCTAAGTTAATCAGATGAGCGCACCACATTGTCCGCTGAGCTTGACTCCGGATAGTGTGGCTATTTTTTTACGTGAAAGGAAGTATCCTTGAACCATATTGTTTTGTATCAACCGCAGATACCTCAGAATACAGGGAATATTGCTCGGACCTGTGCGGCGACAAATAGTCCTCTTCATCTAATCCATCCCTTAGGTTTTCCCCTAGATGATAAAAAGATGAAGCGAGCAGGTCTTGATTATTGGGATCAGCTTGAGATCTATCATTACGATTCCTTAGAGGATTTTTTAGAGCAGCATGGGGAAGAAAATCTGCATCCTGTGACAAAATTTGCGGAATACACCTATGCAGAGAAGCAATATTCGATTGGGCAGAATATCTTTTTTATCTTTGGACGGGAAGATATTGGACTGCCTCAAGAGTTTTTACAACAATACCGTAGGCAAGCCATTCGAATTCCGATGAATGATAATCATGTTCGAAGTTTAAATCTATCCAATTCGGTTTGTATGGTAGTCTATGAGGCCTTACGGCAACAGGATTTTAATGGTTTGGAAGCTGTTCATTATTATGAGCAAGACAAGCTAAAATAGAAAGGTTATTTTATGATTCCAGTTAGACGATTAACCATTGTAGCAGTTCTTTCTGCCCTTTCCTTTATTTTAATGTTTTTCGCTATGCCGATTATTCCCGGAGCTGATTTTTTACAGTTGGACTTGAGTATTTTACCAATTCTAGTAGCCTTAGAATTATTTGGTCTTAAACAAGCTAGTTTGGTTCTCTTCCTACGCTC
Organism: Streptococcus sp. WM07; assembly: GCF_004570525.1. Lineage (GTDB taxonomy): Bacteria > Bacillota > Bacilli > Lactobacillales > Streptococcaceae > Streptococcus. Next base: position 27,068 of record NZ_SPPZ01000002.1, on the reverse strand, counting down.
GCTCCTCAAATTACTTCTCAATAATCAGGGCGTTTCAACAATGATTGGACTCCCAATGAATATGTTGGCGGTCTTTAGCTTTATACTCGTGCTTACCTTGGTTTGGCGTAAAAAAGATTCTTATGTTCAGTATCTTTTAGCAGGGGGCTTGGCAACACTTGCTTTAACACTTGTAATGCTAGCAATGAACTATGTATATGCGATTCCATTATATGCGACTTTTGCTGGCTTTGATATTGCAAGTATTATTGGAGTCGGTCCTTATTTACAAGCCATGGTTCTTCCCTTTAATGTGGTTGCGGGTCTTGTCTACACAGTGAGCTTTGGGTTAGTTTGGGCTTTAATGAAACCTGTGATGAAAATTTATGCAAAATAGACAGGAATTCTGGATAAAGGGGAGTTTTTGCCTCTTACTTTTTGTCATCTTGGGTTATACGGTTCGTTTTTACCCTCAGAACCTAGTAGCTTTTGATAGCGGGCTTCAAACAGCTATTCGTGGCGATCTTCCTAGTAGCTTAACAAGTTTTTTTACAACTTTGACTAAGATTGGGAATATGCCAGTGATTATTACTTGGGTGACATTGATTTCAGTCTTTCTCCTGTGGAAACGTTACTATAGTGAGAGTCTACTTCTAGTTGGAAATCTAGTTCTTACGGGACTTCTGGTAGTTATCCTTAAAAATATTTACCAACGTCCTCGTCCTAGTATTGAACATTTGGTTGTGGAGAACGGATTTTCTTTTCCAAGTGGCCATGCCCTAGCTGCGAGTTTAGTGCTTGGTTCTTTACTGGTGATTGTGAGTCAGACTATTCATCTGGGAAAACTCAGACGATTTCTGCAGGGATTATTCATTTTCCTAATCTTAGCCCTACCACTCTCTCGAGTTTACTTAGGTGTCCACTATCCGAGTGATGTGATTGGTAGTCTTTTACTAGGGAGTGGAATCTTATGTTTAGAAATGCCTGCCTATCAAAGACTCCGGTTTCGCTGGCGTTTTACAGGCAAACAAGCAAGATAGCCTTTGAGTTATCTTGCTTTCTTTTTATTGAAAAATGATATAATGGGAACATCTTTAAAAAATAGGTAGGGAGAAGAAAAATGGTCCAAAGACCTTTAGACATGGCCCATGAATTTCTGGCTCAGGTTATTGGTCCAGAAGATACCACGGTGGATGCTACGATGGGAAATGGGCATGATACCCTCTTTTTAGCACAGCTTAGTGGTCAGGTTCATGCCTTTGATATTCAGGAAAAAGCCCTTGTTCAAACCCAGCAACGTCTGGAACAGTCTGGTCAACATCATGTCCAGTTGCACTTGATTGGCCATGAACATTTGGCTCAATATGTAGAAGAGGCCAAGGCAGTGATTTTTAATTTGGGCTATCTTCCATCTGCGGATAAGAACTTGGTGACACTTCCAGAGACGACTTTGGCGGCAGTAGAAGCAGCTTGTCATATCCTACTTCCTGGTGGTCGGATTGCGATCATGGTTTACTGGGGCCATCCGGGTGGCTCAGAGGAGAAAGACGCTCTTCTAGAATTTGTTCAAGAGCTGCCTCAAGAAATCTATACCGTTTTGGAATACCGGACTTTGAATCAGCGAAATTGCCCTCCTTTTTTAATAATGATTGAAAAGAAAGTAGAGAAACATGGATAAAGCATTTTTTGAAGAACGAATGGAACGCTTGCGTAATCGTACGGATCGTGATCGTCAACTGGGACCGGAGCTGGTAGAGATGGAAACTTCTCAGATTCGGAAAATTAGACGCAAACGCCAAAAATTGTTGAATTTGGAAATGGCTAAATGTTCTAAGAAAATTCAACACCAGGATGAGCAAAAAACTCAAGAGCGGATTCATCAGGAGAAGAATCGTTTCCAAAAAATTTGTCGGGGTAATAGCTAGATGAAATTATTGCTGACCATTTTAGGGTTCCTGCTTTTCCTTATCTTATCCAATGCGATTAATAAGGTTTTTCCTCGCTTACCGATTCCTTTTTTGCAGATTGTCATGGGGATTATCCTTGGTTATTTTTTATTGGAAGAACAGTTTGAGTTTGATACGGAGCTCTTTTTGGCCTTGATTATAGGTCCCCTTCTTTTTCGGGAAGCGGAAGAGGCGGATATTCCAAGTATTTTGAAGCACTGGAAAATTATTCTATTTTTGATCTTTCCAGTGATCTTTGTCTCCACCTTTGGCTTGGGGAGCCTGATTGCTCATCAGTTGACAATGCTACCCCTAGCTGCTTGTATTGCAGTCGGGGCTGCTTTGGGGCCGACTGACTTGGTTGCCTTCTCGTCCCTGGCTCAACGTTTTCGTTTTAGTGAGCGGGCGACTACTATTCTGAAGGGGGAAGGCTTGCTCAATGATGCCAGTGGCTTGGTGGCTTTGTCGTCGGTATTTTTACGGCCCTGCTGAATCGTTGGTTGCACAATGTACTCATGCGCTTCAATGCGGTGGATGTAGCTGGTGAGCTCTTGTTGGAACTAGCTTTGCCACTGCTGACCTTCTTTTTAGCGGAAGAATTTCATGTTTCTGGAATTATCGCAGTTGTAGTGGCTGGTATTCTGAAGGCTAGTCGTTTCCGACGGATTAATCCTTTGGAAGCCGAGGTATCTGAGACTACGGAGGTGGTTTGGAAGGCTGTCACCTTTATGTTGAATGGTTCGGTCTTTCTACTCTTTGGAGTCGAAATGGTTTTTCTTTTTGAACCTATTTTGAAGAGCCCACTCTACAATGATTTATTAGTCATGGGTCTTTGTGTAGTACTGACCCTAGCGCTTTTTGCTCTTCGCTATATCATGCTTTGGGCTTATAACACTTTTTTTGTTTTTGATAAAGATGAAAAAGAAAATGGACGAGATCTTTTAATCTTAGCTTTCTCTGGGGTTAAAGGGACGGTCTCTATCGCGACCATTCTTCTCTTGCCAAACGAATTAAAAACCAGTTACCCTATTTTACTGTTTCTAGTAGCAGGAGTGACTATTCTGAGTTTTTTGATTGGACTTCTTATTTTGCCATACTTGGCAGAGCCTAGTCAGGAAGAAACTGAAAATCTGATTGAGATTGCGATTTTAACAGATGTTATGAAGCAATTGGAGAAGGAGCTCTACCATACTCGGGCTAAATCAACACTCTATATGGTGCTGGATAACTATAATGAGCGCTTGGTCCAGTTAACCATTGCTCAGGAAGGCAAGGACATTCAGGAAGAGTGGACAGACTTGATGCTTCTGATTTTGAGTGTTGAGAATGATGGTTTGGAACAGGCCTATGAAGAAGGACTTGTAACGGAGCAGGCTTATTTTGCTTATCAACGCTACCTAAGGAGCATGGAACGACGGATTAATCGTTCTCTCGTTTCCAGTCTAACCTATATCTTTTTAGTTATTTTCCGACTCGCTCGGCTCTTACTTCATGAAATTGTGACTTTTGGTGCCAGCAGTCGTCAATGGCTAGCTGGTGGAGGTCCTCGCTTAAGTCGTGATGATGCCGATGATTTGGCTCTTTTGTATCTGGAGAATACAGAGATTATCGTCGACGCTTTAGAGGATTTGCGTGGTGTTTATCATGATAGTTTGATCCAGTTTGTGCAAGAATGGCGGATTCGAGAGACAGCCATTATTGGAGATGGAGGCTTTGTGAATCGCATTTTGCTCCGCGAGCAGGCCTACCATTCTAGAGAGATGCTCAATGCCTATTACTTGGAAAGAAAGGCTATTTTTGACTACGAACGTGAAGGTCTTCTAACAAGTAGTGAGGCCAATAAGCTTCGAGCTCAGGTAAACCAATTGGAATCTTTTGCGCTTAAAGATCATAGCCCTAGCTTAAACTTGGCAAGAATGAGACGAGAATAAGATTTAGGAAAAGCCTATTTCATCTGCTACTTACTACAAGGGTGTTATTGCCGGACTCTCCAAGACGTGAGAAGATTAACTATTTGTATTTACTGTAGCGCGGTCTCAATGCCTAAATCACTTATTTCTTATCTAGCGAATTCAACCTATGGAATCACAGGTAATAGCAGCAGATATCAGATAAAGGGGCGCGTGTTCTTATAAAAATAGGAGCATCGTCTGCCAGCCTTGCGGGATTGGTTATGGGATTAAAAAGAGGCTGGGCAAAAAGCCTTCGAAATAGAAAACAGCTTAGAATTACGTTATTAAAAACGTTGATTCTAAGCTGTTTTCTATTTATTCAAATTTCAAGCTAAGCCAGAAATTGCTAGTTTTTGCCCAGTCTCTTTTATTACAAATCAATGTTTAGCAGAATAGGGGTGTGGTCTTGTCTTGCGCCGGAGTCAATCATACGAGATTCTTGTACTTTATCAGCCCAACGATTGCTGATCAACCAGTAATCAATTCTCCAGCCAGTGTTATTGATTTTACTAGTCCGGCTGCGTTGTGCCCACCAAGTATAGTGGTCTGGAACCATACCGTGGAGATGCCGGAAGGTATCGGTGAAGCCTTTGGCTAGGAGATTGGTAAAGCCTTGGCGTTCTTCATCTGTAAAGCCTGGAGAACGGCGATTAGAGGCAGGATTGGCCAAGTCAATTTCGTTATGGGCTACATTGTAATCACCAGTTGCCAGTACGGGCTTATTCTGATCGAGGCTTGCAAGATAATCTGCGTAGCAGGCATCCCATACTTGGCGTTCTGCTAAGCGTTTGAGACCATCTCCAGCATTAGGGGTGTAGACTTGAGTGACATAGAACTCAGGGAATTCGAGAGTAATGATTCGGCCTTCCAAGTCCATAGTCGAAGGAGCTCCGATTTCAGGGTAAGTGATCACAGGTTCCAGTTCTTTTTTGTAGAGAAACATGGTTCCAGCGTATCCCTTGCGGGCTGGTTCAACAGAAGAGCGCCAAGTGTTTTCATAGTCTGGGAAAAGATCTGCTAAAATTTCCAGATGTTTTTTGGTAGGGCCTTTGGCAGAGAGCTTTGTTTCTTGAATCGCGATAATGTCTGCATCTTCAGAAACCAAGGTTTGTAAAACTGCTTGTGATAATTGGGCTCTGGCGGAATCGCTGGTTAGAGCTGCATTTAACGAATCAATATTCCATGAAATGAGTTTCATAATTCATCCTTACTATTTTTCAATTGCTATCATTATACCAAAGTTAGGGCACTACTTCATACAAATGAGCTTAAAACAGTCTACAAGGACAAGAGGAGCATTTATGAAGAAAAAATCCTCTATGACTTTTTGGACAGTCATAGAGGATTTTAAAAGTGAGACCGCTAGAATCACAACCTGATAGTATCCCTTTGGAGAAAGGTTTTTCTTTATGGGGAAGGAGGACAGACTCTAATGGAGCTGGGATTAGGGCTCACTTGTTAAGGTCTGTTAGGGTGCTACGATTTTTTCAATGCCACCCATATAAGGACGGAGTACCTCAGGGATGGTGACAGAACCATCTGCATTTTGATAGTTTTCCAAGATAGCTGCGACAGTTCGGCCAACTGCTAGTCCGGATCCGTTTAGGGTGTGGACGTGTTTAACCTTGCCATCTGCTTCATCCCGGTAACGGATTTGAGCTCGACGTGCTTGGAAGTCTTCAGTGTTGGAGCAGCTGGAGATTTCACGATAGGTATTTTGAGCTGGAATCCACACTTCCAAGTCATAGGTTTTAGCAGCTGAGAAGCCCATGTCCCCAGTTGAGAGGGCTAAAACACGATAGGCTAGGCCTAGTTTTTGCAAAATAGACTCTGCGTTTTGAGTCATTTTTTCCAATTCTTCGTAAGACTCTTCTGGTTTGGCGAATTTGACCATTTCGACCTTATGGAACTGGTGTAGGCGGATTAAACCACGGGTATCACGTCCTGCTGAACCTGCCTCAGAACGGAAGGATGGACTCATGGCTGTGAAGTAGATTGGTAACTCTTTAGCTTCCAAGATTTCACCACGGTAGTAGTTCGTGAGTGGGACTTCAGCAGTTGGAATTAATACATAGTTGGTATCTGCTAATTCAAAGGTATCTTCTTTGAATTTTGGATATTGCCCAGTTCCAAACATAGAATCGTGATTGACCATATACGGAGGGATGACTTCAGTGTAGCCTTCTGCTAAGTGCTCATCTAACATAAAGTTGTAGAGTGCACGTTCAAGACGAGCTCCTAGTCCTTTATAGAATAGGAAACGAGCTCCAGTCACCTTACCGCCACGTTCCCAGTCTAAAATGCCGAGATCTTCCCCTAGGTCCCAGTGAGCTTTAGGTTCAAAGTCAAATGTAGGTGCTTGACCCCAACGACGAATTTCCACATTATCTTCTTCATCTTCTCCAACTGGTACTGTATCATGAGGAAGGTTAGGAAGGGTTACGAGAATATCCTGAAGTTGTTGGTCAATGGTTGTTAGGCGTGCATCCAACTCTTTAATTTCGGCAGATAGAGCTTGCATGGCTGCAATCTTGTCATCTGCATTTTCTTTGTTGCGTTTAGCCTGTGCTATTTCAGCGGAAACGGTATTCCGTTTAGCTTTTTCTTCTTCAACTTGGACTAGAAGCTCTCGACGTTGTTCGTCTAATTCCTTCATTTTGTCTAGGATAGTAGCGTCGACTCCACGTGTAGCCAACTTTACTTGGGTTGCAGCAAAATCGTTGCGAATTTGTTTCAAATCTAACATAGAAACCTCCTTTTAATGAAAAAACACACGAATGCTTGTGTTGGAGCGTCGAAACGCGGTTCCATCCAACTTCACATCGTGTGCCTTGATTGCTTATTTAAAAAAATCCAACGGTAGAATTTCGTCTTTCTCTTCTATCTGCTTGCAGCAACCGCAGACTCTCTAAAAGAAGAATATAAGAGTACTTGTCCGTTTGTTTCATTATATCCAAACTAGCCTTTTTTGGCAAGCGCTTGCTGAATTTTTTTCCAGGTCATTTGGACCAAGGTAGGTAGGCGAAGGACTTTCTCATCCCCGATGTGTTGACGAGCGATTTTGAGAATTCGACCGGAGTCTGGGGAAGAGAATCTGAAATTTCCTAAATCTGTATTGACTTCAAAATGCCGGCTAACCTTACCACGACTAACATTAGCACCAATATTTTGGATATTTTCCCAAGGCATTTGAATAAAATCCTGGACATTGCGGTCACTATAAAATTCAAGAGCTTTATCGCCTACTAAAAAGTTTCCGACTTGACCACCAATACCAATATAGGATTGGCCACGAGCTTTGAGGTCAACTTGTGTATTGAGAGATTGAACCATGTCTACTCCTTTGATGAAAAGAGAGGCTAGGATAAATTCCTAGCCTCAATTATATTTACATGATACCTGCTAAGTGAGCAAGGATTCCGACAACAAAGAGTGCCAAGATGATGGTGATTGGTGAAACTTTCTTTTTCAACAACCACATGCAAAGGAAGGTAAGAAGAAGTCCCATCAATCCAGGAATTAAGCTATCCAAGTTTTCTTGGAAGGTTGTTACCTTCGTTGGGGATTGGGAAAGACCCGCTCCAACTTGAGCGAAGGCTTCTTGGATTCCTTCCCAGCCATTAGGCAATTTATCCCAATGGATGTAGGCTTTTTCATCTAGTTGTACTTCAGAGACAGTAAAGGCGAATTTAATAGATACCCAGCGTTGAACGAGAACAGCTAGGATGAACATTCCAAGGATGGAAGCACCTTTGGTAATGTCCTGAAGAATACCACCAGACATATTTTTTGTGATTTCAGATCCGGCACGGTAACCCAATTCTTGTGTGTACCATTGGAAGGCCATACGGATTAAATTCCAAAGTAGGAAGAATAGGATTGGTCCCATAATATTGCCAGAGAGAGCAAGGGAAGCTCCCAATGCTCCAAGGATTGGTCGCACAGTAAACCAGAAGACAGGATCTCCGATACCAGCCAAAGGTCCCATCATTCCGATTTTAACCCCTTGGATTGCGGCATCGTCAATCGCTGCTCCATGAGAACGTTCTTCTTCCAAAGCCAATGTAACTCCAAGGATTGGAGAGGCTACATAAGGATGTGTGTTGAAGAACTCCATGTGACGCTCAAGCGCAGCTGCACGATCTTCTTTGGTTGTATAGAGACGCTTGATAGCTGGGATCATTGAGTAAGCCCAACCTAAGTTTTGCATCCGCTCGTAGTTCCAAGAACCTTGTAAGAAAGTGGAGCGCAACCACACCTTCTGACGATCATTTTTACTTAATTGAATCTTTTCAGTCATGTTGTATGTCCCCTTTCTTAGTAGTCTTCAAGAATGTCCCCGATAGGGTCAGTAGAAGTGGCTGTAGCAGTACCATTACCGGAACCTCCCTTTTTGGATAGGTTTAGATAGATAAAGGCAAGAGCAACACCAATAGCACCGAGAGCAATCAAGGTCAAATCAGAAACAGCGGCAAGAGCAAAACCGATTGCAAAGAATGGCCATACTTCACGAGTAGCCATCATGTTGATAACCATAGCGTAACCAACAGCGACAACCATACCACCTCCGATAGCCATTCCTTCTGATAACCAAGCAGGCATGGCTTCAAGAGCTGATTGTACTGCACTTGTTGGGATAGCAAGAAGGAGGGCAGCAGGAATAGCAATCCGTAGTCCTTGAAGAAGAAGGGCAATATAGTGGTAACGCTCCATTTTGGCGATATTTCCTTCTTTAGCAGCGGCATCTGCTCCATGAACCAAACCAACAGAAGCAGTCCGTACCAACATGGTTAGGAATAGACCTGCAACGGCTAGGGGAATAGCAACGGCTTGGGCAACGGCGATACCACGAGGAGAAGTATCGCCTCCTAGAACAAGGATAATGGCAGCTGCTACAGAGGCAAGAGCAGCATCTGGTGCAACTGCAGCACCGATATTAGCCCAACCAAGGGCAATCATTTGTAGAGAACCACCGAGCATAATACCGGCAGTAAGATTGCCGGTAACAAGACCGATAAGAGTACAAGCAACGAGTGGTTGATGGAATTGGAATTGATCCAAGATACCTTCAAGTCCAGCTAGGAAGGCAACAAGGACAACCAAAATTGCAGAAATCAATGACATGTTTTATGTCCTTTCTATTATTCGTGAATGTTGGCCTTAGAGATGAGGTCAAACAAGTCTTTTTTAGAATCATTCGGAACCTTTCTGACGTCAAATTCAACGCCAAGGTCACGCAATTTTTCAAAGGTCGCAACGTCTTCTTTATCCATGGAGAGAACATTGTTAACCATTGTTTTACCAGTTGAGTGTGCCATGGAACCAACATTTAAGGTTTTGATAGGCACGCCTCCTTCAATGGCCCGAAGAGCGTCTTGAGGTGTTTCAAATAGGATAAGGGCATGGGTATTTCCAAACCGAGGATCTTTTGAGACATCAATCAATTTTTGAATAGGAACAACATTGGCTTTAACATTACCAGGTGCTGCTTGTTTGATTAACTCTTTGCGGAGCTCGTCCTGAGAAACTGAATCCGATGCTACGATGATACGATCAGCTTTTGAGTCAGGAGTCCATCCAGTGGCCACTTGACCGTGAAGCAAGCGGGTGTCGATTCGAGCTAAATTGATCTTCAACTGCCCATCTCCAATAACAGTTCCTTCAGGGATAGCTGTTTGAATAGTAGGGCCTTCTACTGCAGCTGTTGCTTCTTCAGCAGGGTTTAGTTCCTCAGGTAGAGCCTTAATCCCCTCTTTTGCCTCTTTAATGATGTTGGCTGCGACAGCTTCAACCCCAGCCGATGCATCCATCATTCGTTCTGTGTAGGCTTGAATTAACATCGGTAAGTTCAAACCAGTGATAATAGCGAACTTGCGGTCGGGGTTTTCTCCCATGACACGACTAGCTTGGTTGAAGGGTGATCCACTCCAAAGGTCAGCTAGGACAAGTACTTCGTCCTCAGCATCAAAAGCAGCTACAGCGTCATTGAACTTGGCATACAAGTCGTCTGGTCCTTCACTCGGCATAAAGGTCACAACCTGGACTTTTTCCTGATCACCAAAGATCATAGATCCAGATTGATGAATGCCGGCAGCAAATTCACCGTGGCTGGCAATAATGATTCCAATACTCATTATTGGTCTCCTCCTAAAAAATATTTGCGACTTAAATTCTTAAGAAATTTTTAAGCTATCTCATTGTAAAGCGATTTCAAAAAAATGTCAAGTAATTTCAAAAATTCTCATACAAGTGAAAAAACCACAAAAAATAGGGAACTCATTCAGCGTTCCCTATTTTGGAAAAGATTAAGCGTTTTTAAAGTCTAGTACCATACGGCCTTGGATTGTACCCGCTTCCATTTCATCAAAGACAGCTGGTGCCTCTTCTACTGGACGTAGTTGTACAACTGGTACTACGAGTCCCTCAGCTCCAAATTGGAAGGCTTCTTCCAAATCTTTACGAGTTCCAACAAGAGAGCCTACAACTTTAATACCATCTAAAACGAGTTTTACGATACTGAGATCCATATATTCAGATGGTAGTCCAACGGCCACAAGAACACCTGCAGCCCGAAGGGAATCGACAGCTTGGTTAAAGGCAACTTTTGATACTGCTGTTACGACTGCAGCATGGGCTCCAAGACCAGTAATTTCCATAATTTTTCCAGGAACATCTTCAACTTCCAAGCCATTGAGGCTAATGTCGGCTCCTGCTTCTAGGGCCAAATCTAATTTATCTTGATTAATATCGACGGCAATAACATGAGCATTGAAAACTTTTTTAGCATATTGGATAGCAAGGTTCCCAAGACCACCAGCACCGTAAACGACAACCCATTGACCAGGCTGAACATTCGCTTCTTTGATGGCTTTGTAGGTGGTTACCCCAGCACAGGTGATAGAAGAAGCTTGAGCTGGATCAAGATTTTCAGGAACTTTCACAGCATAGTCTGCAGTCACGATACATTGTTTAGCCATGCCTCCGTCAACAGAGTAGCCAGCATTTTTAACGTCACGGCAGAGAGTTTCACGACCGGTTGTACAGTATTCACAGGTTCCACATCCCTGGAAGAACCAAGCAATGCTGACACGGTCCCCGACTTTGAGACTGGTTACATCGGGAGCTACTTCTTTAACAAGTCCGATACCTTCATGACCTAGGACACGACCTGGAACTTTTCCAAAATCACCATGTGCAACGTGTAAATCGGTGTGGCAGACTCCACAGTATTCAATTTCTACGAGAGCTTCACCAGCTTCGATAGGACGAAATTCTTTTTCAACAACTTCTACACCAGTTCCTTCTGCATTAACAACAACTGCTTTCATATGAGCCTCCTTATTCTTAGGGATAGTTCCCTTTCTCATATGTTTAGTATATCACAATGGTTTTATAGTTGCAAGCGTTTACATAAAAGCTATCAAAAAAGGAAGCAGTTCAAAATTAGAATGAAATCTTGGACTGCTTTCTGGAGCTTGGCTATTTCTTTATCTTTATAAGAAGAGTTGTAGTAATTTTTGGGCAACTCCGTCTTCTTGATTGGTCCATGGGATTTGTTGGTCAGCGTAGTCCAGGAGCTTAGGGTTGGCATTTTGCATGGCGTAACCTGATCCGGCATAGGCTAACATCTCTTTGTCATTGAGTTGGTCTCCAAAAGCAATTAAATCAGAGGGCTGCTTTTGATAGACAGTCAAGAGATGTTTGAGGGCATTTGCTTTGTGAATGCCTTTAGGGGTACATTCTAAAATATTGTAGGGTCCGCCCCAGGAACTAACGTTCATTTCACCGTGGTAGTAAGCCATCAAGTCTTGAGCTAGGCTTTCACTATCTTGAAAACGGGTTTGAAAGAGGATGGCATTTGGGTTTTTGCTGATTTTTTGTAGAATCAGTTGGTGTTGGGTTGTGATTTTATCCACCCCTAAAAGTTGGGGGTCAAAACTATGAGAGTCTTGTTGGTGAATAAAGAATTTTTTCCGGTATTCACTTACAATGAAGTCTGCTTGAACCTCATCTTGTCGTTGAACGAGGTCAACCAGATATTCTTTATCAATGGTGTATTCCCGTTCGTGGTCCCACTCTTTTCCAGGGAGAACGGTTAAAGCACCATTGAAAGAAATCAAAGGGGTCTCTAGCCCTAGCTGTTGGTAGTAGGGGAGAGCTGAGCGGTAGGGACGACCAGTTGTGATAATAATTTTATGTCCCTGCGCTTGAATCTTGTTGAGGACTTCTTGACTTTTAGAGGAAATTTGTTGTTGATTGTTTAAGAGGGTCCCATCGAGGTCGAGGGCAATAATTTTACGAGTTTCCATACATGCTCCAGTTTTTTTGCTTTTACCTAGTATAGCAAATTTTAAACTTTTCATGGTAAACTGATACAAATAAAAAAGGAGTTACGATGTATAAACGAATTTTTATTGTCTATCAATCTGCTTTTATTGCGATTTTTGCAGTACTAGCCTTGATTGGAGCGACCCAACAAGGTCCCAATTTAACATGGAATATGTTTTTAGCTTTGACGGCTCTAGACTTTGCTCTTCTCTCTAAGGTGACACAGAATCGTATCTTGCGATGGGGAGCTTGGCTTTTATGGTTACTCTTTTTTCCAAATACTTTCTATATGGTCACTGATTTGATACACATGCATTGGGTAGGGGATGTTCTCTACAATAGGGCCAATCAGAAGCTCTTTTTTGGCTTTGTCTTTGCTATATTTTTCGGAGTATTGTGTGGGGTTGAAAGTTGGCGCTTGGTGCGCTCACACTTTTCATGGAAGCTATGGCAAGAGATTTTTGCTACCTCAATCTTATCTTTTCTCTCGAGTTTGGCTATTACAGTAGGTCGTTATCCCCGATTGAATTCATGGGATGTCTTTACGCGTCCGAGACTTGTGCTTCAGACTTTTTTGGATATCTTTAGCTGGGAATACATTATTTTTGTCTTAGGATTTGCGGCTCTTCAAGGCATGTGCCTCTTTTTACTTGCTGATGATTGGATAAAAAGTAGGAAGTAAGAGGGGAATTTGGTATAATGGTGGAATGATAATTCAAAATGAAGAAACCCTGATAGCCTGGGGAGAGAAACTAGGGCACCTACTGGATGTAGGCGATGTCTTGATTTTATCAGGAGATTTGGGAGCTGGAAAAACGACTTTTACCAAGGGCTTAGCGCGAGGATTGGATATTGATCAAATGATCAAAAGTCCAACTTATACGATTGTTCGTGAATATGAGGGGCGGTTGCCACTTTATCACTTGGATGTCTATCGGATTGATGGTGATCCGGATTCGATCGACTTAGATGCGTTTCTGTTTGGGGAAGGGATTACCGTTATTGAATGGGGAGAGTTGTTGGAGGAGGCTCTTCCAGACGATTACCTTCATGTGACTCTTCATCATGAGGGGGAAGGACGTCGTCTGGAGTTGGCAGCAGTTGGCCAGCGTAGTCAAGAATTGATGGAGGCTTGGAAGGATGCCGCAGCAAGAGTTGGTGATTGAGGAGGCTCAGGCCTCAGATGCTTCTAGTTTATTAGCATTTTTTAAGCAAGTCGCCGGTGAGAGTGACCTTACTAGTTTGGAGCCTAGTGGCCTTGATTTATCCCAAAAGCAGCTGGCTGATTATTTGGAGTCTAGTGCTAACCATCCATCACGTTTGTTCTTACTAGCTCGTTTAGACAATCAAGTGATTGGTCTTTTGAATGTGTCCATCGATTCCAATCCTCGTTTGAGTCATGTGGGAGAGGTCTTTGTGGCTGTAGGACAGGCTTATTGGGGTCATGGTATCGGGACGATGCTTTTTGAACTGCTCCTAGACTGGTTGGCAGAAACGCCATCTATTCGCCGTTTATCTTTGAATGTTCAAGAAAGAAACCGAGCTGCCAGAGCTTTGTATGAGAAATTTGGCTTTTCCTATGAAGGTCGGCAGGAAGAAGCCATCCAACTTTGGGATGGAAGCTATGAAACAGTCCTCTATATGGGGCTTGTATTAGATAGGTAACATCATGTTTAAACAGAATTTAAAATTATTTTTAACCTTTCTTTTAGTGACCCTGATTGGTTTGGGAACCTATGCAGGTACGATTTACTTCCAATCCACAGGTCAGTTAGCGAAAACCTTTCAGAATTTTGGTCGTCAATCGGATGTTATTGAAAAAGCAGAACCCATGACCATGCTCCTAATGGGAGTAGACACCGGGAGTGGCTCACGGTCCGATCCTTGGGAAGGAAATAGTGATACCATGCTGTTGGTGACCGTTAATCCGGATACCAAAGAAACCACGATGATGAGTTTAGAAAGGGACATCTTGACCAAGATTTCACAAAAAGGTGAGGTGACGGAAGCTAAACTGAATGCCGCTTATGCCATGGGTGGTGCTGAATTGGCGATTCCGACGATTGAGTCCTTGATGAATATTAGCATTGATCACTATGTCATGATTAATATGCAGGGGTTGGTTGAGTTGGTGGATGCGGTTGGTGGTATTGAGGTCAATAATACTTTTGACTTCCCAATCTCCATTGAGGAGCAAGAACCTGAATATACTGCAACCATTAAACCAGGAAAACAGCATATTAATGGCGATCAAGCCCTAGTCTATGCTCGGATGCGTTACCAAGATCCGGAGGGAGATTATGGTCGTCAACAACGCCAGCGAGAAGCTATTCAAAAAGTAGTGCAAAAAGTTCTTAGTTTAAATAGTGTCAGTCATTATAAAGAAATCCTAGGTGCTGTCAGCAATAATATGCAGACGAGTATTGACCTCTCATCCAATAGTATTCCGAAACTCTTGGTTTACCAAGATGCTTTCCGAAATATTCAACAAGAGCAACTGCGGGGAGAAGATGCAACTCTTCCAGATGGGGGAAGCTATCAGATTGTAGAAACAGGCCATATTTTAGAAATGCAAAATACATTGCGCACCTCACTTGGCCTAGATAGCCTCAAAAAACTGAAGACCAATGCAGTTACCCTAGATGAGTTAAATGGAGGAGGGGCTGCATCTGAAAGTGTCGAGCCTCAATCTGCTGCTGAATAGCTATGAAGCTAGGAGAGCCTAGTTTGAAACAATAAAAGAGAGCAACTCTAAGTTGAAGTTGCTCTCTTTTATTTTCTATGGAGTAGGAAGTTTGTATTGAATACTAAGAGTGAAATAGCACTATTCCGCAGATGGGGGTAATAATTTTTGTTGATTTTAGACCTTCTACTTGGAACGATGCTTGCTCGTTATTAACTGGTTAAATAGTTTTTGTAGGTTAATAAAGGGTGTTTTTTGAGCCATAATAAGATCCTTGGTTGCAGGTGCTAGGATTCTCTCTATTTTCTGTAAAATTTCTTTTTTATTGGAATCTTTTACCATAGGTGATGTTGAAGAGACACTGAAGATTTTGTCCTTGTGGAGGGCTAGGTTGATGATCAATAATAGGCTGCAGGAGTTCATTGACAAATTTTTCCCCTTCTTCCCTTCTTTCCTTGGAATTATCAGAAAGGTTAGTGTCACTAGCTAGTACTCTGAATTCTAAAAATTCTCCTTTCCCTGTAAAGTAATAGATATCTCTTCCCTGAAAAAGCATATACTCTTCAATAGAACCTGTTAAATGGATACTATATTTTAAGTTATAAACAGTATTATGACCATCAAAATCATATTTAATTAGGTCGTTTTCTGGTCTAGAAATATAATCTAAATTATCGACAATCATTGCCATGGTAGGATTGTAGCTAGGATCATGTTCTAAATTTTGGGCATAATAAACGGAATAGTAGATTAGATTTTTTTTTAAATGGTATAGTAAGTACGAATCATGAGAAATAGGAGGCTACTTATTCCTATTATCAGAGCGAATTTTTTCATTGATTTGATTGCGATAATGGCTAGCAAAGTCAACTTTTAATTGGACAAATTGTTTGAGATCTTTGAGGAGCTGTAAGAGGATGGCGCGGGTTTCAAATTCTTGGCGTGTCTGGGGGAGCGGGCGTTTGCGGAAGGTTTCGAGGTAGGTTTGAATTTCTTCCATAAGGGCCTCGGCGGGATTGAGTTGGCTGAGTTGGTCAGCCACATGTTGAAAGAGTCCTGCTAGAATGTGGCTTTCTTCTGAGGAGAGTTGGCAGTTATTGATGGTTTGAGCCATATCCTTGAGGATGTAGTTTTGGGCTTGGCGCATTTCAAAATAGTCAACATGGTAGCTATCTTTTTGAAGGAGTTGGTCGGAGTAGTCTAGGTAGGCAACTTCTAGAGCTTGACGGAGTTCGAGGTCTAATTCTTTGACCAATTTAGCATCGTTTCGTCCATCCCCTTGTCTGAGGAAAAACACGAAGCGTTTGAGGATGCCTTTCAGTAAATTTTCTACTTGGGTGTGGTAAGTCTCCAACTCTTTTTGTCGCCCGGGCATATAGAGAATGACCAAGAGGGCGCTGAGGGTTCCAATTAGGAAGATCAGAACTTCGTTGGCAAGGAAGGAGAGGGCGACGCTTTCTTCTAAAAGAAGGTGGGTTACTAAAACGGTACTAGGGGTAATCCCGATTTCTAGCTGGAAGTGATGGGCCAAGGGGACATAGAGGAGTAGGAAGGGGGCTAGGGACCAGAGGTGAAAGCCTAGTATCAAGAAGACTAAACTACCTAGTGCTAGAGCTAGGAGCGCTGATAATAGTCTTTGATAGGCTAAGGTAAAGGTTCGTTGCCGAGTGTCTGAAACACTGAGAATGGCAATAATACCAGCTGTGATGGCATAATTAGCCCCTAGAAAACTGGCTAGGAAAGCCGCTGAACAGGTGGCGAGAGTAAGTTTTAAGGTACGTTGAAGGAGGGACATAGGGGCCTTTCTGGAATAACTTTGACAATATTTTCAAATATTGAACGATTGTAAGTGGCAAATGAAGGTTTGTGTTTAGAGTTTTTTGAGGATAAATAGGAGAACCCCTGCGTTAACAATCGCGGGGGCTTACTAGGGTTACTTCTGATTTGGGTGATTTTTGACTTGCTTGACACGCTCTTGAGCCTGTTCCATTTGAGCTTGAATTTGTTCTGCTCGTGCCTGGGCTTCCTGACTAAACGCTTGTGTTTTATAGGCGAGGTCATGGGCTAGGGGTGCAATTTTTTCGGCTTCTTTTTGGAGAGTTTTCAGTTGGTTTTTCAGTTGTGCTTGTAGGGCGTTAACTCGCTTGGTTTCAACGGCAGCCTCTTTGGCATTACTGAAAATCTCCTTACGGTTCAGGACAAGTTCGTAGGAAGATTTGGCAGCACTTAAAAATAGAATGGTTGATAGCAAACTCATTTAAGCTTCCTCCTGAGTTTCTTGGATTTTCTGGGCTAGCTGTGCCAAGTGGGCAAAGTCAGGTTCCTGAGTTTGGAATTGGATAGCGAGGCCATCTCCTGCTTCAAAGCGGGGAAGTAAGTGGACATGGGTATGGAAAACAGTTTGTCCAGCTGCTTCTTCACTGTTATTGAGGACATTGATTCCTTGCGCTCCAACAGCTTTTTTTAGACGACGGGCTAAGGCCGGAACTTGTCCAAAAAGATCTTTAGCGACTTGTGGTTCTAAATCAAGAATGTTCCGATAATGCTTTTTGGGGATTACCAAGGTATGGCCCGGGGTTGTTTGGGAAATGTCCAAAAAAGCTAGAATGTGCTCATCTTCATAGACTTTACTAGCTGGGATTTCTCCCGCAACAATTTTACAGAAAAGACAATCCATATTTTCCTCCTTAAGTTCCTTCCATTTGTTATAATGGAATTGATTGAATTTCAATAGGAAAGCGGTTGACGATGACCGCCAGAGGCGACCTGTGCTCGCTTTCTCTTAGTATAGCAAAAATGGAGGATTTATGTTAGAAGTGAATCAGGTTACGGGGGGATATTTCAACCTACCTGTGTTGAAAGAGATTAGTTTCTCCGTTAAAAAACATGAAATTGTAGGGTTGATTGGATTAAATGGGGCTGGGAAGTCGACGACGATTAAGGAAATTATCGGTTTTCTTCATCCGTATAAGGGTGAAATCCTCTTGGATGGGCAAAAACTTCAAGAAGATGCCGTGACTTACCGGAAGAAGATTGGCTATATACCAGAAACACCAATGCTCTATGATGAATTGACTTTGCGGGAGCATTTAGAAATCATAGCCATGGCCTATGAAAAAGATTTAGACCAAGCTCTCGAACGTCTAGCTCCCTATCTTCAGCGATTCCGCTTGGATCAAAAGCTAGATTGGCTACCGGCGGAATTTTCCAAGGGGATGAAACAGAAGGTCATGATTTTGTGTGCCATTTTAGTGGATCCCGATTTGTATATTGTGGATGAACCTTTTTTAGGATTAGATCCCTTAGCCATTGAGGATTTATTGCAGTTTCTTCTGGAGGAAAGAAAAAAAGGAAAGGGTGTTTTAATGTCTACCCATGTCTTGGATACTGCCGAAAGGGTTTGTGATCGCTACATCCTTCTCCATCAAGGTCAAGTTCTGGCAGAGGGGAGTCTACCAGACATCCAGGAACAATTCCAACTGCCGGGTCAAAGCCTTCATGATATTTATCTACGAGTGACGCAGGAGGACCAGCATGCATGATTTGTTTAAGCGAAGACGGCAAGCCTTCCACAAGGAAATGATGGGCTATCTTCGCTATGTGCTGAATGATCATTTTGTTCTTTTTTGTTTTCTTTTTTTGGGTTTAGTGTTGACCCAGTATCGAGCAATTTTAGTGGATTCAGCACCTTATCGAGGGATTTTAATCTGGCTCCTACCGTTGGTCTCAGCTATTTGTTTTTGGCCTGGACGGATGGCCAGCTACTTGCGGCGAGGTGATGAATTTTTCCTGTTGGTTCAGGAAGCTGATGTTCAAGCGGTTTTATTAGTGGCTTTTCGTCGGACGCTTGGAGTGCAGCTCATTCGTGCTTTGCTTACTTTTACACTGGTTCTTCCCTTGTGGTTGGTGATTTTTAACAGCTGGATTCCTGTGATGGCTTATGTACTTCTTTTAGCTGCTCTACAATGCGGTGTTTTGAGGTACCGTTATCGAGGATTAGGTCAAGACGGTCCTGTAGATTGGAATTTTTGGATTGCAGAAGAGCAAGGTCGAACGCAAGGAATTCTACGTTTTTTCTCCCTCTTCACCCAGGTGAAAGGGATTGAGGAGCGCGTGCGGATGCGGGCCTATTGGAATCCCGTTCTCCCCATTCTGGAACGGGGGCAGTCGAATCCTTGGTACAGTTTGTTTTTGCGTTCTTTCTTACGCAAAGGGCCTTACTATGGGCTTTGGGTACGACTTCAGTTTTTAGCTTTGTTAGCCCTCATCTTGCTGCCGCATGTTTGGTTAGCGGCTGGTCTGGCTTTTGTGGCGTATTATCTGTTGTTTTTCCAGTTATTGGCTCTTTTTAGGAGTCAGGATGGGCAAGTAATGACGGGATTGTTTCCAAGGGGAAGTCAGGCCAAGGTGGTAGGGCTCAGACGTCTGTTAGAACAGTTAGGCTTTATCAGTTTGATTCAGGCGTTAGTGGTCTTGGGCGTACGTGGAGCCTTTTTGGAAGCAGGTATTTTCTTATTTGCGATGGGCGTGCTTTTTAAATTTTATATTCCTTATAAACTAAGAAGATTGGTTGACGAAGCTGTATAAAATTAGTAGAATGAAGAAGATTTTTTCAAGGAGGGAATAATGGAAGGGACTGATCAAGAGTTATCCTTGAGCCCGTTAGCGGGTAAAAGTGGGAATGCCTATAAGGGCACTTATCCAGATGGACGTGAAATTTTTGTAAAAATGAATACCAGCCCGATTCTAGCTGGCTTAGCCAAGGAGCAGATTGCGCCCCAACTTTTGTGGAGTCGCCGGATGCCCGACGGTCAGGTGATGACAGGGCAACAGTGGTTAAACGGAAAGATTCTAACTCCTGGAGAAATGGGTAAAAAGCAGATTATTAATATTTTGAGTCGGCTGCATCGTTCCCGTCATTTGATGGTTCAATTAACGAGTTTAGGGAAGCAGTTGGAAACTCCAATTGACTTGCTCAATTCTTGGCGGGAGTCTGTTCATTCCAATCTTCGTCGCAATCAATTTCTTCAGGAAGTGATTGATGGTCTACGTCAATCGGCTCCTGGATTCCGAGAAGATTATGCGACGATTGTTCATGGAGATGTTCGTCACAGTAACTGGATTGAGACGGAAAGTGGTTTGATTTATCTAGTAGACTGGGATTCTGTTCGTTTAACAGATCGGATGTTTGATGTGGCGCATATCTTGAGTCACTATATTCCGGAGTCACGTTGGCAGGAATGGTTGGTTTACTATGGCTATCGCTACAATGAGAAAGTGTTGAATAAGCTGTATTGGTATGCTCAGTATTCTTACTTGAACCAGATCGGTAAGTACTATGCTAATGATGATATTGATAATGTGAACCGAGAAATTTATGCTTTGCGAAATTTCCGGACACGTTTTGGAAAGGGATTATGAGAGTTCGCAATCGAAAAGGAGCCACTGAGCTTCTAGAAGCACATCCAGAATATGTGGTTTTGGATCCAGAAAGTGCCAAAGGCCACTGGCAGGAAATTTTTGGCAATAGCAATCCGATTTACGTTGAAGTTGGCTCTGGTAAGGGACAGTTTATCTCTGGGATGGCTAAGAATCATCCAGACATCAATTTTATTGGAATTGATATTCAGAAGTCTGTTTTGAGTTACGCCTTGGATAAGGTCTTGCTCACAGATGTTCCGAATATTCGCCTGCTATGGGTAGATGGGGATTCCTTAACTAACTATTTCGAGTTAGGGGAAATTCAACGACTTTACTTGAATTTTTCGGATCCTTGGCCTAAAAAACGTCATGAAAAGCGGCGTTTAACCTACAAGTCTTTCTTGGAAACTTACCAGGCAATTTTGCCTAGCCAAGGAGAAATTCACTTCAAGACGGATAATCGAGGTTTGTTTGAATATTCCTTGGTTTCGATGTCTCAATATGGAATGATTTTGGATGGCGTTTGGTTAGATCTCCACGCAAGTGAAATCGAAGGCAATGTCCGTACAGAATATGAAGAGAAGTTTTCAAGTAAAGGGCAAGTTATCTATCGCTTGGAAGCGCATTTTCCAGATTAAACTGTTCTTTCGGCTATTAAAATCCTTGCTTTTGAGGATTTCTATGGTATAATCTAAACAGAATGAAAAAATGAAGGAGGGGCGAAGAGAAATCTTCGCCTCTTGTTTATAGCAAAAAGGAGGTGTTCTTATCGCAACGATTGTTGAACAGGTGTCCCAGGTGTTAGAGGGACAGATTCCTCAGCCCTATGAACTGGTAGACATTGAGTATGCTAAATTGGGTGGTGATATGGTCTTGAGTGTCTTTGTGGACAAGCCTGGTGGTATCACTGTTGAGGATACGGCTGATTTGACAGACTTGATTAGTCCACTTTTGGATACCATCCAGCCAGACCCTTTCCCTGAAAATTATTTCTTGGAGGTGTCCAGTCCTGGTTTGGAACGACCATTAAAAACAGCTACAGCCATGGAAGCAGCCGTTGGTTCCTACATCCATGTGAGTCTTTATCAAGCGATTGATAAGAAAAAACAAATTGAAGGAGATCTCCTATCTTTTGATGGCGAGACGCTGCAATTGGAATATATGGATAAAACGCGGAAGAAACAAGTGGAAATTCCCTACAAGTTGGTTTCCAAAGCCCGCTTGGCCGTGAAATTTTAGTTATAACAGAAAGGAGCTTTTGGGGAACCAAAAGCAAGTGAAGCATGAGTAAAGAAATGAAGGAAGCTTTCCGCATTCTTGAAGAAGATAAGGGGATCAAAAAAGAAGATATCATTGATACAGTCATCGAATCTCTTCGTGCTGCCTATCGTCGTCGTTACGGACAAGCTGATAGTGCCCTTATTGAGTTTGATGAGAAGAAAGCAGATTTCCACGTTTACACGGTTCGTGAAGTTGTAGATGAAGTATTTGATAGCCGCTTGGAAATCAGCTTGAAAGATGCCTTGGGCATTAATGCAGCTTATGAGCTCGGAGATAAAATCAAATTTGAAGAATCTCCAACGGAGTTTGGTCGGGTAGCTGCCCAATCGGCTAAACAAACCATCATGGAGAAAATGCGTAAGCAAACACGCCTAATTACTTACAACACTTATAAAGAACACGAAAATGAACTAATGAGTGGTACCGTCGAGCGTTTTGATGCCCGCTTTATCTACATTAATCTTGGAAGCATTGAGGCACAAATGTCTCGTAAGGATCAAATCCCAGGTGAAGTTTTTGCCTCCCATGATCGTATCGAAGTGTATGTGGAAAAGGTTGAAGATAATCCACGAGGGGTGAATGTTTTCGTGAGTCGTAGTCATCCACAGATGATTAAACGCTTGATGGAGCAAGAAATTCCCGAAGTTTACGATGGAACTGTTGAGATTATGTCAGTCTCTCGTGAAGCTGGGGATCGGACGAAGGTGGCAGTGCGTAGTCATAACCCAAACGTTGATGCGATTGGTACCATTGTTGGACGTGGCGGAAGCAATATCAAAAAAATTACGAGTAAGTTCCACCCTGCACGGTACGATGCTAAATTGGAAAAATGGATTCCAACTGAGGAAAACATTGACGTCATCGAGTGGGTCAGTGATCCAGCCGAATTTATTTATAATGCCATTGCACCTGCTGAAGTTGACCAGGTAATCTTTGATGAAAAAGATAGCAAGCGTGCTTTGGTCGTTGTACCAGATGACAAATTGTCCTTGGCCATTGGTCGTCGTGGACAAAATGTCCGTTTGGCGGCTCATTTAACAGGTTTCCGAATTGATATCAAATCGGCTTCTGAATTTGAGGCTATGGAAGCTGCAGCCATGGAGGCAGCAGAAGTGGTTGCTGAAGAAGTTTTGGATGTGGAAGAACAAACGGTAGCAGAAGTTACGGATGCAGTTGAAGTTGCAGAAGCTACTCTAACAGAGAGCATTGAAAACGAACAGGAATAAGTATGACCAAAGCAAGAAAGATTCCTTTGAGGAAGTCCCTTGTTTCGGGTGAAGTGATTGATAAACGTGATTTAGTAAGGATTGTCCGGACGAAAGACGGGCAGGTTAGCATTGACCCAACTGGTAAGGCCAACGGTCGTGGGGCTTATATCAAATTGGACAATGAAGAAGCTACCTTGGCTAAGCAACGGAAGGTCTTTGATCGCAGTTTTCGTCAGGAAATTTCCGAAGAATTTTACGATGAACTGATCGCTTTTGTCGATCGCAAATTGAAACGAAGAGAGTTAGGACTTGAATAAGGAAGAACAGTTGTTAAACCTTTTAGGTCTGGCCCAGCGAGCAGGAAAGCTTGTTTCTGGTGAAGATTTAGTCATTAAAAGCATTCAGAATAACCAAGCACAATTAGTGTTTTTGGCACAAGATGCAGGCCCTAATCTTCGTAAGACCATTGAGGATAAAAGTCACTACTATAAAAAGAAGGTAGTTGATAATTTTTCAACACAAGAATTGAGTCTGGCCATCGGGCGCCAACGGAAGGTGCTTAGTGTGGTCGATTCCGGATTTGCAAAAAAAATGAGGTCCATTATGAGCTAGAAATGGAGGCATGAAAATGTCTAAAAAACGTTTGTATGAAATTGCCAAGGAATTGGGCAAGGAAAGTAAAGAGATTGTCAGTCGAGCTAAGGACTTGGGGATTGAGGTCAAAAGCCATGCTTCATCTGTCGAGGTAGAAGTTGCGAATCGCATTAAGGCTAGTTTTGAGTCTGTGAAATCAGCAGTAGCTCCGAAAGAAGTAGGACAGGCTGAAGATAAGACAGTAGCAGCTCCAACTTCTGTTCCGGAGCAAGCGTCTAAGCCAGCAGCTCCAGCTAATAATAACCGTCCACAAAATCGGAATTTTAAGGCGGAGCGTGAGGCGAAAGCTAAGGCTGAGGCGGAACGTCGTAAACAAGGACGTGGGAAGCAGGACCGCAATAAAGGTCAGGGAGGTCGTGGTCAAGGTCAAGACTTCCGTGATCGTCAAGGTCAGGGACAGGGACGTGATCAAAACCGCAATCGTGGGAATCGTGATCAAAACCGTCGTCAGGACCGGAATGCTCAGCCAGCAGCTCCCCGCCTAGACTTCAAAGCACGTGCTGCAGCCTTAAAAGCGGAACAAAATGCAGAGTACGCTCGGAATAGTGAATCCCGCTTCAAAGAAGCTCAGGCCCAGCGCCAAGCTCAAGAAGAGCAGGCAAAACGCCGCAAGGAAGCTAAACAAGAAGCAGTCACACAAGCACCTGTTGCTCCAGTTCCGGAGCCAGTCGCTTTCCAAGCACCTGTTGCGGCAGCGCCTGCTTCAGATAATCGTCGTAAGAAACAAGCGAGACCAGATAAACGTCGTGATAATGAGCACGAAGATGGTCCACGCAAGCAAGCAAATAGAAATCGAAATAACCAAAATCAAGTGAGAAATCAAAGAAATAGTAACTGGAATAAAAACAAAAACAAAGGGAAGAACCAACGTGGCAAGAACCAGGCGCCAAAACCGGTTACCGAACGCAAGTTCCACGAACTTCCTAAAGAATTTGAATACACTGCTGGCATGACCGTTGCGGATATCGCAAAACGGATCAAACGTGAACCAGCAGAAATCGTTAAGAAGCTCTTTATGATGGGAATCATGGCGACACAGAACCAATCCCTTGATGCTGAGACCATTGAACTCCTTATGGTAGATTATGGGATTGAAGCTAAAGAGAAGGTTCAAGTTGACAATGCCGATATCGAACGCTTCTTTGTTGATGATGATCACCTGAATGAAGAAGAGATGGTTGAGCGTCCACCAGTGGTTACGATCATGGGACACGTTGACCATGGTAAAACGACTCTTTTGGATACCCTTCGGAATTCTCGTGTTGCAACAGGAGAGGCTGGAGGAATCACCCAACACATCGGTGCCTACCAAATTGAAGAAAACGGCAAGAAGATTACCTTCTTGGATACTCCTGGACACGCGGCCTTTACCAGCATGCGGGCTCGTGGAGCATCTGTAACGGATATTACGATCCTGGTAGTGGCAGCGGATGACGGTGTGATGCCGCAAACCATCGAGGCGATTAACCACTCTAAGGCCGCTGATGTTCCAATTATTGTTGCCATCAACAAGATTGATAAACCAGGTGCGAATCCAGAGCGTGTCATCGGTGAATTGGCCGAGCATGGTGTTATGTCAACAGCCTGGGGTGGAGATTCTGAGTTTGTTGAAATCTCAGCTAAATTCAATCAAAACATTGATGAGCTTTTGGAAACAGTCCTCTTGGTGGCTGAAATCCAAGAACTGAAAGCAGACCCAACTGTTCGTGCCATCGGTACAGTTATTGAGGCTCAATTGGATAAAGGCAAAGGGGCTGTCGCAACGCTATTGGTTCAACAAGGAACCCTAAACGTTCAGGATCCGATTGTTGTCGGTAATACTTTTGGACGGGTTCGTGCTATGACCAACGACCTCGGTCGTCGGGTCAAAGTGGCAAGTCCATCAACACCAGTATCCATCACTGGTCTGAATGAAACTCCAATGGCGGGTGATCACTTCGCAGTTTACGAAGACGAAAAAGCTGCGCGTGCAGCTGGTGAAGAGCGTGCCAAACGTGCCCTTCTCCAACAGCGTCAAAATACAACCCGTGTTAGCTTGGAGAATCTCTTTGATACTCTTAAAGCCGGTGAAGTTAAGTCTGTTAATATTATCATTAAAGCTGACGTACAAGGTTCTGTTGAAGCCCTCGCAGCCTCTCTTCAAAAAATTGAAGTTGAAGGTGTAAAAGTGACCATCGTTCACTCAGCGGTAGGTGCTATCAATGAATCAGATATTACCTTGGCAGAAGCTTCAAATGCCATTATTATCGGCTTTAACGTTCGTCCTACTCCACAAGCTCGCCAGCAGGCAGAAACCGATGGTGTTGAAATTCGTCAACACAGCATTATTTACAAGGTTATTGAAGAAGTAGAAGATGCGATGAAGGGACTTCTTGATCCTGAATTCGAAGAAAAAGTTATCGGGGAAGCTGTTATCCGAGAGACCTTCAAGGTATCGAAAGTGGGTACAATCGGTGGATTTATGGTCTTGCGTGGTAAAATTACCCGTGATTCTAAAGTTCGCGTTATCCGTCAAGATGTTGTTATCTACGATGGTGAATTAGCAAGCTTGAAACACTACAAGGATGATGTAAAAGAAGTCAGCAACGGCCGCGAAGGTGGTCTCATGGTTGAAAACTACAATGACATTAAGGTAGATGATGTCATTGAAGCTTACATCATGGAAGAAATCAAACACTAAGAGGGAGGTCCTCATGGCAAATTCGATTCGTACTGACCGGGTCGCTATGGAAATCAAACGCGAAGTCAACGAAATCCTTCAAAAAAAGGTTCGTGACCCTCGTGTCCAAGGGGTGACCATCACCGATGTTCAAATGACAGGTGATCTCTCCCTTGCCAAAGTTTACTACAGTATCATGAGTGACTTGGCGTCGGATAATCAAAAGGCACAAATCGGTTTGGAAAAAGCGACTGGAACCATCAAACGGGAACTAGGTCGCCAACTCCATATCTATAAAATCCCCGATTTGACCTTTGTGAAAGATGAGTCCATTGAGTATGGTAATAAAATTGATCAAATGTTGCGGGATTTGAACAAGGAAGATTTTTAATTCAACCGCATTTCTTGAAAGAGTTATGACTAGTATGAGGCCTCCAACTGTTGTCAGTTGGAGGTTTTTTTGCTTGAAACGAGGCGTTACCCCAAAAACAAAAATTGCAAAAAAGCAATGTATACTAGGGGTGAGAAAATACTTGTCTTGAGAGGGGAGTTTGGCGATGGCTAAAAAGGGATTGTTCAAAGAAGAGGAAGTCTTGAATTTACTGGATTTAATACTCATTCAGAATCAAAATTAGCAGATATCCATTCTCTATGGACAATCGATCGTAAGCGAGTAGTTGATAAGCTTTGGATAACTTCTTGCAACTGATCAATGACGTCATTCAATGATTTAAATGCTTTGTTCTTAAATCCTAATTTCCGAATCTCTGCCCAAACTTGTTCAATCGGATTCATCTCTGGTGTATAAGGTGGAATAAATGTAAATTCAATATTGCTAGGAATATCCAATGTCTGTGATTTATGCCAAACCGCATTATCCATCACCAAAATAATATAGTCGTTAGGGTAAGCTTCTGACAGTTGTCGTAAAAATTCATTCATCCAAGCCGTATTACA
>NZ_SPPZ01000029.1 GCF_004570525.1 Streptococcus sp. WM07 | reverse complement strand
GACTTCGAACGAGAATGCGAGTAATCATCTGGAAACAATGGAAAAAGAAGTCACGTCGCCTTTGGGGCTTACTGAAACTCGGAGTTCCTAGGTGGATAGCAGATAAGGTGTCAGGTTGGGGTGACCACTACCAACTAGTAGCACAAAAGTCAGTATTAAAGAGAGCAATATCAAAACCATTCCTCGACAAACGAGGAATGGTCAGCTGTCTTGATTACTACTTAAAACGACATGCGTTAAAAGTTAATTGAACCGCCGTGTGCCGAACGGCACGCACGGTGGTGTGAGAGGGACTATCCATTAGTCCCTACTCGATTTACCAAATCCATTTGGTATCAAATTGGGCTAGGAGTTGATCGGCAGCTTCGGGGCCATGGGAACCGGCTGGATAGAAGTGGAGTGGACTTTGGTCCTTACGCCAGCTTTCTTCAATTCGGTCAATCAATTTCCAGCTAGCTTTCACCTCATGCCAGTGGCTAAAGTTGGCTGAGTTACTTTGAAGGGCTTCAAAGATGAGTTTCTCATAGCCTTCAGGACCTTCTAAGCGGTCAAAAGAACTAATGGCTTGCGGTTGAATTTTGAAATCATAGCCTGGTTCTTTTTGGTTGAAGCTAAAGGAGATTCCCTCTTCTGGTTGGATGTAGAGAGTTAAAACGTTTGGCTCTAATCTTTCGTCGAAAATGGTCTCTTCCTGTTTGAAGACAACATCCACTCGTGTTGTTTTTTCGGCTAAGCGTTTACCAGTGCGGATAAACATAGGGACGTTGCGGAAGCGGTCGCTGTCAATAAAGAAAACACCGGCAAAGTAGGTTTCAGTCATGGATTCAGGATTAATTTGTGGCTCATCCCGGTAACTAACAAGATCCTGATTCGCAGTGTATTGTCCTCGTACAAAATGGCTAGCTAGCTCTTTTGGAGTAGGTTTTTGCAAGGATTGGAATACCTTGACTTTTTCTGCTCGGATATCATGCTTGCCAAAGGAATGGGGTTTATCCATGGTCAAAAGGGATAGAATCTGTAGGGCATGGTTTTGCACCATATCCCGAAGGGCACCGGATTGGTCGTAATAATCTCCACGTTCTTCGACACCGAGCTGTTCTGCTAGAGTAATCTGGATATTGTGAATGGAGTGGCGGTCCCAGATTCGGTCGATAATAGGATTAGCGAACCGCAAGGCATAAATGTTTTCCACCATTTCCTTGCCTAAATAATGGTCGATGCGGAAAATCTGATCTTCACGGAAGGAATCCATGAGTTCTTCATTGAGGAGGCAAGCAGATTCTAGGTCGGTCCCAAAAGGTTTCTCAATAATTAAGTGCTCAAAACCAAGTCCATCAATGATGTTCTCAGACTTGAGGTGTTTGGCGATGGTTCCAAAGAACCGAGGAGACATAGACAGGAAAAAGAGTTTGTTATTGTCTGCCCGGTAACGGTCATTAAGTTGGTTTTGGAGGGCACGGATGTTTTGGTAGTCCGCAACATTGGTGACATCGTGACTTTGGTAGTAAAAACGAGAAGCAAATTCTTGTGCTTGTTCGGAGTCGGTCACCAAATCTTGAATAGATTCCAGAACAACAGCTTCATATTGTTCTTTAGGCCAAGGACGACGAGATGCTCCAATCACGGCAAAATTATCTGCAAGTTTACCGGCTTTAAAAAGACGAAATAGGGCTGGATACAGTTTACGTTTGGCCAGATCTCCACTGGCACCAAAAATAGTAATGATGGCTTTGGCAGGCATAAATAACCTCTTTCTGTGTTTTAAAAAATTATACCATATTGCTGAACTTGAAGAGGTTTAGAACTTTTTGAAACGGAACGAGGCAGGTTCTATCCAAACTGTCTGGCCTATGCTATACTTAAAGCTATGAATAAAAATATCATAAGAATTGCAGAAGAATTAACAATTACTCAAACACAGGTTCAGACTGTTTTGGACCTTCTTGCTGAAGGAGCAACGATTCCCTTTATTGCTCGTTATCGGAAGGATAAAACCAAAGGGTTAGATGAAGTTGAAATCAAGACGATTGCCGATCGAATGGCTAGTTTGACAGCCTTGGATGAACGAAGAGCGAGTATCCTCGGGAAAATTGAAGAACAAGGAAAACTTAGCCCAGAATTGAAATCCGCTATTGAGGCTGCAGAGAAACTGACGGAGTTGGAGGAACTCTATCTCCCGTATAAGGAGAAAAAACAAACCAAGGCTAGCCTTGCTCGTGAGGCAGGTTTGTCACCACTTGCTCGTCTGATTTTTCAAGGTGCTGATAAACTGGAAGCCGCTGCAGAACCATTGACCTCTGAGGCTTATCCGACAGCGGCGGCAGCTATTGAAGGAGCCAAGGAAATTGCCATCGAAGCTCTTTCTGAAAATCACGGTCTCCGTGCCTGGCTCTACCGAGAAGTCCGTGATAATTCAACCCTCATTAGTCAGTTAAAAGAGGCGGACAAGGATCCCAAACAGGTCTTTGAAAATTACTATGACTTTTCCGAAAGTCTTTCTAGCCTACCGCCTCACCGACTGTTAGCACTTAATCGTGGTGAAAAACTAGGAGTCCTTCGCCTTAAATTCGATCACCAACTGGACAAGATGCAACGCTTTTTCTTAGCTCGCTTTGTTAAGAAAACGGAGCTTCTGGCTCAAGTGGTGGACGAGAGTTTGAAAAAACGCTTGCTTCCTGCAATGGAACGTCGGGTTAAATCGGAAATGTTAGAAGTGGCGGAAGAAGGAGCGATCGAGCTCTTCTCAGAGAATCTCCGTCACCTACTATTGACGGCTCCACTGAAAGGTAAGATGGTCCTCGGTTTTGACCCTGCCTTCCGAACTGGGGCTAAGCTAGCTGTTGTAGATCAGCTTGGAGACCTTCAGGCTACAGAGGTCATCTATCCCGTTAAACCTGCTAAGGCTTCTGAAATTGAGGCTGCTAAAGAGCGTCTGAGCCGGCTGATTATTGACTGGAAGATTGAAATTATTGCCATCGGAAATGGGACAGCCAGTCGTGAAAGTGAAGCCTTTGTAGCAGAGGTGTTACAAGAATTTCCAGAAGTATCTTATGTCATTGTAAATGAAAGTGGTGCATCGGTATATTCAGCTAGTGACTTGGCTCGGCAAGAGTTTCCAGATTTACCGGTCGAAAAACGTTCAGCTATTTCTATTGCTCGCCGCCTGCAAGATCCACTGGCAGAGCTGGTTAAGATTAATCCCCAGTCTATTGGAGTAGGTCAATACCAGCATGATGTGAGTCAGAAAAAATTACGAGAACAGTTAGACTTTGTAGTTGAAACAGTGGTAAACCAAGTGGGGGTTAATGTGAATACTGCTAGTCCAGCTTTATTGAGCCATGTGTCTGGTTTGAATAAAACCTTAACAGAAAATATTGTTCGTTATCGCCAAGAGGAGGGGGCTTTTACTAGTCGTAAGGATTTGAAAAAAGTTCCCCGTCTCGGTGCCAAGGCATTTGAGCAGGCAGCAGGCTTTCTGAGAATCCCTGATGCGGTCAATGTACTCGACCGGACAGGAGTTCACCCAGAGAATTATGCTGTGGTGACCAAACTTTTTGAGAAATTGGCGATTGCGGATTTAGGAGATGAAGCTAAAAGGAAGCTCATGGGTCTCAATATTTCGGATATGGCAGAAGAACTGGGGATCGGTCCTCTCACTTTGGAAGATATCATTCAAGATTTGCTGAAGCCCGGTCGTGATTTACGGGATTCTTTTGCGGGCCCACAATTGCGATCAGATGTGTTGGATATCAAGGATTTAAAACCAGGTCAAAAGCTAGAAGGTGTTGTGCGGAATGTTGTAGACTTTGGTGCCTTTGTAGATATCGGAGTTCATGAGGATGGTTTAGTTCATATTACGCAGTTGAGTAAAAAGTTTGTGAAGCATCCGAGTCAAGTAGTGTCTGTTGGGGATTTAGTCACAGTCTGGGTCTTGGATGTTCAGGTGCCTCAGAATCGGATTAGCTTGACCATGGTAGAGGATCATGGATCTAACTAATTATGTTCAGAAAGTTTCACTAGAGGATTTTGGCAAACCCTTTCGGCATCGGGTTGTCTGGAATCGACGGCTTCGCACTTCGGGCGGCCGCTTTTTTCCCCACGATGGTCACCTGGACTTTTCCCCTAGAATATTGGAGGAATATGGGGAAGCCATTTTTCGTCAAGTTGTTCGTCATGAATTGACCCACTACCATCTTTATTTTGAAAATAAAGGTTACAAACATGGAGATGCGGACTTCAAGCGTCTTTTAAAGGAGGTGGACGGCTTGCAATATGCACCGCCACCCAAGAATCGACGGTTGCATATCTATAGTTGTCGTAGTTGTGGGTTATCTTTCCAGCGCCAGCGCCGTATTCATCTGGATCGCTATCGCTGTGGTTCTTGTGGGGGACGATTGCAGGATCAAGCAAATCAGCCTCAAGGCTGATGTTGTAGAATGGATGACTTGCTATATTAGGAGTAGAAAGTGAGGGATTATTATGACCAACTATTATAAAATGCGGAAAGGGAAGATTGTTAGTGGTGTTTTGGCCGGATTGGCTGACAAGTATCAGATGGACCCAACTTTAGCGCGGGTACTCTTTGCTATTTTCTTATTTGCAACCCCAGGGGGAGTGGCACTTTTTCTCTATATTTTACTTTCTGTGATTTTGTCTTATAAAGAAGATTTAATCGAGCATGATGAGGTGACTTATAGCGATGGTCGACGTCGTAAAAATGCTCAGGCAGTTGAAGAGGATGATTGGACTTGGTAAATGAGTCTGTGAAAGATTTACTGGACTGATAGTCCTGTTTTAAGATTCGTAAGCGGCTGGGCATTGCCCAGCCTGCTCTTTTTAGGGGAAAGAAAATTGTCACAAGCTTCTTTAGGTGCTATAATAAGGGCAGAGACATTTAGGAGGTTGCCATGGCTGTCAAAGTAAGAGACGTGATGGAGAAGGTCCGCTTGGAGCGTATCTATGGCCCTGAAGAATTATTAGACAAGTTGGTTCTAACGGGGGATATCTCAAGACCAGGTCTTGAGATGACAGGGTATTTTGATTATTACTCTCCAGAGCGGATTCAATTGATTGGGATGAAAGAATGGTCTTATTTAGGCCATATGACGACTCACAATCGTTACCAGGTTTTAAAAAATATGTTGCGGGATGAAACCCCAGCAGTGGTTGTGGCTAGAGGATTACACATTCCCGATGAACTATTGTTGGTAGCAGAGGAGAATCAAGTACCAGTCTTTCGTTCATCTACCCCAACAAGTCGCTTATCAGGAGAGCTGTCCAACTATTTAGATTCCCGTTTAGCAGAGCGCACTAGTGTCCATGGAGTTCTTATGGATATTTATGGGATGGGGGTTCTTATCCAAGGTGATTCTGGAATTGGAAAGAGTGAGACTGCTTTAGAATTGGTGAAGCGGGGGCATCGTTTAGTGGCGGATGACCGTGTGGACATCTATCCACGAGATGAGATGACCTTATGGGGAGAACCTGCGGAGATTTTACGCCATCTTTTAGAAATTCGTGGAGTCGGGATCATTGATATTATGAGTCTTTACGGTGCTAGTGCGGTGAAAGATTCTTCTCAGGTGCAGCTATCGGTCTATTTGGAAAATTATGATACCAACAAACAATTTGACCGTTTGGGAAATAACCCTGAAGAATTTGAAATAGATGGAGTTCGGATTCCTCGAATTCGAATTCCTGTGAAGACAGGTCGTAATATCTCAGTGGTGATTGAAGCAGCAGCAATGAATTACCGGGCCAAAGAAATGGGCTTTGATGCTACAAAGACCTTTGAAGATCGACTAACCCGTCTCATTGCGGAAAATGAGGAGCGTGGCCAATGAATCCAACTGCACTAGAAATTGGTCCCTTTAGTATTCGCTGGTATGCCTTGTTCATTGTCAGTGGTTTGGTTCTAGCAGTTCTTCTTTCTATGAGAGAAGCCAAACGCAAGGGCTGGGATCCGGACTTAATTTTAGATTTTGTTCTGTGGGGATTTCCGATTGGGATTATTGGCGCGCGCATTTACTACGTCCTCTTTCAATGGTCTTATTATCAGGAGCACCCAGAAGAAATTCTAGCCATTTGGAATGGTGGGATTGCTATCTACGGGGGGCTGATTGCTGGCGGTATATTCCTTATTTGGTATTCTAGCCGTCATCTCTTATCGGCTTGGACTTTTTTGGATATTGTTGCACCTGGGGTTCTTCTTGCTCAGTCATTAGGGCGTTGGGGAAATTTTGCCAATCAAGAAGCCTACGGGGCTGTGGTTGATAACCTTGATTATCTACCAAGTTGGATTGCTAATCAGATGTTGATCGACGGTGCTTACCGTCAGCCAACCTTTTTGATGGAATCTAGTTGGACAGCCTTGGGATTTATCCTACTGATGACCTTACGCCATAAACCTCAGCTTTTTAAAGAGGGTGAGATTGCCTTGTTTTATCTCATATGGTATGGGTTGGGGCGTTTCTTTATTGAAGGATTGCGGACCGATAGCTTGTACTTGGGTCCCTTACGAGTTTCGCAAGTCGTTTCTCTAGCAATCGTCGCCCTTGGCATCGGACTTTGGATTTACCGACGTAGACATCAGCAACTTGCTTGGTATCAAGCATCTTAGAAGAAGGAGAGATTAATGGTAGAAATTGCATTTACCCTTGTGGGCTTGGCCCTAGCGGTATTCTTTGTTTATTTAACAATCTTTATTCATAAATTAGGAAAAACAGTGGACGAGACCAATCGAACGATTAAGCTTTTGACAACGGATGTCAATGTTAGCCTTTACCAGGTTAATGAATTGATGGCCAAGGTCAATGTGCTAACCGATGATGTTTCTGGTAAGATGGAAACCATCAATCCACTTTTTGTCGCTGTAGCAGATCTTTCTGAGACGGTCTC
The DNA here is from genome assembly GCF_004570525.1 of Streptococcus sp. WM07. Taxonomy (GTDB): domain Bacteria; phylum Bacillota; class Bacilli; order Lactobacillales; family Streptococcaceae; genus Streptococcus. The sequence goes on along the minus strand of NZ_SPPZ01000029.1, from coordinate 14,404 downwards.
AGATTTGAATAGCTCGGCCCGTAACCTTGGTGACAAAGCTGTTGCTACAGGTGGTGGGGTCGGTTCTGCTATGAGTCGGACATTGCTACGAACAGCTCTTTCGGGCTTGGGTTCAAAAAAGAAAGCAGGTAAGTAATTATGGGGAAATTATCATCACTTTTATTAGGAGCAGCTACAGGTGCTGCGGCAGCTCTTTTTGTTCAAAGTAAAAAAGGACAAGAAGTCGCTCAACAAGCAAAAGAATGGTATGCCGGTTATCAAGAAGATCCGGCAGCTACCAAGGAAAAAGTGGGCGAGGTAGCCAATGAGTTTGGTCAAACCGTGGCTCAACGCTATGCTGAGTTTAAAGATGGCGTACAGTCCGGAGATATTACCGTTCAATCTGTTGTTGATGATGTCAAAGCTTTTTCTGAAAAACAAGTGGAAACCTTGACCGAAAAATTTGGAAGCAAGGAAGAAGTTGTCGCTAAGGTGAAAAAAGCTGTTACACCAGAAGAAGAAATTATCATTGAGATGGATGAAGAAGTGGTTGAAGCTGGAGAAGAAACTCAAGCAGAACTGAAGACCCTTCCTAAAGTCTCTGCAGTTCCAGCGGGATTTGCTGATAAGAAAAAAGAAGAAGAGTAAAACTAGGTTTGGCCGCAAGGCCAAACCTTTTTGAGAGGAGAGAGTATGACACGTGTAGCCATTATTGGTGCCGGTATTGTCGGTGCTACTGCAGCGTTTTATCTTAGTCAAGAAGAAGGGGTTGAGGTCACTGTATACGACTATGGAGTTGGTCAAGCAAGTAAAGCTGCGGCTGGCATCATCAGCCCTTGGTTTTCTCGCCGCCGGAATAAGGCTTGGTACCGTCTTGCTCGTTTAGGTGCCGATTTTTATCCACGCTTGATGGAGGATTTAGCTCAAGCTCATAGGCCCAGTCAAGCCTATGAGCAGACCGGTGTTTTGGTTTTGAAGAAAAAAGAAGAATATCTGGATGAAGTTATGGAACGAGCACTGGCTAAAAAACCTGATTCACCTCTGATGGGAGAGTTAGAGTTCTGGACGCAAGAACAGGTTCAACAGCGTTTTCCTGGCCTCACTGGTTTTGATCGAGCTTTTTGGGCTAGTGGTGGAGCGCGTGTGGATGGCGGTGTTCTTGTGGAAGATCTATTACAGGCTGCAGGGCTAGAACCTATTCGTAAAGAGGTGAAGTTGAGCTGGAGTCAGGATCAAATCCTGATTGATGGACAGCTCTATGACAAGATTCTTTTGACTACAGGAGCTTGGTTAGGGCAAATACTGGAGCCGCTGGGGTACCAGATCGATGTCCGTCCACAGAAGGGACAGATCCTAGATTATCAATTGGAGCTTGAAACCGATGATTATCCTGTAGTTATGCCTGAGGGAGAAGCAGATCTGATTCCCTTCAAGAATGGAAAATTGAGTTTGGGTGCTAGCCATGAGAATGACAAAGGCTTTGATTTGAAGGAAGAACCCCAAATTCTCCAAGAGCTAGTGGAGCAAATGCGTCCCTACTACCCCGCTATCGACCGTTATCAAGCCACGGGAGTTCGGGTAGGTATTCGCGCTTATACCAGTGACTATTCTCCTTTCTTTGGTCCGCTACCAGATCAAGCTCATGTTTGGACGGTTAGTGGTCTTGGTTCGACAGGTCTGACCATTGGTCCTTTGTTGGGACGAGAGCTTGCTTTAGGTATATTAGGGAAAACAGGCGACTTAGATCCAGCAGATTACCCTGTTAGTCAGTATGTGACTCGGTGATGGAAGGGCATAAATAAGAAGGTTCAATTATTGAGCCTTTTTTATATTTTAGGGCAGAGGGTAAGAATTATGGCTGAATTTATGGTACAATAAGTTAGTTATAGATACGTTACGAGAAAAAGAAATTTCAGATAGGAGTCACTATGAGTGCAGACAAGTTAGATCAGGATCCTGACTGGTTGTCAGCTGTTCTTGCCACTTCGGAGACAATCGGACCAAAATCTATTTTGTTAATGACTTATTCAGATCGCTTTGAGATGCTAAGGCAGGCTTTGGAGAAGGTTAACTACACCCTAAATGGTTGTTATTTACTTGATCAGCCTCAGGAAAACTTGGAAGAGGGGCAGCTAAGTGCGACCAATTTGTTAGAATTTGCTTTGAGGGCTACTGTTGATGAGGTATTGATTTATCTCCCAGAAGAAGTTCCTGAGGTTACAAGTTGGATTCAGGCATTTGAAACGATGGGAATGACAGTCCACGTTGCGATTCCAGGCTATACTTACCTAGATGGACTGAAGCGGGAAGTAAGTGTGGCTGGGATTCCGGTTACGACCTATGCCCCGACTTTCCACAAGATGAGTCATTTGATCCTTAAGCGACTGATTGATATAGTAGGAGCTCTAGTGGGGCTTTTTATCTGTGGACTAGTCGGCTTAGTTCTCTATCCCCTTATTCGCCGAGATGGTGGCCCCGGTATTTTTGCTCAGGACCGCGTTGGTCGCAATGGCCGGATCTTTAAATTTTATAAATATCGATCCATGTATATGGATGCAGAAGAAAGAAAAAAAGAACTCATGGCCCACAACACGATGGAGGGGGGCATGTTTAAAATGGATAACGATCCCCGTATCACCCCCATTGGACAATTTATCCGCAAGACCAGTTTGGATGAGTTGCCACAGTTTTATAATGTTTTACGAGGGGATATGAGTTTGGTCGGCACACGCCCACCGACCAAGCAGGAGTTCTTAGATTATAAGCCTGCTCATAAGCGTCGTTTGAGCTTTAAGCCAGGAATTACAGGTCTTTGGCAAGTCAGTGGACGTAGTGAGATTACGAATTTTGAAGACGTGGTCGCTTTGGATGTCGAGTATATCCAAGACTGGACCATTCTGGAAGATATTAAGATTCTGCTCAAAACCTTTAAGGTTGTTGTCTTTGGGGATGGAGCGAAGTAGGAAGCTAACATGAAAAGAAGTGTCTATATTATCGGTTCCAAAGGGATTCCTGCTAAATATGGTGGCTTTGAAACCTTTGTTGAAAAATTAACAGAATTTCAAACGGATTCTGCTATCCAATATTATGTTGCCTGTATGCGAGAAAATTCTGCTAAATCAGGGGTTGCGCAAGATACATTTGAGCATAATGGAGCGATCTGTTTTAATATTGATGTTCCAAAGATTGGCCCAGCTAGAGCCATTGCTTATGATATTCAAGCTCTAAAAAAAGCTATTCAGATGGCCAAGGACAATCAAGATCAGGCCCCAATTTTCTATGTATTAGCCTGTCGGATAGGTCCTTTTATCGCAGGACTTAAAAAAGAAATTCATCAATTAGGTGGCTTGTTGTTTGTCAATCCAGATGGACATGAGTGGTTACGTGCAAAGTGGTCTTATCCTGTACGCCGTTATTGGAAGATATCTGAAAGTCTCATGGTAAAACATGCCGACCTTCTAGTCTGTGATAGTCAGAATATTGAGTCCTATATTCAGAAGGATTATTCCCAATACCACCCCAAGACCACCTACATCGCATATGGGACAGAGACCAGTAAGTCTAAACTTGCTCCTGATGCTGCCAAGGTGCGGGAATGGTTTGCGGAAAAAGGTGTTACAGAGGGACAATACTATCTTGTGGTTGGTCGTTTTGTGCCAGAAAACAACTATGAAGCTATGATTCGTGGATTTATGAAATCCAAGACCAATCGAGATTTTATCTTGATTACAAATGTTGAAACCAATAAATTTTACGATAAACTTCTAGCAGAAACCCAATTCGATCAAGATCCTCGGATTAAATTTGTGGGTACAGTCTATGACCAAGATTTATTGAAGTATATCCGCGAACACGCTTATGCCTATCTCCACGGTCACGAAGTGGGAGGGACTAATCCGTCCTTGCTAGAAGCTCTAGCTTCAACTCAGCTTAATCTCCTATTGGATGTTGGCTTTAACCGCGAAGTTGCTCAAGAGGCTGCAATTTATTGGCAAAAAGAAGCTCTGGATCAAGCAATTGATCAGACAGAAATTCTTACAGATCAAGATATTTTGGAAGCCGATCGAGCTTCTAGTCAGCGTATTGCCCAAGCCTTTACTTGGGAGAAGATTGTTACAGATTATCAGAACTTGTTTAAGGAAAGCTAATGAAACGTATTTTGTACCTCCACGCTGGAGCAGAAATGTATGGGGCCGACAAGGTGCTCCTCGAATTGATTAAACGCCTTGATAAAACCGAATTTGAAGCCCATGTTATTTTGCCCAATGATGGGGTACTAGTAGAGGCTCTAAGGCAAGTTGGGGCTCATGTGGATGTTATTCCCTACCCTATTTTAAGACGGAAGTACTTTAATCCAAAAGGGATTCTCGATTACACAACTTCCTATCGTCGTTTTTCCAAAAAATTAGTGGATTACGCTCGAAATCATAAGATTGATGTCATTCATAATAATACAACAGCTGTCTTGGAAGGGATTTATCTGAAAAAGAAATTGGGAATTCCTCTGATTTGGCATGTGCATGAAATTATTGTGAAACCGAAACAAATTTCAGACTTTATCAACTTCCTGATGGGACGTTACGCGAATCAAATTGTTACGGTGTCACAAGCAGTGGCGGACCATGTACTAAAATCGAAATCGATTAAATCTGAGCAGGTTCAGGTCATCTATAATGGGGTTGATAACGAGATTTATAAACCAATGGATGGTGGAAAGATTCGAGAGCATTTTGGAATCGCTCAAGAGCAAACGGTTATCGGGATGATTGGTCGTGTTAATGCCTGGAAAGGCCAAGGTGATTTCCTGGAAGCTGTTCTTCCACTTTTACAAGAAGATAAGAAGCGATTGGCCTTTCTTGCAGGCTCTGCTTTTGAAGGTGAAGAATGGCGCGTGGAGGAACTGGATGCCGCTATTGCTGATTCCGGTTATGCAGATCAGATTAAGCGTATTGACTATTATGACAAGCCTCAAGAACTCTATAATCTCTTTGACTTGTTTGTCCTGCCAAGTACCAATCCAGATCCACTGCCAACTGTTGTTTTGGAGGCTATGGCATCTGGGAAACCTGTTGTGGGCTATCGCCATGGAGGTGTCTGTGAAATGGTTGCAGAGGGTCAAAATGGTCTCCTTGCTCAACCAAGAAATCCAGCCATGCTGTCAGAGTTGATGAAAGAGTTATTGGAAAATCCTGATAAATTGGCTGCCTTTGGGGAGACATCATTGAAGCGACAGCTAGAACAGTTCTCCCTTCAATCCTATATTGGGAATTTTTCTACATTGTATCGAGAGATTGGAAATGAACGATGATTGAAAGCATCAAGAAAAAAGTAAAACCTTATGTTTTTGCATGGAGGTATAGGAATGAACGAAAAACCATAAAAAACAAGGAGTTTACAATTATCAGTGATAATTGTTGGGGGGGAAGGATTTATCAGGGATTAGGTCTTCCTTACCAATCACCATTTATTGGCCTATTTATCTATTCTCCGGATTATGTCAAACTTCTTTCGAATTTAAGATATTATTTAAGTGGGGAGATTTCACTAATTTTTGTTCAGGAATCAGCTTATCGTCCTCAAGAGGAAATCTATTATCCAGTGGCTCTTTTGGACGACCTTGAAATCCACTTTTTACACTATAAGGATGAAGAAGAAGCACGAAGTAAATGGAATCGTCGCTTAGCTCGTATGAATTGGGATAACCTTTACTTCAAAATGAATGACAATGATCGAGCTACATATCAACTACTCAAAGATTTTCAGGACTTGCCTTATCAAGCTAAAGTGATTTTCTCTTCAACAAAATATCCAGATTTAAAAGATCTTGTGTTTTTTGAAAATCGTTCAGAACAAGGATTTGTGGGAGAAGATTTGAAAATATACCATTCGTATTTTGATGTGGTAGAGTGGTTGAACTGTGGGGGAGATCAAATACGATAAAAGGATAGATAGCGAATGGCAGTGCCTTTTTTAACAATTGTAGTACCTGTATATCAGGTGGAAGATTATTTAAGACGATGTGTTGATAGTATTTTAGTCCAAGAGTATCAGGACTATGAGTTGCTTTTAATTAATGATGGTAGTTTAGACAGTTCCCCACAAATTTGTGATGATTATGCCCAACGTTATGCTCATATTCGGGTAATCCATAAGTCAAACGGAGGATTATCCGATGCACGAAACACGGGAATAAGACAGGCACAGGGGAAATATATTGCTTTTATTGATTCAGATGATTGGCTGGCTCCTGATTGTTTACAGTCTGTTATGCCAGTTCTCGAACAAGGACAGTACGATTTACTTTGTTTTGGAAGACAATTTGTGCAGTCTGAGAAAGAGACGTTAAAGCAAGTAGAACAGCCAGAGATGCAAGTAGTCTCAGGCTACGAAGCTTATTTAGAGATGCTAAATCAAGGCTTGGTTACTGGTTTTGCAACGGATAAGATTTATAGAACAAGTTTGTTTAGAGAAAATAATCTTGAATTTCCTGTTGGTTGTTATTACGAAGATTTGGGGGTTCTGTATCTCCTTTTACTAGCTTCCAATCAGGTTGTTCTCTCTAAGCAAGTGTTTTACCATTATTTTGTGGATAATCCTCATGCCATTACGGCTTCTTGGACAGAAAAAAAACTGCGAGATATGCTTGGGTTTTATCAAGCGATTCATCACTCAGAGCCAGTCCAACAGGTTTTACAGATATCAGATCAAAAATTGGCGAATGCTTATTATACGAACGGTTTGGTTCATATTCTTTCAAGTATCTATAAAGCAGGTTTGGAAGTGGAGTATGCACAAATTGTTGCGGAGATTACAACAGAGATTGCTGCTATTGCTGTATCGTTGAAAGAAATGGGAAATCAACCGAATAAAACGAAATATCTTCTTCATCGACTATCATTGCTGAAACCGGCATTTCAGCTACAGAGATTCTTGAAAGAAAAAGGATAAGGACATGCTTAAAATAGATTTTGATAAATTTCTCATAGGACTTGTACTCTTTCTGGTTATTACGTGGGATTTTTTGGGGACAACCATGCTGGCTAGGGAATTACCGACAATCCCTTCGATTGTTGTTTTACTAGGGACATGGCTTTTAGCATTGCGTTTTATATTTTTACGCGACTATGATTTGAATTTTCTAGTATTTGCTCCAATCTTATTTTTAGTAGGATTGGCGGTAGCTGTTAAAATGAGGAATATTAATTTTTTAATTTATATGTCCTTGATTGTATTACTCTATAAGGCTGATATTGATTATGTTCTAAAAATTTTTGCACTTATTTCTGGAGTGATGCTAGCTGTGACGGTTTTCCTATCTTATTTGGATGTAATCCCGAATTTACAGTTTGTTCAAAATAGAGTTCGTGGAGTCGTAACGCGAAATTCCTTGGGATTTATTTACCCAACGGATTTTGCTTCCCATTGTTTTTATTTTTTTGCGGCTCTTTCCTATGTGTGGAGAGAGAAGTATATCTGGTTTCGAACAGCACTAGGAATTTTTTTGACAGCTGTTATTTATTTCGTGGCAGATGCACGATTAAATGCTTATTCAACAGCTTTGACAGTCGCTGTTTTCCTACTGTTTTACTTTAAGAAAAATTTCAATGAAAACATTTTTAAGCCTTTGCCCTTAATTGGTCCCGCGGCTGTTGGGTTGATGTATTATTGGACAACTCATTTCAATTGGGGGGACAGTAAATATATTGCTCTCAATAACTTTTTTAGTATGCGTTTAGCCTTGGGACGGCAAGCTATGAATACTTATGCCATTAATCGTTTTGGGACACCAGAAGCTCAATTTAGAGGTTATGGAGGGACGACGGAGACAGTTTTAAATTATACATATGTTGACTCTTCCTATATTCAAATGCTTTTTTACTTTGGAAGTGTGAGTGTGATAGTTCTGGCTCTGTACTATTTTATACAATCGATTCATGTCCTTAGGAAGCGACAATATTTATTACTCTGTCTGTTATCTTTGATTGCAGTCAATTGTATGATTGAAGCATTTTGGATTCGACCATCTTATAATATTTTTATGTTTATTTTGATGGGAGTTGGGGGTGAAATGCTAAAGGGAGGCGAGAATGAAGCTCATCAAGAATTATCTGTATAATTTGTCCTATCAAATTTTAGTGATTCTTCTCCCAATTATTACAACACCGTATGTAACACGGATTTTTTCTTCGGATAACCTAGGCACTTACGCTTTTTACAATTCGATTGTGACTTATTTTTTACTAGTTGCAGGTCTTGGTGTTGCGAACTATGGGACACGAATGACCTCACAAGAGCGTGGCCAGTCTAGCACAACCTTTTGGTCGATTTACCATTTACAACTGCTAGCGACAGTTATTTCAGTGATATTTTATGCGGTAGCTATTCTTGTTTTTCCGCAAATGCAGCATCCGGTAGCTCTTTTATTTACGATTAGTATAGTTTCCCGGGGACTTGATATTTCCTGGTTATTCCAAGGATTAGAGGATTTCCGTAGAATAACGGTTCGAAATACCTTGGTGAAGATTTTTGGTGTGCTGTCGATATTCCTTTTTGTGAAAACATCTCAAGATCTCTTGAAATATGTGTTCTTTTTGATTGCCTTTGAAGCCTTAGGACAATTGAGTATGTGGTTACCTGCTAGAAGGTATATTGGGAAGTGGCAATGGGACTGGCAAAAAATCCAACATCATTTCAAACCTATTATCTTACTCTTTATTCCACAAATAGCTATAACATTGTATGTTAGTTTAGATCAAACAATGCTAGGACTTTTAGCGGGGACAGAAGATGTAGGTTTGTATGATCAAGCCAATAAAATTTTAAAGATTCTTCTCACAGTTGTGACTTCGTTAGGAACGGTGATGTTGCCCCGAATTTCGGGATTAGTTGCTACTAATGACGAGAGTACCATTAAACGCTTGTATGAACTTTCTTTTCTGGTTTATAACAGTGTTATTTTTCCGATGATTTTTGGGATGTTGATCATTAATCAAGATTTTATTTCGATTTTTTTAGGACCTGATTTTCAAGAAGTTCAATTTGCAATTGCGATTATGATCTGGCGTCTGTTCTTTATTGGTTGGACGAATATTATGGGACTTCAGATCTTGATTCCCCATGGGAAGAATAAGGAATATATGATTTCAACGACTGTCCCTGCGGTAGTTAGTGTCTTGTTAAACTTGATGTTAATTCCGTATTTAGGTTTTATCGGAACTGCAATAACCTCGGTCTTTTCAGAAGCCCTGGTTTGGATGATTCAACTGTATGCGACAAGGGAGCAGTTACAAAATTTGAAAATTCATCAGCCGCTTGTTAAAATTTTCTTAGCTAGCTTAGTTATGTTTCTAGGGCTACTGGGATTGAAGCAGTTGATAGATGTTTCTGCCTTTGTAAATATTGTGATTTATCTTATAAGTGGAGCTATCCTATATAGCGGAATGTTTTATCTTTTGAAAGTAGTAGATGTTAAAGAAATTCGTTCAGAATTTTTGAAAAAATAAAAGGAGTTTAGGATGTACGATTATCTTATTGTAGGAGCAGGGCTTTCAGGTGCTATTTTTGCTCATGAGGCAACTAAGCGGGGATTGAAAGTTAAGGTTATTGATAAGCGGAATCACATTGGCGGGAATATCTATTGTGAAAATGTAGAGGGGATTAATGTTCACAAGTATGGAGCTCATATTTTTCATACTTCTAACAAGAAGATTTGGGATTATGTGAATCAATTTGTGGAGTTTAATCGTTATACAAATTCGCCAATTGCTAATTACAAGGGGCAGTTGTATAATCTGCCTTTTAACATGAATACTTTTTATGCTCTTTGGGGAACAAAGACTCCTGCAGAAGTTCAGGCAAAGATTGCAGAACAAACAGAGTTTATGAAGGATAAAGAACCTGAGAACTTGGAAGAGCAGGCGATTAAATTAATTGGTCCAGATGTTTATGAAAAGTTGATTAAGGGATATACAGAGAAGCAATGGGGACGTTCTGCGACGGATTTACCACCTTTTATCATCAAACGCCTTCCTGTTCGTCTAACATTTGACAATAATTATTTTAATGATACTTATCAGGGAATTCCTATTGGCGGTTATAATGTTATTGTTGAAAACATGCTAGAGGGCATTGAAGTTGAACTTGAGGTAGACTTTTTTGAAAATCGTAGTGAGCTGGAAGCATCGGCCCGTAAGGTTGTGTTTACAGGTATGATTGACCAATATTTTGAATACAAACATGGTGAGTTAGAATATCGCAGTCTTAATTTCGAACATGAAGTTTTAGATATGGAAAATTATCAAGGTAATGCTGTCGTGAACTATACTGAGCGAGAGATTCCTTATACACGTATCATTGAACATAAACATTTTGAATTTGGTCAGCAAGAAAAAACAGTGATTACTCGTGAATATCCTGCGGATTGGAAACGAGGAGATGAGCCTTATTATCCAATTAATGACGCTACCAACAATGCTATTTATGCTAAGTATTTGGAAGAAGCCAATAAAAATCCTAACGTTATTTTTTGCGGTCGCTTAGCAGATTATAAATATTATGATATGCATGTCGTGATCGAACGTGCCTTACAGGTAGTTGAAGAAGAATTAGGATAAGAATTGGAGAGAAATGACGCAGGAGAAAATTGATTTTGTTGTAACGTGGGTGGACGGTTCTGATCCGGTATGGTTAGAGAGAAAAAAGGCTTGTCTACAAGAAAAATTTGGGATTGAGTTGGATTCCTCAAAGGAGGATGGTGAAGAGCGTTATCGTGACTTTGGTTTATTTCAATACTGGTTTAGATCTATTGAAAAGTATGCTCCATGGGTCAATAAAATTTTCTTGGTTACTGACCGACAAAAACCGGATTGGTTAGATGTTACTCATCCCAAAATTCGTTGGGTTAATCATGAAGAGTTTATCCCTCATGAATATCTTCCTACATATAGTTCTCCTGCCATTGAATTAAATTTTCATCGGATTGAGGACTTATCCGAAAATTTCGTCTACTTCAATGATGATGTTTATTTGGTGAATCCCGTAGAGCCAGAAGATTTCTTTGTGAGAGGATTACCGAAACATGTAGCGATCTATGACGCTATCGTTCCATGGCATCCATTTATTAAAACTCTCTATAACAATATGGAAGTTTTATATCGTCATTTCCCTAATAAGACCGCTTTAAGGAATTCTCCATTAAAATTTTTTAATTTGAAGTATGGATTGATGGGAAATCTTAAGAATATGCTATTGTTACCTTGGAAACCAACAGGATATGTAGAGTTACATGTAGCAAATTCAATTAGAAAAAGCACTATTGCTAAGTTATGGGATTTGGAACTAGAAACGATTAAAAAAACGGTTGAATCCCCATTGAGAGATTATTCTACAGGAATCAATCAATATTTATTTCGTTATTGGGATATTGAGAGTAATCAATTTGAACCTCAGAGCTTAACAATAGGAAAGCGAATTGATATGAATCAAACAGAAGAGTTTGCTGCTTTGTTGAAGAGCTCTCGTTATAAAATGGTTTGTATTAATGATACGTTGGAATTTAATACTGAAAATCAAATTCGCTTACAAGAACTTTTTGAACAAGCATTTCCAGTAAAATCAGATTTTGAATTATAGTGGATGAAATGTTACAGTTTTAAACATCAGAGTATTATGAGAAAGGAATTGGTATGACTTCTGTTTGTGCCTTGGTTGTAACTTACAATCGTTCTATTTATTTACGAAAAGCATTGAGTGGAATTCTTCATCAAGATAAGAAGGTTTCTGGAGTCCTTATTTTTAATAATGATGCGACAGATACAACAGAAAAAGATTTGATTGAGGAGGGGTACTTAAAGGAACAGGAATATCGTAGTAATGAACTTTACCATTCTAATTACAATGATGTAGAAATTTATTATTATCGAAACCATGAGAATGCTGGTGGTGCTGGTGGTTTTTCAAAAGGGATTGAATTGGTTTCAGCCTTAGACTATGATTATGTATGGATTATGGATGATGATGTTTATCCAGAGCCGGATTGTCTTTCAGAAACAATGAAACAGATGCAACTGAATCAGGTATCCATTGGGATTCCAAATCGGACAGATGAGAATTTTGATGATGAACCTTGTATTGCATTAGATTTAGAGGATTATAGGAAATTTTGGACTGGTTTACGAAAAACCAAACTTTTAGGGCCTTTTACCGAGGATGCAATCTTTGTTGTTGATCTCCCCTTTGAAGGTCCTGTAGTTGAAATGAACTTGCTACGCAAAGTTGGTGTTCCAGATAGCGGTTATTTTCTATTGTACGACGATACGGACTATGCAATGAGATTGCAGGAGTATTCAAATATTATTTTTGCTACGCGAGCACAATTACATCGGCAGTTAGCCAAAAAGACAGCTGCAACTGGTGTAACCGAACCATTTACTTGGCGTGAGTATTATGGTATGAGAAATAATATTATTTTTGATAAACGCCATGGAAAAAATTGGAAAGTTAGACATCTGAGTCCACTTTTGATATTGGCACAACGTATTCGAAATTCAATCATAACGGGACATTTGCGCCAAAATTTTCCGATTATTCGTAAAGCTTTTATAGACGGTATTTTTCAGCGAATGGGTAAACGAGTAGATCCAAATTATTAATAGTTCATGGGGAGGCAACCTTGAAAAAATATCAGGTTTCTGAAAATTTCGGTAAGGATCATCATGCCGGGAGTAAGGCGAAGAATGATGCTGTTGCGATTTTAGACACACTAGGGTTTGAAGAATTATCGGTTCGGCATATGGGAAGCCAGCCTGGTTTGATAGCTAAGATATCCAGACAGGTTCTAAGTTTCTTAAGTTGGACAACTTTAAAGTACAGAGTTGAAGACAATGCTATTTTAATTCGACAAAATCCATTCCATAATCGCCAGTTAGGTAGAAGATCTGCTTTAAAATATCTTAAAGAAAAAAAACATACCTATATGATTTCTCTGGTACATGATGTTGAATTAATTCGCCATGAGAGTCACCCAGAAAATTTCCAAAATGAGTTTGATGAGATGATTGAGTTTGCAGACAAACTGATTGTTCATAACTCAAAAATGAAACAATGGTTTCTTGATTATGGAGTTCCAGAAGAGAAATTAGTTGTTCTTAAAATCTTTGATTATCTGTTGCCATCAAATTTTGAAAAAGACATTCACTATTCTAAAAATATATATATCGCTGGTAATCTATCTAAAGATAAGAGTCCCTATGTTCATCAGTTGAAGAATTTAACTGATTTGAATTTTAAACTGATGGGAATAAACTATGAACCAGATACAGAAAGTCCCAATATTGACTATCTTGGCTCATTTGCCCCCGATGACGTTCCAAATCAATTAACAGATGGCTTTGGATTAGTGTGGGATGGGGATGATATTGTTACTTGTTCTGGTCTAACAGGGAATTATTTAAGATATAACAATCCTCATAAATTATCACTTTATTTAGCTTCAGGTATCCCAGTAATTGTTTGGAAAGAATCAGCAGAAGCTGATTTTGTCCTTGAAAATGGTGTAGGAATTGCAGTTGATTCGCTACATGATTTAGGGCCTATTTTGGAAACTTTAACTGAAGAAGCTTACTTCAGAATTGTCAAGAATGTTCGAAAAATTTCCACTAGAATTCAGACAGGACAGTATTTGAAGGAAGCGGTAGAGGAAATTTTAGATAATACATAAGAGAATTTCTAAAAATTGAAAAAATTCCTAGAAATAAAGAAAGTGGTAGAAAATCCATCAGAATGACATGAGTTTTTTACCACTTTCTTGTTGTTATTAAGTAAGCGCCTGTAACAAGGGTAAGCGCCCAATAACAAGGTATCTTTAACCGAACTAGAAATCTAGCTATACTAATCTTATAAATCATCAGGATGGAGATTGATATGGTAGATTCTTGCTCGTTCACTAGGATAAATTTATGCGATTTAGGTCGGGTTCATTTGATAACTGGTAAAACAGATATGAGGCAAGGAATTGATTCCTTGGCTTACTTAGTGAAACAGGAATTTGAATTTGACCCCTTCTCAGGCCAAGTCTTTCTTTTCTGTGGTGGAAGAAAAGATCGCTTCAAAGCCCTTTATTGGGATGGACAAGGCTTCTGGTTACTGTACAAAAGGTTTGAGAATGGAGAACTCAACTCTGACTTTCAAAAGCATAGAGTGGATGATACCCTGTGGCACGGTAATGAGCATTGTAAGCCGAGCCTTCTTGTTTTCCATAGGTTGTAAAATGAGTCGAATCAATATCAATGATAAGATTCCCCACTTGATGAAATTGTAAAAAGATTTGGAGAAGTTCAAAGTTAATCTGTCTTAAAGCTGCAATCGTTTCTTCAGTAGCACGAGAAAAGAAACGTGACAAGGTTGGTTGAGAGGCCAGCTGTCCAGG
>NZ_SPPZ01000299.1 GCF_004570525.1 Streptococcus sp. WM07 | reverse complement strand
CTTGCTTTGGAGCCTCTTCAACCTTAACCGTTACTGGAACCTTATCTTGAGAGCCATCTGGGTAAGTCACAACTACTACCGCTGGCTTATCCCCTGCTGTCTCAGTATCTACTGGACTTTCAAAGGAAACTGTTGTGCCTGCTGGGAGAGATGGCAAGTTAGAGATTGACTTCTCTGCGGATGGGGTTTCACCAACCTTAACCGTTTGATCCGCCGGGGTTGGTTCATTACTATCAGCTTGCTTTGGAGCCTCTTCAACCTTAACCGTTACTGGAACCTTATCTTGAGAGCCATCTGGGTAAGTCACAACTACTACCGCTGGCTTATCGCCTGCTGTCTCAGTATCTACTGGACTTT
>NZ_SPPZ01000298.1 GCF_004570525.1 Streptococcus sp. WM07 | reverse complement strand
CAATTTGAGGAAAAATCAAGTAAGCGCTTTATCTGTGGTAAATCTTACCAAAAAGTTCGGCTTATGTATCAAGATGAGGCTGGCTTTGGACGTATTAGTAAACTAGGAGCTTGTTGGTCTAAAAAAGGTTGTCGTCCTCAAGTAGCTAGTCATCATATTCGTGAATATCGTTATTGTTATGGAGCGGTAGATGCACATACAGGTGATTCATTTTTTATCATAGCTGGTGGGTGTAATACGGCTTGGATGAATGAATTTTTACGACAACTGTCAGAAGCTTACCCTAACGACTATATTATTTTGGTGATGGATAATGCGGTTTGGCATAAATCACAGACATTGGATATTCCTAGCAATA
>NZ_SPPZ01000297.1 GCF_004570525.1 Streptococcus sp. WM07 | reverse complement strand
ATCGAGAATATGGTCGTTCCATGAAAGGTCAGTTGATAGAAGGTAAGGTTTCTGGAAGAAGATATCAACGAATATCTTTAGTTGCAGGTCTCACAAATGGTGAGATTATAGCTCCGATGACATATGACATATGAAGACACGATGACAAGTGACTTTTTCGAAGCATGGTTTCAACAGTTCTTATTACCCTCTTTAGATACACCTTCTGTTATTATTATGGACAACGCAAGATTCCATAGGATGAGTAGTATAAAATCCTTATGTGAGGAGCAGGGACATAAACTTTTACCTCTCCCTCCATACTCACCTGAGTACAATCCTATCGAAAAAATATGGGCTCACATCAAAAAGCATCTCA
>NZ_SPPZ01000296.1 GCF_004570525.1 Streptococcus sp. WM07 | reverse complement strand
TGCAGTTGCTAAGCCTGAAGCGAAGAAAGCTGTCGATGAAGCCGCTCAAGCCAAGAAGGATGAAATTGACGCTCGCTCTGATCTAACAGACGAAGAGAAAGCAGCAGCTAAGGCTCAAGTTGATGCAGAAGCAGAGAAAGCTAAAGCTGCAGTAGATGCAGCAACAACAGATGCAGGAGTTGAAGAAGCTAAGACTGCAGGTGTTGACACTGTTAAAGCTATTAACCCAGCTGCAGTTGCTAAGCCTGAAGCGAAGAAAGCTGTCGATGAAGCCGCTCAAGCCAAGAAGGATGAAATTGACGCTCGCTCTGATCTAACAGACGAAGAGAAAGCAGCAGCTAAGGCTCAAGTTGATGCAGAAGCAG
>NZ_SPPZ01000295.1 GCF_004570525.1 Streptococcus sp. WM07 | reverse complement strand
CATAAATTTATCCTAGTGAACGAGCGAGAATCTACCATATCAATCTCCATCCTGATGATTTATAAGATTAGTATAGCTAGATTTCTAGTTCGGTTAAAGATACCTTGTTATTGGGCGCTTACAAAATAACAATTGGTAGAGATTGTTTATTCATGGTATTTGGTTAGAAACAGTAGAGACTAGTGTATCTAAGTTCAAATGTTCAGAAACATGAAAACGTATCAAATTCAGTGTAGTAATGATATAGTCCTACTTGAGTAGACAGTACAAATAAATAAAGTACTGTTTACGAAAGTAGGATTTTTATTATGTCGCGTAAAAGTAAAATTAGTTTTGAAGATAAACTAGAAGCGGTAACCCAATAT
>NZ_SPPZ01000294.1 GCF_004570525.1 Streptococcus sp. WM07 | reverse complement strand
TAGATTTAGATGGATCTACTTCCTCACCTGGTTTAACTTCCTGTTCTTGTGCGACTGGTGTGTTCTTATCTGCGTCTGTCTGATCTTTCTCAGCTACTGGAATCTTAACTGGTACTTGATCTGTTGAACCATCTGGATACGTTACTGTTACGACTGCTTCAATAACATCTCCTGGTTTCGCATCCGCTGGAACATCTACTGTAATCGCACCTGTGTTTGGATCTACCTTAACAAGTGGATTGTCTGACTCAAACTTAGAACCTGCTGGAAGATCACTTCCATCTTCGTTCTTAGGCGCTGGAACAGTTACTGTTTCTCCTGGCTTACCTGATGCCTCTTCAAACTTAGGATTATTCTTACCAGCAT
>NZ_SPPZ01000293.1 GCF_004570525.1 Streptococcus sp. WM07 | reverse complement strand
CTGCTTGAGACAGCCAAAGTCCATCAACTTGATAGTGAAAAATATATAGCTTATCTTCTAGAACATTTGCCAAACGAGGAGACTCTCGTAAAAAAGAGGTTCTAGAGGCTTATTTACCATGGGCTCCAAAAATCCAAGAGAATTGTAGATAAAGAAAACTCCAAGATTAAAAGCAATCTGCTTATAATCTTGGAGTTTTTTCAATATACTCTGTTATTGGGCGCTTACATTGGTTCTACCCAAATTATTCATACATAACTAAAAAAACTTCCAGAATCGCTGATACATCATGGTTTCTGGAAGTTTTTGATTTTCACCCATTAGGTGAGACTTTTGACTGGACAAAAAAGGATTTCCCCTTTATG
>NZ_SPPZ01000292.1 GCF_004570525.1 Streptococcus sp. WM07 | reverse complement strand
AACAAAGCATTTAAATCATTGAATGACGTCATTGATCAGTTGCAAGAAGTTATCCAAAGCTTATCAACTACTCGCTTACGATCGATTGTCCATAGAGAATGGATATCTGCTAATTTTGATTCTGAATAAGTATTAAAATCTGAATAGATAAAAATAGCTTAGAGTCAGTGTCTAATGACAGGATTCTAAGCTACTTTTTTATTTCTAGGATGGCTCATGAAGCTTCTATATTATAAATATTAGATACCCGTTGTGCTAGTTGATTAACCATAAGCAAGTGAATACCTTAGACTAAAACCGTTCTCCATTTGACTTTGATGAAGTAGTAAGGAATATGTTAATAAGATTGCCTCCACTTTAAATTTTAAAG
>NZ_SPPZ01000291.1 GCF_004570525.1 Streptococcus sp. WM07 | reverse complement strand
TTCCTTTCTTTGTGAAAATTGGCAGACACGGCGCACTTGATCCCAAGACTTTGCTTGATAGAAAGTCTCGGAGTAGGAAGAATGGGGTAAAATCGTTACATTTTCATCTTCAGGATAAGGTAAACGAATATCCCCTAAACGACTAAGAACAGCGTTTCTTTTTAGCTTAATGAGGTAACTTTCCCCACTCTCCTCAATGGACTTGTAAATTTGTGGAGAAGCGAAACCGCTATCCATGCGGAAAAGTAACTGATTGAAGTCTTCTAAAATAGGTCGGAGGAACTCCACCGCTCCTTCGGAGCAATAGCGATTTCCAGGACGTAACTGAGCATTGAAACAATAACCAGTCTGACTTTCAAAAGCATAGAGTGGATGATA
>NZ_SPPZ01000290.1 GCF_004570525.1 Streptococcus sp. WM07 | reverse complement strand
GCTGAAAGCTATGCCACTGGTATTTCAAATACCAGCAGGGCCGCCCATGGCAAACAGATTTCAGCGGAGCTTCCAGACTAAGACAGACTAGGAAGAGGAAGCTGGCCACCAGCTTCTGAAAAAAATTGGCCATGAAAACCCTATGAACAGCAGCAGAGCATTGCCTGATATAGCGCCGGAAGGTGAGAGGATGGCACAGAAAGACCGGGCAGGGTTCCACTCTGTTGTATACAGGGTCTTAGGAGTCAGAATCAACTCGACAGCACTAAAAAATTGATAAGGAAGCTGTAAAGATGAGAAGCTTATCCACTGTCAATCAACTAGTATGTGCAGGACATGGGATTCACACATGGGTGTGTCTGAGAGTGCAAACTTATAA
>NZ_SPPZ01000028.1 GCF_004570525.1 Streptococcus sp. WM07 | reverse complement strand
CTCGCTCATTCGAAGGCCAGTTGAGTTTTCCATTCTCAAACCTTTTGTACAGTAACCAGAAGCCCTGTCCATCCCAATAAAGGGCTTTGAAGCGATCTTTTCTTCCACCACAGAAAAGAAAGACTTGGCCTGAGAAGGGGTCCAATTCAAATTCCTGTTTCACTAAGTAAGCCAAGGAATCAATTCCTTGCCTCATATCTGTTTTACCAGTTATCAAATGAACCTGACCTAAATCGCATAAATTTATCCTAGTGAACGAGCGAGAATCTACCATATCAATCTCCATCCTGATGATTTATAAGATTAGTATAGCTAGATTTCTAGTTCGGTTAAAGATACCTTGTTATTGGGCGCTTACAATATATTTACTTTTCCTATTCCCCACATAAAAAAACGACAACCGAAGTTGCCGTTTAGTATTTTATTAATTTGGGTAGATGTAGGTAACTGTACCTTGTGCTGTTGTTGGATCGAAAGTCCCACGGTAGTTACCGATTTGTTGGATACCGTTGTAGTTTGACTCATAAACTTGGATAGCATTGTTTGATTCAACAGCTGTAACGTAAGCTACGTGTCCATAACCACCATCGTTCCAAGATGCTACCGCACCAACTTGTGGTGTTGTACCTGTACGGAATCCTGCTGCTGCAGCTGATGCAGCCCAGTCACCACCGTTACCCCAGTAATCACCAACCCAAGGAGCCATTACTTTAACACCCCATGTACATTGACCAACTGGGTAGCTTCCTGAAGTGTTATAGTTATAAGTTGGTGTAATAGAACCTGTTTGAGCTTGCGCTGCTTGTTCAGCTGCTGCTTGCTCAGCAGCTTGACGCTCTGCCTCAGCTTGTGCTGCTGCTTGCTCAGCAGCTTGGCGTTCTGCTTCTGCCTGTGCCGCTGCTTGCTCAGCTGCTTGACGTTCTGCTTCTGCTTGTGCCGCTGCTTGCTCAGCTGCTTGATGCTCTCCTTCAACTTGTGCTGCTGATTCAGAGCCTTGAGTTGATTCTACTGCTGGAGTCTCTACAGCTTCAGAGACTTCTGAAGCTTCCACTACTGGTGCTGCAGCTTCTGAAACAGGGGCTGCTGGTGCACTTGAAACAAGGTTAACCACTTCAGCTGCTACAGCTTCAGTTGAAACAGGGGTAGCCTCTACAGGTGCTGCTGGTTCTGAAACTGGTGCTGCTACAACTGGTGAAGCTACTTCCGCTACTGGTGCTGCAACTGGCTCTGCAACTTCTTCTACAACTGGGGCTGCTGGTGTTGCAACAGCTTCAAATGAAAGAGGTGCAACTTCTGCTACTGGTGCTGACGCCTCAACTGCAACTGGCTGCGCATAAACAACACCTTCACGTGGCCAAACCGTATCTTGACGAAGTTGTAATCCAGTACGGAACTCTGAGTCTTCAAGAGCATCAATCAACAATTGTGAGAATGCTGCGTTTTTCTCTGAAGGATTCTTCTCAGTCTCTGCAACTGCCTCTTCAGCAAATTCTTCAAATGTATCCAAGACATTCCCTTGGCTACCAGTTACACCAAACAATGATGTAAGATCATCCATTGTTGGAACAGTAGTCGTAGAAACTGCTTCAGCAACAATATCACGCACTTGACTTTGCAAAGATACTCCTTGTGTTTCAGCTGTAACTGCTTGAGCCTCCAATGCAGAAGCTCCTGCTACAGATCCAAGAACTGCAACTCCAGTGACTAATTTTTTCTTTGTTTTAAATGCCATATTTAATGTTCTCCTTTAAGTCGTTCGCTGATTAACAAAACGGGTAGCGAACCAATCCAGCTTAACTAGCTAAAGAAAGTATAGCAAAAATCAGACCGCCTGTCCGTTACGAAAAGATTACAAAAGATTAATAAACCGTGCCACTACTTGTCACTTGTTTCAATAGTCTCTTCTACAACCTCTTCTTGTTCAACATCTACAGCTGTCTCCTCTACAACAGGTGTATTCACAACTGCCTTCAAGGCTGTCATTTCAAAAGTCAAGTAGACACCATCGACATCTAGCACCATCTTATTAGATTCACGGTCAATCTCATCGATAACTCCATATAACCCACCGATGGTCACAATTTCAGTCCCTTTAGCCAGACTAGCCATCTGTTCTTGACGTTTCGCTTGTTGTTTCCGTTGTTGGCGTTGCATAAAGAAAAGTAATCCACCAAAGACCAACATCATCCATAAAAATTGTAAATTCATTGCATACTCCTTTTTTCTACTTACCCTACTATATCAAATCCCACTCCTAGTGACAAGAAAAGGGTGATGAAGAACCGGATTAAAACCTAAAAAACCGGCCCAAAGGGCCGGCACTTTATCTTAGAGAGCTGAAATTTTTGCTTTTGTATTTTCAAGGTTAAAGCCAAATTCGTCGAGAACTTTTCCAGCTGGGGCTGATGCTCCGAAGGTATCAATAGCTAGGACATCTCCATCTAATCCAACATATTTATACCAAGACAAGCTAGCTCCCATTTCAACCGCTAGACGTTTACGAACAGCATTCGGTAAAACTTCTTCTTTGTAAGCTACATCTTGCTGGTCAAAGACATCGCTAGATGGCATGCTGACTACACGCACCTTCACTCCTTCTGCTTCCAACTCTTTAGCAGCTTTAACAGCCAACTCTACCTCAGAACCAGTCGCAATGACAATCCGATCGAAGTCTGCTGCGGTCTCGTAAACCACATAAGCACCACGCGCCACCTTATCAAAATCTGTTCCTTCTTGAACTTCCAAGTTTTGACGAGTCAAGACAAGGGCAGTTGGAGTAGATTCACTTGTCAAAGCCTGATACCAAGCAGCCTGTGTTTCACGCGCATCTGCTGGTCGGAAGACATTGAGGTTTGGCATTGCTCGTAAACCAGCCAAATGCTCGATTGGTTCATGAGTTGGACCATCTTCTCCGACAGCGATAGAATCATGCGTGAAAACATACGTTACAGGAAGACCTTGTAGAGCTGCCAAACGCATTGCTGCTTTCAAGTAGTCTGAGAAAACAAAGAAGGTTCCACCATACACACGAAGTCCTCCGTGCAAGCTCATACCATTCAAGATAGTTCCCATAGCAAACTCACGCACACCAAACTGGATATTACGGTTCAAACGATGAGCAGCGTCTTGCAATCCATCTTCTTTGATATAGGTCATGTTGGAATGAGCCAAGTCCGCAGAACCTCCAAGGAAGGTTGGTAGAACTGCTGCTGCGGCATTAAGCGCATCTTGGCTAGAATTCCGAGTCGCTTGAGAAAAACCTGCTTCATGAACAGGAAAATCTTCAGGCTTAATCGTTACTGGATCACGTCCTTCAATGATAGCAGCTACTTCATCTGCTAATTCAGGATGAGCCTCTTTATAGGCAGCTACCAAAGCCTCCCATTCAGCGTAAGCTGCTTGACCACGATCTACAACATTTTCTTTAAAATCTGCATAAACTTCTGCTGGCACTTCAAAGGCATCATAGTTCCATCCAAGTGCTGCACGTGTTGCTGCTGTTTCTTCAGCTCCTAAAGGTGCACCATGGACGGCATTAGTTCCTTGTTTATTTGGAGAACCGTGGCCAATCACGGTCTTAACCTCAATCAAGGATGGCTTACCAGATTCTTTTGCACGAGCCACAGCTGCTTGAATAGCTGCCACATCTGTTCCATCTTCAACCAAATCTGTATGCCAACCATAAGCTTGGTAACGCGCCTTGACATCTTCTGTAAAGGAGTCTTTTGTTTCTCCATCAAGGTTGATGTCATTGGAATCATATAGCACAATCAGTTTTTCAAGTTTTTGCAAACCAGCATAAGAAGCTGCCTCAGCTGAAACACCTTCCATCAAATCACCATCTCCTGCGATAACATAGGTATAGTGATCAAAAATTGGGAAACCATCACGGTTGTATTTCGCTGCTAAGAAACGCTCCGCTTGGGCAAATCCAGTTGCCATTGAGATTCCTTGACCAAGTGGTCCTGTTGTTGCATCAACACCAGCAGTATGACCATATTCTGGGTGACCAGGTGTTTTCGAACCCCATTGACGGAAGTTTTTAATTTCCTCAAGGCTTACATCTTCAAATCCAGATAAATGAAGTAGCGCATATAGAAGCATCGAACCATGTCCTGCTGACAAGATAAAACGGTCACGGTTAATCCAGTTTGGTTGTGCTGGATTTAGACGCAATTCTTTTGTAAACAATTCATAGGCCATTGGAGCAGCTCCCATTACTACCCCTGGGTGACCTGATTTAGACTTTTCGATAGCATCAATACCTAAAAAACGAATGGCATTAACGGATAATGTTGTCATGGTGTCCTCCTCTAATCGAGATCGCAAAGCATTTTTTCCAAAACTATTATATGAAAATTATCCGCATCTCGCAATCGATACGGATAATTCCCAACTATTATAGAAGCGCCTTAAATTGAATGTTAGAGTCTTCTAAGAAGTAGTCATCAAATCCACGTGGGTGGTGGTATTCAATCTTATCTTTATCCATTGGATAAGTGTACTTACCGCCGACTTCCCAAATGAATGGATGGAATTTGTAATCAAGACGCTCTTTACGCATCTTCCAAAGCTGGAGAATTTCATCAGTTGATGCCATAAAGTTAGACCAGATATCGTAGTGAACTGGAATAATTACCTCAGCCCCTAGATTTTCTGCCATCCGAAGAAGGTCAATCGAAGTCATCTTATCCTGAATTCCAATTGGATTGTCACCATAGTTATTGATAGCTACATCAATCTTGAAGTCACGTCCATGTTTAGCAAAATAGTTAGAGAAGTGAGAATCCGCACCATGGTAGATTGTACCACCTGGAGTTTCAAAGACATAGTTTACCGCTTTGCGGGCCATCAATTCATCTGTAACTGGAAGACCAGCAAGACTACCACCATTTTCTTCATAACCATCAATTGGAAGAGTTACCAAACAAGTACGGTCAAAAGATTCAACGGCATGAACTTTAATGTCTTTAAATTCGAAGCTATCACCTGGTGCAATGCGGATAATCCGATCCGCCGGTACTCCCCATTTTTCCCAAATGTCACCAGACTCAACTGGACCAACAAATTTCACATGGTCCAATTTTGGATTGTTAATAATTGCAGCTGCTGTATTAATATCCATGTGGTCACTATGCACATGCGATACCATGTAATAATCCAACTCATTAATCGCAAAAGGATCGATAACCATCGGCTGCACACGCAAGTTTGGTTGTAATTTGCGAACCCCTGCCATATTGGCCATCTGATGTCCCCAAACCATATCTTTCACTTTCTTAGTAGATTTTCCACGGGAAGACCATAAATCCATGACTACGTTGGCACCACCAGGTGTCTTAATCCAAACACCACAGTTACCCAACCACCACATAGCAAAGTTACCTTCGGCAACCACTTCTTCTTCAATTTCTTCATTCAACCAAGTACCCCATTCTGGGAAAGTTGACAGAATCCAAGATTCACGTGTAATGTCTTTTACATTAGCCATTCATATATCCTCCGATTTCTTTTATAGATATAGTATAAACTTAAAAACGGTTTCAAAAAAGCCCAAAAGGAACACAGGAATGTGTTCACTCTTGGACTGAGAAAAAGTCATAAACCAATACCAATCCCTAAAAAATATTAGCCAATATTTTCTAAACGAGCCAAATCTACTTCTAATTGTTCAACAGAAGCAGGATATTCCAATGCTAGATACTCTAAACTTGGAAAATAAGACAATAGTTGTACTAAATCCAATTCACCTTCAAAAAAAGAAGCCACTCTTAGAACTCCATCCTGATTACGGAAATTCTTGCAATGAAGATAACTTGTTAAATCTCCTAATATCTCCGCTGCTTCTACGGTTGATTCCCCAACAAAGGCCCAATTCCCCGTATCAAATACAAAAGATATCGGTAAATCTAACCGCCGAAGCAATCCCATCACTTTTTGACAATTAGAAATAGTCGCAGCATCTGGATCCTGATTATTTTCAATTCGAAGATTCATATCAGAAGGAAATGTCTTCGCCCACATCACCAACTGTTCCTCAGATATAGCAGAACCATCTCCAATATTCAGTTTTAAAAATGGAGCACCTAAAATTTCTGCCACCTGACAATGACGGACGATGTCTGGATTCACAAAATCTCCTTGCAAAAAATCCACATTTGCACTGTAATAAAGAGCAATTCCTAGCTTATCTGCCTCTCTTCTTATCTCATGTAATTCATTCAGTTCCCCTGTTAAAAAATCACTACGAATCTCGAGACGCTGTACCCCCAATTTCTGAACCCAAGGGAGAAGGTCAACTTGACGATACCCTTGATCAAGTTGCGCTTGAAAAGCAATGGTATTTAAAATAATTTCTTGTCTCTTCATGATTCCTTCCTTCTTAAAGTTGTCAACTGTTTCCAAACAGGTTGCATCGCTATTAATAACTCCTTATACACCGTATATTTTTCCCTATAACGCTTACTATTCCTATCATTTGGTAAAAACTGTTTTTCAAGTACAACCATACGCTCAACCGTTTCAGCTAAAGACAGATTTGTCACAGCCTGATGACAAGCAATCGCTCCTCCTAGACCTCCCAATTCCCTAGCTTTGGGAACTTCTACCGGTAATTCCAAAATATCTGCAAACATCTGCATCCAAGCTTCTGAATTAGTTCCTCCTCCCGAAAGACGTAGAACCTGAGGAGAATGTCCTAAAGAATCCGTTAACTGTTCGATGTGCTGTTTATGAGCAAACACAATTCCCTCATAGACTGCTCGGATCATCTCCGATTTACTAGACTGGGTTGTTAAACCAAAAAAACAGGCTTGAGCTGGCTGTCCAACATTACTTCCATATAGGAAGGGACAAAAAAGAATATTCGCAAAATCTGCATTCGTTTCTTTCAAAAATACTTCTAAAGTATCATAGATAGAGACATCTCCTCCCTTTAAATGCTCCATTTCCTCCATCAATAACATTTTCAACATAATATCCAAGTTTCCAGCAGAGGTAGGGCTGCTAGCCTCCACCAAATAATCCCCTGTTGGAAAGTATGAATTCATTAACCCACTGTCTAAATTAGCCGCTTTCTTACTAGGATAGCTATTAATATTCCAAGTGCCTGCTATAACACTAAAAGTCGTCTCATCTAAAACACCTGATCCCAGTGCACAAGCATCAATATCGAAAAGACCACCAATAACAGGAGTTCCTTCTGCCAACCCTGTCTGAAGAGCTGCTTCTTGACTAACACCACCAACAATTTCCTTATAATCGACTAACGGGGGCAAAATTGAAAATAACTCATCAATCCCAAAAAACTCTAAGATAGTAGGATCATAATTCCCTGTTTCAAAATGAATCCAGTGGTTTCCAGACGCATCTCCGATCTCTTGCTGAACTAAACCCGTCAACTTAAAGCGTACATAATCTTTAGCAGATAAAACCGCACCAATTCGCTCATATATCTCTGGCTGGTGATCCTTCAACCATCGTAACAATACCGGTGCCTGTGAAGCTACAACATGCTGATGGGTCCGATTCCAAAGCAGACTCACCCGATTTTCAAATTCCTGTGCAAGAGCACTAGCACGACTATCTGCTGATAAAATACCTGGTATAAATTCGTGATGCTCTTTATCCAATACATAGAGCCCTTTACCATGTCCAATACATGCCACTGCTTTAATAGCTGCCGCATCCAAGCCTGATAAGCGAATACTTTCTCGAATTGTATGAGCAATAGCGGTCCAAGTTTCTCCTAAATCAACCTCATAAAAACCTGACTCTACCTCTTTCCGTTTGGTAGCAAAGGAAGACACTGAAATCTCTTCTCCACAATCATCAAAGATGATAGCTTTGGTAGTCGTCCCCCCATAATCTAAACATAAATAATAATTCATCTTATACCCCTCCTAAAAACAGGAAAAGGTTGGAACACTTGCCCAACCTCCTGACCTTTTTCTTTACATTGTGAAAGAAAAACATTCCCAATAGGACTTAGAACTACAGATCTAAATCCCTAGTTGCAGGATCTACTGCTTGATGATTTGCTTCTACAGCAGTTGGTTTAAAATAAACCCGTTCTGCATTGTTATACAATACATCTGCTAACTCCTCTTGTGTAAATAAATCACTAGCTTCTAACCACGTTGCTAACTCTTCATAAGTGTTAAAGGTTGCAGACCATGGTGCATCGGTTCCCCAAATTAACCGCTTTGCTCCCAGAACTTCTTTAGCAATTTGAACATTCGCTCTCGATTTAGGGAATGGAAACTCATCTAGGCGATCAATATCTTGAATCGCTGAAAGATCCGTATAAATATTCTCGTAATCTTTCCACATTAGAAGCTCTGCTCTCAAACGATTAGGCGTAGCAGCATGAGGGAATGAAAGATGGCAAACCACAAAATCTAAACTTGGATAAAGCCGAGCTAGATTAGCAATCGCATCCGGTTGATGACTAATCTGATCAAAATTACCATAATCAACTGTTACTACAAAGCCAGGATAGTCTAAAAGATAGCTTAAAATAAGACTCACATGGGGATCCGTATCCAATCGGAAAGGTGTTTTTTGACCACGATAACCATGAATCCCCCCTCCTTGACTAATTTCAAATTTAATAGCTCGAAAACCCAAATCCTCTACATGACGCTGAACAATTGCCATTGCATTTTCTGCATAAGGATCGACCGCAAAAGCACCTGTAAAACGTTCTGGATAACGCTTCATAGCAAGATAAGTGTAGTAATTTTGATAACCATTCAAATGACCTTGCAAAATAACTGCTTTTTCTACATCATTCTCATCCATGTATTTTAAGAGAGATTCTGCTAAAAAGTTTTTATCTCCATATCCATCTTCAATCAGTTTAATAACCTCGCCGTCATCCCACACAGCATAACCATCTCCAAGAGCATTCAAGCGACCTTTTCCATTAAAACCTGCAAGAGCATCAACAATGTGAGCATGTCCATCAATTTTTTTCATGTAAACTTCCTTTCTTTTTAAAACGCTTACATTTTTAGCGTTCATCTATTAGAAAACCAATGACTAACCGACGCTATTCTTCTGCAAGGAAGATTTTCTCCGTACTACCTTCGAATCCACTATTCTTATCTGCCATAACACGAAGATAGTTATAAATACTTTCACGCTTAGTACGTAAAATAAAGAGGAAGACAAGGTAAATAAGTACTGTAAGCCCAATCAAAAGTGGATTTCCTGAAATCCAAGCGAAGAAAACAAGTGCAGTCAACGGGTGGGCAAGGAGGTTGAAACTCATAATCAAAACAACTCCTTGTGGAAGTACAGATCCATATTGCTGAACAGCTTCTGTATAAATAGGACCAAGAGCACTTGCTGCATACAATCCAAGAGAGAACCAAACAATCCCATTTAGAATCGCTTTTAAAATATTCCCTTTAGAGACTGCAATCATCGCCTCAATCATAAAAGGAATAGCAATCAAGTCAACAACTGGAAGAGCCCTGTTCCCAGGAAGCAATAAGGATACTAGAACCATGATTGGAACTAAGATCAAACCTGCAATGATCGTAGCAGGCTCTCCGAATCCTACTCCATCATCCACTGCAATAAACCAACGTTTTTTATCTGCAAGAGTATCCTCGACCTCACTCTCCTGTCTCTTATTTTTCTCAACAGCTTCTGCAAGAGGTCCAAAGGCACTAGCAAACACCCCAGTAATCAAAGGAAAGACCGTCATAACCGCAGCAAGAGACATGGCAAAGCCCAATATACCACCCCAAGCATCTAAACTGCCTAACTCCTTCAAGCTTCCCAAAATTCCAATAATCAAACCGAGGATAAACCCTAAAGTCATAGGTTCCCCGAAGATACCCAACTTGGTTTTTAAAGATTCTGGATTCAACTTGACCTTATTCACCCCTAATAGATTCCAAAGTGGATCAAGGATTAAAGCTGGGACTAACGTTTCAATATTGTGAATAGAATTAATCGTCGCATTTTTAACACCATAATAATCCGACCAACGATCCGCAATTACCTCTGACATAATCAAAGAATAGAGAAGAACAAATACCATGAACGCAAAGGAAAGAGCAAAATTTCCTGTTGCTGCATAGGCCATCGTTCCCCAAACCATATAGCCAAAGTTATTCCAAAGGTTGGATGGGACAAAAACCCTCGTAATACCAACTAAAAACAGTAGCAACTCAATTAACAAACCAAACACAAAGAAGGATAATCCAATAGATGAGGAAAAAGCTGTCAAAGAGCCTGTCTGCCAACCAATATCCACAATAGGAAGATTCAAACCTGCCGTCTCGACCATCTGCTGAATATACTTTGTAACTAACGGAGTAAAAGAGGAAATAATCCAACCAAATCCTGTTAATCCTACACCAGCCCTGAGAGCACTAAATAGTGCTCTCTTAGGACTAACTTTTAAAAATAGACTAACAACAAAAATCATCACTGGAACAACAATGGATGCTCCAAAAACATTAAAGAAATTCTGCAAGGCTGCTAACATAAGGCACCCCCTACTTATTCACAACATTTACTGGCTGACCAGCGAAGTAGGATAAGATATTATCAGCGGCTTCTTCAGCCAAAGTTCGACGCCCCTCAATTGTACCAGTTCCAGCATGTGGAGCCATAATAACATTATCTAGGGCACGTAGCTCCTCAGCAACATTCGGTTCAAATTCAAAAACATCCAATCCCGCACCAGCAATTTGACCTGTTTTAATAGCTTCAATTAAATCTTCTTCAGAAACAATCGGACCACGTGCTGCATTCACAAGATAGCTCCGATTCTTCATTTTTTGGAAAACTTCCTTATTAAATTTATGCTTAGTTGATGGAAGAAGCGGAGCATGAATTGTAACAACATCTGCTGTCTCAACTAATTCATCAAAGGTCACATATTCCACACCAAGCTCAGCTTCTTTCTCTTCTGGCAACCGGTAAACATCATGATACAAAACTTTCATCCCAAAAGCTTTGGCAAAGCCAGCAACAGTGGAACCAATCCGTCCCATACCATAGATCCCCAAAGTCGCTCCTTCCAAAGTCAAACCTTGGTAGCGTCGCTCACTCGGATCAATCCATTCACCATTCCTAACGACTTTATCATAAAAAGAAAGACGCTTCGTAGCAGCTAACAAAAGACTGAAGGTCATTTCAGCTGTAGGAACACGAACGGCCTGTGGTGAATTCGAAACAGTAATACCTTTACTCTTGGCATATTCAGTATCCACATGATCAAATCCAACCGCATTTAAAGAGATAATCTCAAGCTTTTTGCCAGCATCCAGCATCTCTCGATCTCCTTTTTGCCCCATTAAAAGCCAAGCATCATATTCTCCCAAATGCTCTAAAACATAATCACGTGTAAATGGCTCTCCCTCAGAATAGGTCACATCACACTCTGCCATCAATTTGGTCAAACCTTCCTTTGGAACAATTCCTGTTACTAATACTTTTTTCTTCGACATTTCTTTCTCCCCCTTATTTTATAAACATTGATACAATCCAACTTCATGGCTGCCATTATTGGCAGAAAATAGATACGCTTTCCCCCCCTTTTCAAAGGCCAGGCAATTACTAGATGCAACTCCAGCTTCAACTAAGATTTCTCGATAATCCCCGTTTTCAAAAGTAAATGCAAGAAGATCTTTACGACCGTCTCGATAGCCAAAAATCAGTAGATCTTGGTTCAACAGTCGTCCAGCCCAAATAGCATGTCCAAATGGGGTAGATTCTCCGTATGAAAATAATTCTGCCTCAAAATTCTCACTTAAAATCCGGAAACGATCTCCGTGAAAACCTTGAATGAGCACATTTTCTAATCGCCCATCCCTATTTAGATCTAACTGAACTATATCACTGGTTTCTTCCTCAAACAACTGGGTCAGTAGCCAATCCCCTGTCGAACTAGAATCCGGAAAATCTAAACGGAAAATTCCTTCAACACCTGTAATCAGAGAATAGGCTCCCTCTAACGATCGATAGTATCCATGATTCTTCTTCAGTCGCAATGGCAAAGTCCGAATATCCATCAAAGAATTCGAAGCAATATCAAAAGTTCCCACAAATATTTTTCCATCATCAGACCAATCCTCAACAAACTCCTTCGAGTTAGCTATGGTACAACCGACGAATAGAATTCTACCTGTCCGATCTTGAATTAAATCAAAGCGATGTAAATACGGAAACTCTACCAATTCCTCCACTTGCCACTGTCCGTCTCCTATGAAATGACCGTGGACAATTCGACATTCCTTAGCATTAAAACCTGGGTAAAACCGTTGCGTTGCTAAAAAATCCATAGTCCCTGGAATTTGAATAATAGACATTGTTCCACCTACATCTGACCAGACCAACGATTTTTCAAAATTTTCATTGACATCATATGCAAAACAAGCCTGTTCAACTTCTGAAGCAACTAAGAGATAGTCATGATTTTGATCATATAGCCGAGCAACTGCATAGCAGGATTCCAATTTATCCTCTAAGATTTTTATAAAATCCATCCATACCCCTTTCTAGTGAAACGGTTAACTAATATTGTAAAATTTTTAAAGATAAATAAATCTTTCCAGATTAACAATCTGCGGTTAACCGTTTCACTTACCTTGTATCTTTATCATACACTATTTTAAACTAAAAAACAAGCGCTTACATAGGAAATCGTTTCATTTTTCATTTTGAATAGGAATAAAAAGCAGTCTTAATTGAATTAATTGGTAAACTGAACTTTACAAAGCAAATAATAATTGTTCATACTTTCTTCAACAACTGTGCAAAGATAAGGTCCATAAAATTAGAGTATAACTGCTCTTTGCTTACAACTTGAAAAAGAATCTGGACACAAACCCGTTTTAAAATCTATACCTTCTTTCCTATTCCAATATAAAAACAAAGAGATACTGGCTGTAAGAATTTATTCTCTCAGCTAGTATCTCTTTGTTTAAAAAGAATCTCGAAAAATCAATTCACTCGCAACTACCAGCCGCTGTGGTTCCATTACCTCATCATCCTGCTGCAATTTTTTCAACAAATGATCCGCTGCCACCTGTCCAATTCGATAGGAATCTTGACGAATACAAGAAATACTTGGATTTAAAACCTGCATCCAATCCAAATCTTCATACGAACCTAGACCAAAATCTCTTGGATATTGATACACGGTTCCATTAATAATTTTCATAAAATCCAAAAGAACCGGGCCATTCATCGTAAAAAAACCCAATCTTTTCTTAGAAGAAGCTAGCAAATCTAAAATACGCTCTTCACTTCCCTGCTCACCTAAAATCAATAATCGTGAAGCATCTGCTCCAACGACCTCACAAAAACCTCGATAACGTCTTTCTCGAGTCGATATACCTTCAATTGGATAGGATACAAAATAAAGCTCCTCGTATCCTCTTTCCTTCATTTTATATAAAAACTCCCTAGTTGAAGCAATATTATTCGATACAACCGTATCAACAAACATTTCCTGTGACTCACGGTCAATCATCACTGTTTTCTGAGGATTAAGCCGCTTTAAACTAGAGGCATTCGCATCAATTGGATCCAATAGAATACCGGACACATTTTGTTGAAGTAAGCGATGAATATTCTCAGCTTCAATCATCGGATTATCATCCGAATTTGTAAAGAGAACACTATATCCTTCCTTTTGACACCGATCATGTATCCCTTTCATAACAGATGAAATAAAAGGATTGGTGATATCTGCAATCACAACACCAATACTCTTCGTATCTTTAGTCGCCAAACTCTGAGCAATTTTATTCGGCTGATAGCCCGTCTCTTCAATCGCTTGCCGAATTTTTTCCTTCGTTACCAAGGACATCTTACTCGTATTTCCATTCAGATAGTAGGATACAGTCGCCTTGGACACTCCTACCATTTGAGCAATGTCTTTGATTGTAACCCTCGCCATCTAAACATCCCCCTTTGTCTGCTATTTGTAACTATCATAGCACTTTTTCAGGTAAGCTCCTATCAATCATCTAAAAAAACTTTATCAATTCCCATTTCTACCTCACTAATATCGAGACAAGCATCTTTCTCTCATTTGTCCAAAAAAACGGTTGCGACAAATCGCAACCGTTCATACTCAAGCTACCCTTCTTCCGATTGACTCAACACCATTCGTTGGCCGTATAGTTTTTCAATGCGGTAGCGGAGGTGCTTCATTTCCTCTGGAGAGGATACATATGGAGTTAGGAGTTTCTCTAGTTGTTGACGCAATTCCATTCCAGATGAAAAGGGGCCGGGGTCTTGGATGAATTGCTGAATCCGATAAATATCCCTCGATTCTAGGATTGGAGAGACTTGAAGCGTAGGGGCTTCCACTTCAAATCCTTCACTGGTAGTAATAACCAAATCTACCTCTAAGAGATCTTCCACACTACGGTATTGTTCGGTGGTGAAGACGGCATGAATCATTTCATTGGGTAAGTGGTATTGAATCTGCTTAAGCAGCATCTTTTGAATTGCAACACCTTCATCAGAAACCAGATAGATATGAAGAATTTCCTCTCCCTTATCCAATGGTGTTTTGAGGGCTCCTCCCATCTGGATACTGAGATCTGCAATGTCATCCTCTGTTAAATGAATACTCCAAGCTTCTTCTAAGAGGCTTGCGGTAACTCTACAATAAGCAAAAAGATCCGGGTACTTACTCTTAATCTGCTCCAATAAGGGATTTTTGCTAAAAATACCATAGCGCTTTCGAAAAAGCAGGGATTTGAAATGCATGGTCAACTGATTGAGAAGTTCCTCAGGTTTTCCAACAATGTACTTGGATTGATTTTGAAAATACCAAATATAATGTTCCAAGGTTGCCCGTAAATCAATAAAATCCTCACTCGTCGCATGCATGTCTACATCCTTGCGATACGATAATAACAGGATCGTCAAAATATCTACTTCCAGACAATCCAGAATAATCCCTTTTTCTTCTGCTAAACAAGTCGCTAAATGTTGCGCAGCTTGATATTCCACCCGTTCATGAACCTGGATAAAATCCGCCTGTAAAGCTTCTGTTTGTTCCAGATCCAAATTCATATTCCGATACGTTTGCAATAAGTAAGGAAGAATTTGAGTGAGAGAAGTCAGTTCTTGACGATTAATCCGTTTGCCAACAATCTTTTCCAACTGCGGCCATTCCTGTCTAGCAATTTGACCAAAATCGTCCAATAGATTCTCTAGATTCAATTTTTCTTTTACAATACTTAAAAAAGGAGCTGCTCCATCTGAAAAGATACTATAGAGTAAATGGTAAACGTATTGGACTTTAGAAAATGGTTGTGCTCGAAGGACATAGCCTTGCGATTTAGTGGTTGTCAGAGTCAACCGGAACTGATCTAAACGTAATAGACGACGCATCTCACTAAGATCGCTCAAAACAGTATTCCGAGACACCTCAATGAGTTGCTGCATCTTCTCAATTGTTACACGCTCTGTCGAAATTGCAATATAAAGCGTCAAGAGCTGAATACGCTCTTGGCTGTTTAATACATAAGTATAAGAATCAATCCGATCCAACAATTGCTGACAGGCTTCTTTCTGTTCTTGATTCAATAACAGACCAATCCGCGAACGAGGGACCAAAGGAGCCGTTTGATCAGGCAAGGCTTCATTTATCTTGTCTAAATGATAGTAGATTTTACGCCGAGACTGCCCCAAATTCTTAGCGATATCCGAAATCGTCTCCGGCGCAGTTAAGTGTAACAAGTGTTGCAACAAAGCGCTACTACTATGATCGATGGCCATTTCTTCCTCCTAAAATTCCACACTGGTATTTTCGTAAACACCTATGTTTAACAATATCATCCCCATCCAGCCCCCACAAGAAAGAACCACGATATTATTACAACTTTTAATATTACATTAAGAATTTTACCATTCTTGGAAAGGGATTTCAAAACATACGAACGGGACCAGGACTTGAGTCCTAATCCCGTCTCATCTCTTATCCTTTAATATTCCTTAGTGACCTTGCCCCTTCTGACCATAATAGGCATTAGGACCATGTTTACGAAGATAGTGTTTATCCATCAAGAACTGAGGTGCTTCTTCCACTTTCGGATTAATGGTCTCTGTAAAGCGAGCCATTTTCGCGACTTCCTCTAATACAACACTATGATATACCGCTTCTTCCGGTGATTTCCCCCAAGTGAAGGGACCATGATTGCGAACAACAATCCCCGGCACAGCCATTGGATCCAAATCCCGCTCACGGAAAGTCTCGATAATCACCGTACCTGTTTCCATCTCATAGGCGCGATTAATTTCATCCTCTGTGAGTGAACGCGCTGCTGGGATTGGTCCATAGAAGTAATCCGCATGCGTTGTTCCATAAAATGGAATGTCGCGACCAGCCTGGGACCAACCAACAGCTTCTGTCGAATGGGTATGGACAACGCCCCCAATAGCTGGGAAAGCCTTATAGAGTTCAACGTGAGTTGCAAGATCAGAAGACGGATTTAAATCTCCTTCAACAACCTTACCATCTAAATCTGTCACCACCATATTCTCAGGCGATAACAGGTCATAATCGACTCCACTTGGTTTGATAACAATCAAGCCTGCTTCACGATCAATTGCCGAAACATTTCCCCATGTAAATTTAACCAAGCCATGCTTGGGGAGTGCGACGTTGGCTTCATAGACCCGTTGACGTAATTCTTCTAATAGCATTACAAACCTGCTTTCTCAATCAATGGGTAAAGGAAAGCTTGAGCTTCTTGAATGGCAGCCTTGGTTTCCTCTACTGTTTCACAATTTTCGGACCACATTTCAATCAAGAAAGGCCCTTGGTAGTTAGTCTCTTTCAAGACTTGGAAGGTTCCTTCCCAGTCCACACAACCTTGACCAAAAGGCACATCACGGAATTGACCTTTGCTGGTCTCCGTTACCGGATATGTATCTTTCAAATGCAAGGCAGCAATGGAACGATGCCCTAGTAGGAATTCGGAATAAAAATCATTATGCCAAGCAGCTACATTCCCAGTATCGGGATAGACAAAAAGATACGGAGAGTTGATTTCTTGTTCAATCGCCAAATATTTTTCAATGCTATTGATGAACGGATCGTCCATAATCTCAATAGCTAGGATAACTTGTGCTTGTTCAGCCCAAGTACAAGCCTGACGAAGATTTTTCAAAAAGCGTTGCCGTGTTTCTGGTGATTTATCTTCATAATAAACATCATAACCAGCCAACTGAATCACTCGTACTCCCAAATCTTGAGCCAACTCAATACAAGCCTGCATGGTTTCCAATGATTTCGCTTCAAGAACGGGGTCATTAGATCCCAAAGGGTAACGGCGATGACCTGAGAAACAAATTGTGGGAATGCGAACACCTGTTTCATAAATTGCCTTTACAATCTCTAAGCGTTCTTCCTTACTCCACTCCAAGCGTGCCAAACGGTCGTCTGACTCATCAACAGACATTTCAACAAAGTCAAATCCTAACTCTTTAGCAAACTCCAAGCGTTCTTTCCAAGTAAAGTGCTTTGGCGTTGCTTTTTCATAGATACCAATTGGACGTGCCATAATCTACCCCCAAATTCGACGAATTTCATCCTTAAATTCACGTGCAGCTTGCGCAGGATTTTCTGCTTCTGTGATCCCTCGACCTGCAATAAAGGTATAGACATCAATACCTTCAAATAGTTTCAAGGTATCCACGTCCAACCCACCTGTCACAGACACACGGAATCCCATGTCCACCAATTTTTTCACCTTGGTCAAATCTTTTTCACCCCAAGTTTCGCCTGCAAGCAAAGCATCCCGAGATTGGTGGTAGATAGCTTGAGAAATTCCCGCATCCAACCATTGTTGAGCATCTTCATAAGTCCAGTTGCCATAAAGCTCTACCTGAATTTCACCAGTCTCACGCTCTGCCTGAATAGCTTTTAAGGCTGCCTTCATCGTTGGAATGGTTGCACTACAGATACAAGTCATCCAATCTGCACCGCGTTTTGCATTGTTCGCTGCAACAGTTCCACCTGCATCCGCACACTTGGTATCAGCTACGATGATCTTATCTGGAAATAGATTGCGTAACACTTCGACAAGCTCACTGCCCACTTGCAGCAAGCAAACTGTTCCCGCTTCAATAATATCCACTTCGTGTCCAACAGAAACAGCTGCTTTAATAGCTCCTTGTAAGTCTGAATGATCCAAGGCTACTTGTAAATTTGGAATATGTGTCATCTTTTTCTCCTTTGCTCTCCTTTAAACTATCAACGTCTCAGCTTAGCTTTCCAAGTCCAATCCTTCTAGATAAGGACTATTTTTAGATTCATCAATCATCGCCAATACTTCTTCTGGACTTTGGCAATTGCTCAAACGCTCAATAGAATTTTCCAATTCAAAAAGGGCGATAATTTGTGGAATCGCAACACTAGTATGAATTTCTGAACTAGTTGCTGCTAAAGCTAGAAGTACCTGTACTTCCTTACCATCTGAAAATGTAACCGGCTCTGTTAAGGTAATCAATGAGAATGAATCCCGTTGAACACCTGCTTCAGGACGAGCATGAGGCATAGCCATCCCTGGCATCAAAATATAGTAGGGACCATATTCTTCTGTTGATTCAAGAATAGCGTGGTAATATTCTTCTTTAACGGCCCCACTTTCGATGAGTGGATCAATCGACAAACGAACAGCTTCTTGCCAAGTATCTGCACTCAAACCGAGGCGAATAGAGTTATTTTCTGTCAAAGCTTGTGTTAGGTTCATATTGCTACCTCCTACTATAAAAAGAGGGAGCAGGAGAATTCTCCGCGCTCCCTTTTCAACTGTGATTAAAGAACTTGTGACAATTTTTCTTTAATTTCTGCGTCATCCATTAGGTTATCCAAGCCGATAATATGGCCATTGGTACGTCCTTCCAACTCATTTACCAAGTGGATAGAAGCAATAACAATATCATAGCTAGATGCCAAACCTTTCGCCTCACCCACACTACAAGAGTTAACAGTGAAGTCTGATTGACCAAGACCACGAAGGGCATTTTCAACCTTCATTTTGATCACCATACTGGATCCCATACCGTTTCCGCAAGCTGTTAATACTTTAACCATAATGATTCTCCTTTATTTTTTAATTTTCTGAAGGAATTTGACCTGCATAATAAGCTTCTTTATCTTTTGCTTTCGCAAATTGCAATTGAGGAATGATCAAGAAGAAGAGGCAGACCAAAACAAAACCGATAATACCAAGATATTTGAAAATATAAGCGAATGGTAACCATGGAATATCAAAGTCAATGTTTCCGTGGTAACCACCATAAGATGCCAAACCGAGAAGGGAAACCGCAATCGCTCCAGCCGCAACCTGGATCACACCAGAGATGAAGGAAAGGGTAAGGGCTGCTTTCCAACCACCACGCTTGTCCGCATAAACCGCAATAGCTGCGTTGTCAAAGAAGACCGGTACAAATCCTGTGATGATTAAGACTGGATTCTTGAAGACAATCAAGAGAACAATGGTTACCAATTGACCAAGGAGACCAAAGGCAAAGCCTGAAAGCACTGCATTTGGAGATCCAAATCCATAAGAAGCCGCAACGTCGACCGCTGGGAAGGAACCTGGCAATAGTTTGCTAGAAATACCTTGGAACGCATTGGTCAACTCAGATACGAACATCCGTACACCCTGCATCAAGATGAAGAGATAGACAGAAAAAGTAAAGGCTGTTTGGATAATATACATGAAGAAGGATTGCTTCTCTGCTACATACACAGTCCCTGATGTGATAACTTCCGCATTGGACATAATTTCAGGACCCAAGACTGCAAGAATTGCTCCGAAGAAAACCAACATCAAGGTCGCAGATGCTACTACGGTATCGTGAAAAATAGAGAGAAATTTTGGTAACTTCAAGTTGTCCAAATTTTCTTCCTTCTTCCCGAAGAAAGGAGCCACCTTATCGACAAACCAAATCGCAAATTGTTGTTGGTGACCAATGGCAAATCCACCACCACCAGTCAAGCGTTGAGTCGCCTCAACCGTCACATTCGAACTAACCGCCCAATAGAGACCACAAATCACACCGATAGCCAAGATACCCCAGCTGTTACGTAATTGCGGAACCAAGAGTAGAACAATCAAGGAAATGGTAGCCGCTTGTTGCACCATGATATGTCCTGTAATGAACAATGTCCGCACCTTGGTAATCTTGCGAAGAGCCACCAAGAGGATATTGACCCCAAATCCAATCAAGAGTGCTGTTGTAGCCGCTCCGACAAAGTCAGGGAAGTCTTCCGCAATTTTTGTATTGGCTGCGGTCAAACCAAAGTAAGGATCGATAACCGCCGCACCAATCTGGAACTTATAGTTCAAAGCTGCCAGAATCGGACGGAAGGTTGTAACCAGACCACCAGCGCCGACATTCAAAATCATGTAGCCGACCGTGGCCTTAACGAAACCTGCAAAAACCTCATGACCTGGTTTCTTCAAGAGGGCATATCCTACTAAAACGAGGAGACCTACGAAGAAGGCTGGATTTTGCAGAATGTTCTGCGAGAACCAATTGAGAATATTAATAATGATATTCATCTTATGACTCCTTTCCTAATTGTTCTGCTGTAATTAAAGTATACGCTTACATTCCGAATCAAAAAAGACCAAGAGTTACACAGACAAGTGTTCACTCTTGGATTGAAAGGCAATGAGCACTCCTCCCCAAACAGGAGATGAGCAAGATGTTTTAAGAAACATTCTTTTGGTAAAACCTAAAACTCTGCTATACTAAAAGTAATCTTTCCCAAAAAATAAAAAAGACTATTAGGAGATGATTATGGAACAAAAATCTGAATCCCATGTTTTAGGGATTATTGCAATGACCTTGGCGGTTATCACCTTACTCGGATCTTGGATCCCAATCCTGAATACTTTTGCCTTTATTCTTGGACTTGCTGCCCTTATTTTTGGAGTTATTGAACTTTGGATCAATCGTAAAAACAAGAAAACCTTAGGTATCATAAGCACTGTTTTAGCTGTCCTTGGTACCGGAATTTCCTTAATCACAATATCCACCTATGAGAGTTTCTTCGAAGAGTATCTTTACAACTACGAAACCTATTGGGAATCAGAGGAAACTACATCTGAACCCGATTTTACGTGGACCCAAAAAGATTATGACGACCTTGTTCTCGGCGATAGTACCACAGGAGCTGGAGGTAGCAACTTAGAAGACATTCGTGCTCGCTTTGGAGAACCAACTTCAACCAGCGACGGCACCGTCGAAACCAATTCCCAGAGTTTCCAAACAAAAACCTATTATTATGAAAGTAACCAAGTAGGAGACTACCGCTCCGTCACCTTGGCATTTGTGAAACAAGAAAATGGGGACTGGCTCCTGATCTCTAAAGCCGCAACCGACCTAGACATTCAACCAGAAGAACCAGAAAAAGAAACTGTTACCTAATGAGAAAACAATCATAAAACGCAGGAAATAACGTAAGCGCCCAATAACAGAGTATATTGACAAAACTCCAAGATTATAAGCAGATTGCTTTTAATCTTGGAGTTTTCTTTATCTACAATTCTCTTGGATTTTTGGAGCCCATGGTAAATAAGCCTCTAGAACCTCTTTTTTTACGAGAGTCTCCTCGTTTGGCAAATGTTCTAGAAGATAAGCTATATATTTTTCACTATCAAGTTGATGGACTTTGGCTGTCTCAAGCAGAGTCATGATAATAGCACTTGACTCTGCTCCCTCTAAACTTTGGGAGAATAGCCAATTCTTACGTCCCATAACCAAGGATTTAATAGCCCTCTCTGCCAGATTATTAGAGAGAACTAGACGTCCATCTTCCAATACAGTCTTGAATGTGGACTCATAATCCAAACTGTATTTAAGAGCACGGCCTAACTTAGACTCTGGTAGGACATACTGCTCCCGACACCAATCAAAGAATTCTTCCATCAAGGGACGGAGCTCTTCTTGTCGTTTTTGATGTCTGATTTCTGATTCTAGCTCCTCCCACTGTCTTTCTAAAAGAAACATCCTATCG
>NZ_SPPZ01000289.1 GCF_004570525.1 Streptococcus sp. WM07 | reverse complement strand
GTTTTTCGCCGGTTTGCGCGGCGCGGGCCAGAAACACAACCTGATCGCCTTTGCCGCCGTCATGGGCGGCCTGGCCGTGTCCGTCTGGGGCGGGCAGTGGATCGATATCTCGCTGCGTATGGCCAGCGGCGTGTTTGCCGGCGCCATGACCAGCACGGCGGCGCTGCAGGCGGCGCTGGAAGCGTCGCACGGCAATGGCGATGCGGCCGTCGGCTATGCCGTCGCGTATCCGTTCGGCGTCGTCGGCCCCATGCTGGGCCTGTACCTGGCCGGGCGCATACTGAAACCCGTGCTGACGCCGCCGCCCGCGCCCATCGTCGTGTCGGAAATTACCATCGACGAAGCGAAATTGGCGGGCGCAGCCCTGTCCGAACTGGCC
>NZ_SPPZ01000288.1 GCF_004570525.1 Streptococcus sp. WM07 | reverse complement strand
GTGTATTATCGGCTCTAATGGTATGTTCCATTACCTTAACAAGCGTAGCGTTACCATCCGCAGCATTTGCAGATGAATACGATACAAAGATTCAACAACAAGATCAAAAAATTAATGCGTTAACTAGCCAAATGTCAGATGCAGAAGCAAAAGTTGCCGCGATTGAAAATGATATGGTTGAAACGGCCAAACAAATCGATACATTAACAGCTAAAAAGAACAAGCTATCATCAGAAGTATCTAAATTATATAGTGAAATTTCTGATTTGAATGTCCGTATTCAAAAACGTGAAGTACAAATGACAAAACAAGCACGCGATGTCCAAGTGAATGGTCAAAGTGATTCAATTATTGATGCTGTCTTAGATGCAGATTCAGT
>NZ_SPPZ01000287.1 GCF_004570525.1 Streptococcus sp. WM07 | reverse complement strand
CAAAATATCATTTTATATATATTGGAAAATAGCATTGATAGAAAATGCAACCCACAAGCTAGAAGAAGATATTTTTAACACATATAGCTGACAAAACACTCACATCAAGGATATATGAAGAATGCCTACAAATCAATGAGAAAAAGACAGATACAACAGAAACACTGGCAAAGAAACTGAACATAAAATTCATTAAATGGAATCTCCAAATGGCTAATAAAAATGTGCTTGACTTCGTAAGTTATTAGGAAGATGAAAGCTAAAAACTATAGATTTTTGGTTTTTGATACTACTACACACCTACCAGAACGGCTAAAAAGAAAAAGATTGACAATACTAGGTGTTGACGAGGATGTGGAGCATCATATACAGCTGTGGG
>NZ_SPPZ01000286.1 GCF_004570525.1 Streptococcus sp. WM07 | reverse complement strand
AGTTAACGCGATCTGCATGAGGCGCCGAGTCGCTCAGCTCAATCTGATAAAGACCCATCGGACACAGCAGCGTGCCGGCTGGCCAGCCCATATCGGGCAGCGCTGTGACCGTGTCCGGACGCAACTGGGCCAAATGGCGCTCAAACGGGTGCCGCTCCTCCGAGCAGGCGCCGAGCGCCATCAGCGCAAGCATGCCCACGGCGCGCAACAAAGAAATCATCAACTTGCCTCCTTTATGTGTATGGTCAAGCAAGGGTATCTTAAGCGATGAAGCAAAAAAAAGCCCGCTGCGAGAGCGGGCTGAATCTATTTCCTTGGAGGAAGTAGAGGAGACAGATGAATGATGCCGCATCGCAGCATCATTATCCAATTGCATGTTG
>NZ_SPPZ01000285.1 GCF_004570525.1 Streptococcus sp. WM07 | reverse complement strand
GCGGACACGCTGATGCTGTGTGCCTCCTGGGTCGCCCAGACGGATCTTTCGGAGTTCTTTAAGAAATGGAATCCGGGCGCGAATGCTTACCAGCTGCCGGGGGCGAGCGAGATGAGCTTCGAGGGCGGTGTGAGCCAGTCGGCTTACAACACGCTCGCGTCACTCGATCTGCCGAAACCGGAACAGGGACCGGAAACCATTAATCAGGTTACCGAGCATAAGATGTCTGCCGAGTAAGCCCGTAGGCCGGATAAGGCGCTCGCGCCGCATCCGGCATGAAATAAGGCGCACCGGGTTAACACATTTGCCCGATGCGCCTGCTTATCGGGCCTACAGACGGGGAAAGCCGCGATTATTTGCGCTGGCAGACACCCGTAGGA
>NZ_SPPZ01000284.1 GCF_004570525.1 Streptococcus sp. WM07 | reverse complement strand
GTACTGGACGAACCTACGACGGGCCTGCATCCGGCCGACGTGGACCGCCTGTTGCTGCAGCTGGACGCACTGGTCCAGGCTGGCAATACCGTCGTGGTGGTCGAACATGACATGCACTTCGTTGCCTCCAGCGATTGGGTGATCGATATCGGTCCTGGTGCGGGTGCACAAGGTGGACACATCGTAGCGACTGGGACACCGCATCAGGTGGCAAGTTGCACCGCCTCGCGCACGGCACGGTATCTGGCGGCCGCATTGAACAACACCATCGCAAACTGAATGGCTCGCTTGCGATCCGCTACCTTGAAAAACCGCAATACGCGGTCGACAACAGCTTTTGCGTGGGCGCACGTCGATTGGCTTATGGCGCTATTCTCTGT
>NZ_SPPZ01000283.1 GCF_004570525.1 Streptococcus sp. WM07 | reverse complement strand
CCCTAATACATATATATATATGCATGTGTATGTATACACATGCAACTGTGCACATATTTATTTATATCATATCGAATATATATCTAGGGGCCAGCCTGCTGGCGAAGCAGTTAAGTGCGCACGTTCCGCTTCTCAGCCGCCCGTGGTTAGCCGGCTTGGATCCCGGGTGCGGACATGGCACCACTTGGCAAAAGCCATGCTGTGGTAGGCGTCCCACATATAAAGTAGAGGAAGATGGGCATGGATGTTAGCTCAGGGCCAGTCTTCCTCAGCAAAAAGAGGAGGATTGGCAGTAGTTAGCTCAGGGCTAATCTTCCTCAAAAAAAAACAAAAAAAAATTTCTCTTTGTTCTTCTTTTTTTAATATTAAAAAATGAAAAGA
>NZ_SPPZ01000282.1 GCF_004570525.1 Streptococcus sp. WM07 | reverse complement strand
GCATCTGCTCTGAGCCTGCTGTCCCTTACCAGCCGATTCCACGTCCCTCCAGAGCCTGGCGAGAATAACTAACGCTGGGCTTCTGTCGCT
Source organism: Streptococcus sp. WM07 (assembly GCF_004570525.1). GTDB lineage: Bacteria > Bacillota > Bacilli > Lactobacillales > Streptococcaceae > Streptococcus. Next base: position 291 of record NZ_SPPZ01000282.1, on the reverse strand, counting down.
CTGTAGAATCCATTTTCCATCATCTTGGTTCCCACCATTTTTTTCATGGTTCCCTTTTAACACAGTGTTTATTTCTTTCCCTTTGTTCCCTCTCTGTTCCATCTCCCCCCAACCACAGCATGATTTTCTCAGAGCCAGGATCCGGTTTGGTGTACATATGCCCACACGGAGCCTGGCACAACACGACATTCAATAAATATGCGTCGAACAAAGGAACTGAGTAATGACTCAAGAGCTTCTGCTGGTCTCTTTTCATGAAACCATTTTTTTACCCAAGAATAAAAGACATTC
>NZ_SPPZ01000281.1 GCF_004570525.1 Streptococcus sp. WM07 | reverse complement strand
GATATTTATATTTAGATATAGATTTAATTATAGAGACAAAATAGATATATAAAAAAAGGCATAGGTATATTACCATATTAAGGAAATAGCCATCAAACCCTCTGATCGTATTTTCATCAAAATCATGCATGTCTATTATTCTAATCGTCAAATGGAGGATGATCTTCTGGTAACAGAGACGTGAAGAGGTTATAGAGTTCCACTTTGCAAAGAAACAAGTACAAAGCAAATGTACAGAGGGAAAATGCCTAAAATCACCATCTGAAAATTAAGAAATGTTTATTCTTGGAAAATTGCTACAGTTTCAGGTAAGAATGGCAGCACTCCATTGTCTTCTGGCCCTGGCTGACCTCATTCCCCCTCTCTTCCTTTACCCTTTGT
>NZ_SPPZ01000280.1 GCF_004570525.1 Streptococcus sp. WM07 | reverse complement strand
GTCTAGTGGTATCTCACTGTGTTTTAATTTAAATTTCTCTAGTAACTAATGATTTTGAGTATCTTTTAATGGCTTATTTCCCATAGATATCATCATTAGTGAATTGTCTATTCGAATCTTTCGCTCATTTTTAAAGAATTGGGTTGTTGTTAATCTTGAGTGGTAAGAATCCTTTGTATATTTTGAATACATGTCCTTTGTTAATTACAAAGTGAACAAATGTTTTCTTCTAGTCTGGGTTGTCTTTTCATTTACTTAACAGTATCTTTTGACATGTAAAGTTTTTAAATTTGATGAAGTCAAATCAATTTTGATTTTGACTCAAATCAATTTTTGATTTGACTCAAATCAATTTTTCATTTGAGTTAATGAAGCCAATAC
>NZ_SPPZ01000027.1 GCF_004570525.1 Streptococcus sp. WM07 | reverse complement strand
TGGATCGTTTGGATCTGTAATTGATGGCGGTACATAACCTTTACTTGGATCTGTTGGATCAACTGGCTTCAAGGGATTTCCATCTGGATCTTTCGGGGTATAACCCGGAATATATGGCAATGGGGGGTTATCTCCTGGTACCAATGGTGTGTCATCATATGGTACAGGTGGACGATCCCCTGGATTGTCTACTCCTGGGATATAAGGCAAGTAGGAACCTAGTTCTTTGTAGACATAGGTAACACTTGTTTCACCTTCAACTACCTTGCCAGTTTCCTGATCCCCATCTTGAACCTTGGTGAAGAGATAGCGCTTGCCATCTTTTTCAATGATCTGAGGTTTGTGGTCACTTGTATCATATGGCGTGTCTACATCTGATTCTGGTGTATCCACTACATCAGCTGCGATCGTCTCACCCGCTTCGTTCACATAGTGAACAACCACACGACCCTTCTTCACTTCTGGTTGTGGAGTTTCTTTTAGGACATACTGATAAACGATGGTCTGTTCACCTTCTTTAACCTCTCCTGATTCAGGGGCATCTCCCTGGTTCATACGAACTGGATTAGCGGCTGAAAGAACATAAGTATGACCATCTTTTTCGATAGTTTCAGGTCTAGTACCTTGATAAACTTCACCAATTGGACTATCTGCTGGTTTTACAACAACTGAATTTTGAAGTTCAGTCTCCCCACCTTCGATAACATAGCGAGCCTTAACCTCACCACCCACTTGTTGGTAAACGTAGGTAACTTCTGTTGTTCCTTCGACAACTTTACCTATTTCGGAACCTTCTGTACGGTCTGGAACAAGGATATACTTCCTACCATTACTTTCAATAACTGGTGGTTTCTCACTATCGTTTTCACCTGTATTGTAGCCTTCGCCTACTGGTGAATCTTCGGTGTCTTTATAGTCATCCTTGATGGTAGTACCCTTGGTATCCTTATAGTGGACAACGACATGACCTTTTGGAACAACTATTGGACGATAGATGACTTTATCGTGATAATCTTCATCAGTTGCCTGAACTCTAGTGTGTGCTCCTGTTGCTTCAGTTGATGTTGAAGTACCACGGTCCACTTCTTCAGAATGAAGAGTATATCCTTCTAGACTTGGATTTTCGTAATCTTTGAATTCTCCCGTCTTAATTTCTGTAGTTTCTTCATACTTATCATCCGTCAAGGTCCAGTCACCCATCATTACTTCACCAGTAACCAGGTTAATAGTTCCTGTTCTACGGAAATGAAGAGTATCTGTCTTAGTTGGAATGCGATCTTCAGATACTGGTTGGCGGTTATTACCATCAGCATCCTCTGTGTAATAAGTTACTGTACGAGTTACCGTTCTTTTCAGTGCATTTGGATCTTTAGCATCCGGATTGCTTGGATCTGGATAATTTGGTTTATCTGGATCGGTTGGTACTTCTTCACCTGGTTTAACCGGTTTATTGGGTTCAAATGGTACTATTTTCGGTGTCAAATCGATGTGGTAGGTATCAACACCATCTTGTCCATCAAAGGTTTTACCGGGACCATATTCATCTTTAACTAACTTGTAACCTTGCTTCAAGTACTTGTCAATGACACCTTGTTTGGTTTCTTCGGTATAAGGAACACCGGTTCCACCCCTACCTTCGAACTCACTAGTTCGTTCTAATTCTTCTACAACATCCCCTTTTGCATCAATATATCGGTAGACAATGACTGCCTTATCTTTTTTCACCTCACGGTAAACATAGGTGACTTCCTTTGTTCCCTCTGCTACCTTACCAGATGTTGGATCGGTTGATTCTAAGTGTCCCTCTCCATCAACTTTACTAATTGGATACGTCCCTGCTGGTACAAGTTCATATTCCTTGCCTTCTGCAGTTAGAATTGTAGAAAGTTTCCTATCGCTAGTATTATAGGCAGTACCTGTATCAGCATTCTCTTCATCCATTACAGGGGGGTTAAGTTGTTTCCCATTTTCGTCCACATAATGAACCCTCACAGAACCTTTTACCAATTCATAATTATAGACAATCCGAGTAGTGCCTTCTACAACTTTACCTTCTTCAACACCACCAACATTATTCTCTACACGTCGGTAGATTTTCCCGTCTGCTGTTGTGATATAAGCTGGACGGTTATCAATTGTTGAATAATTTGTACCTGTTGAAGTTCTTGAAGTATCAACAATTGCCCCTTCCCAAGCACGTTTCTCTTCTGTTTCTGTATCTGAAACATTACCAATCGTCTTACCATCTGAAGAAGTACCCGTAATGGGTTCACCTGTTCCATTTACACGATAAAGAACAACAACATCCCCTTTTGCCTCTTGATAAACATAAGTAACAGTTTGATCTTCTTCTTTTACTTTTCCAGAAACAGGGGCACTCGAAACGAGGTGATTATTATTGTCCACAGCCCCAACAGTATAATTACCAGCTACCGCTAATTTATAAGTTCTTCCATCTTCTGTCTTGATGGTATTAGGTTTGTGATCGCTAGTGTTGTATTCAGAATCGTATTTACCATCCCGAACATCTGTTACTTTCTCTACATACGTATTATTTTGTGGAATCTTAAGGGGATTTCCATCCGTATCTGTATAGGTTACAAAAACATTGGCGGTCTTCGCACGATAATAGTAAATAACATCATCTGGCTCAAAAACCGAATTATTAACATCGTATGTACGTCCAAGATTATAACGAGAATTCGAAGCCGTAAATGGTTCTAGGACAACTTCTCTGGCTGCTGTTGCATATTCATCTACTGTAGGTGCTTCAGTTGATCCTGTCGGACTCTTATAGCGAAGCTGAATAAATTCGACAATCCCTTTAATACCGTTATCCGACCGACGTGTCTGCTCCTCTTGAGTTTTATCTATATCATCATAAATAAAATACTTATCTTTATTGTTGAAAAAATCTTTGGCTTCTGGAAGCTCAGCAGCAATTCTGTCTTTATCAATGTTCACACTTGTAGAAAACGTTCCAGGAGCTTTAGCCCAAGTAATATAAGCTTCAACCTTAGTCTTACCATCCTCTAATAATGTAAGCTTACGATATGCAGTTCCACGAGTTGTTACATTTCTCTTATAGAGAACAGTACGCTCAACACCATCAACAGTTTCTTTATCCCGAGTAACAACTTCACTATTAATAGTGTAGTTCTCGTTTCCCTCTATCCTAACCAATTCATAACCTTTAATATCAACAGGTTTGGTTGTATAATTTGTGAGTTCATCCCAACCATACTGAACAAAGGTCGGATACAATTCTTTATTAGTCTCATCCTCAAGGAATTTAGTAATCTGCGTTCTCCAAATACCCCGTTTGACCTGGTGTGTTGAGGCTGGATGTGTTTGCGTGTACATATTTGTACCATAGATCTGTAAGTAAGCTACCGCCGCATTATCCATACGTTTTTGAATACGTAAAGATGGGATACCCGTAATCGGTGAGACTGTAACAAACAAAACTGAATAGGGACCACTTCCATCTGCTGATTGATCTAATGCAATGACTTGACCATTAGAAAGTTGTGTTGCATCAATGGTCAAGGTGTTAAGAACACCACCATTTTGGGTCACAGTCACATAGAGATACCTCGCAAATCCTTCCTTATCAACGTCTTCTTTAGAAACCGAGAAAGTGTACTGACGTCCAATTTCCTTAGGACGCACACCATCCCCAAGATCATTAGCGAAAACATTCTCGGATACTAAAACCGTTGTTCTATCAGGTCGAGGATCTAGATAAGGGCTATAACCCTCTCGTATCAATTTACGTTCCGATGTGCTGTATCCATCATTTGGCTTGTTACTAGAAGTCTCTGTAGCAGCCCTGAAGGATCCACCGGAGACAGCAACTCCTTGACGTAAATTCTGATAGCTACGATTAAAGGTTAGTGCACGCACTTGCTCGTCACTTAACTGTGCGAATAATTCGCGTGTCATTTTAAAATCACCTAAATCATAGATACCCAACTGAGAAATCTCTTGTGGGCTCATCTCTTTTAGACGAACAGCAGTCAAAATTTTATAAACTGATTCTTTGATTGGAGTATCAGCTACTTCAACCTCAAGTTCGTCAGCCTTGCTAGAACTGGTAGGCACCGAAACAACCGAACTTGGCTGACTTACTTGAACTAATTCTTCAGAATTAACCTCAGAAGTCGATGCCACTGTAGAAGCTGACTCCCCTGTTGGCTGAACGGCTTCCTTACTTGCCTTGGTTAGGGCAGACTCGTTGGCTATTCCAAATAAAGAAGAACTTGTGCGAATCTCTTCCTCCTCATTCTGATCATTTGAACTAGCAGACGGTTGAGACTCAACCGTTAGACCTTCTGATCCTTCTTGAGCTAAACCCATTGAAGGAGTTAAGAGAATCGGTTGCTCTGAAGCAAAAGCAGTCGATTCAGCTTCTGTCAAGGAGGTCTCCACTTCTTCCAACTGTCCACTAGCAGCTGATTGATCGTTTGAAATCTCTGACTCTTCAGCCTTAGCTTCAGTACCTGATGCTAATAAAGCCCCTAAAAGCACACTGGCCAAGCCAAAATGATACTTCCAGAAGGAGTAGCGATGTTTCAATCCATACCAATCAAAACCTTTACGATTCTTCATGCAATACTTATCCCTTCTATTTCATTTCAAATCTATTATAAAATAAAAATGCTTCAAAGTAAAAAGAATCTGTTAACATATATGGCCTTTTATCGTCAATGAAAATCAATCTTAAACTAGGAATAGTAGCTTTCTCAAGAAAAACTTGAAGGCGGTGTGAATAAACTCCTCTAACTTCAAAAATCATCTCAAGTGAAGAGATAGTTTCCAGATCCTTTAACAATTTTAAAAAGCCGATTGCATCATTAGAGATGGTATAGTTCGTCACTCTATCAGTATTAACGAAAACTGCTATTTCTGAACTAGCCTCACTCACATCAATACCAAAACTATTCTCTCACTTTGTCTTGCATGATCCTTGAAAAAATTCCAGCCAAAACAAGTGGTTTGCCAGTTTGAAATACGACTTAACAAAACACCTCCTCTACCGTAACATGAAGAAAAAGTAGTGAGAAAATCTTTCATCGAAGATTTCCTCACTACTAATCTTAGTATGTTTAAAACTAAACTTTATTAATCAAGCAGCTAAAATGTTCGTCTTGACCAATCGTAATCTTTAATAAAATCTCTTATCTAAAAATCCCTCGGGTAAGTCATGGAAAGACTTACCATCATGCAAATTTAAGAATTTGCCAAGCAAAAAGCTATAGGCATCCAAACGACTTTCATAACGAATCCAAGCCTCACGTGCTGCCTCATCCTTCTCTTCTTCCCAGATACGGTGACTTTCAGCTACTGCCATTTCATTGGTTGTCACCTGCAATTTCAGCCATTGCTCCATATCCTTTAAAAATTCCTGCTCTTTCAACTTTTCTCCTCCTATTTTCTCCTCAATTTAACCACAGCTTCTGTTCGAGCAGTGTGGGGAAACATATCTACAGACTGGATGTAATCAATATGGTAGGCTTTAGCCAGGGTTTTTAAATCCCGAGCCAAAGTTGACACATTACAAGATACATAGACCATTTTCTCTGGTTGGTAGGTCAAAATCGTCTTTAATAGTTTTTCATCCAAACCCGTTCGAGGCGGATCCACAATCAAGGCATCAGCTCGGTATCCTTCTGCGTACCAACGAGGGATAATGCTCTCCGCAGTCCCTGCTTCATAATGAGTATTACTAAAACCCATACGTTTAGCATTAATCTTAGCGTCTTGGATAGCCTCTGGCACTATATCCATCCCACGTACGGATGCGACCTTGTTGGCAAAAGCAAAGCCGATAGTTCCAACGCCACAGTAGGCGTCGATTAAATGGTCGGTCTCCCGTACGTCCAGAGCCTTGACCGCTTCTTGATAGAGAACCTCCGTCTGATGGGGATTGAGTTGATAGAAAGCCCGCGGAGATAATTCAAAACTGTAGTCTAACACCCCTTCCTGAATATGCTCCCTTCCCCAAATGATTTCAGTCTCTGCCCCATAAATATCACTGGTTTTCTTGGCTTGAATATTGATCGCAATAGTTTGAATTGCTGGAAAAGCTTCTGTCAGTTTCCTCACCACCAAACTTAAGTCCAAACGTCGACTCAATACAAAAATCATATGAACCTGACCGGTTTTGCGAGCGCGTCGAACCATGACCGTTCGCACTCCCTGACCTTTTCGCTCATCATAAATCGGAATATCTAAATCATCCAATAATTCAGCAGTTCGATTAATAATAGTCTGGGTCATCTTATCTTGAACCAGGCAGTCCATCACTGGTACCAAACGATGAGAATTTTCCTCAAATAATCCAGCCGCAACCTTGTCTTTCACACGTCGAGTCTGAAATTGTAATTTTCCCCGATAATAAGTCGGTTTTTTCATCCCTAAGGTGGGACGAAGTTCATAATCCTCATAACCTTCTGGTTTAAATTTTTTCAAAGCCTGCTTTAAAACATCCCGCTTAAACTCAAGTTGCTTCCGATACTGTAAGTGCATAATCTGACAGCCCCCACAAGTCTCATAAATCGGGCAGGCCGGGTCCACTCGAAAGCGTGACGCCTTGTTGACCCTAAGCAAACGAGCCTCCGCATAGTTGGACTTGACCCGACTAATCCGACAAAAAATCTCCTCCCCTTTCAAAGCACCCGGCACAAAGACCAGAGTCCCCCTATGGAAACCGATACCTTCTCCATTTATACCCATTCGTTTAATTTTTAATGGAATCCCTTGTTTTACTTTCATACCTCTTATTTTACAACAAAAAGGTATAATAGACCTATGAAAATCACAAAACTTGAAAAGAAAAAACGACTCTATCTCTTAGAAACCGACCAAGGGCAAAGCTTCTACATCACCGAAGACACCATTGTCCGCTATTTACTATCCCAAGGCAAGGAGGTCACAGAAGAAGAACTGGAAGAAATCCAGGCCTTCGCACAAATTTCTTACGGTAAAAACCTAGCCCTCTACTATATCTCCTTCCAAAATCGCACCAAAAAAGAAGTCCACGACTACCTAGTCAAATACAAGATTGCTCCCTCTCAGATTAGCTCCATCCTTCAGAATCTGGAAGCTGACAACTGGATTAACGACCAACGCTACTGCCAAAACTATCTCGAAGGACAACTCCGTACTGGCAATAAAGGCCCCTACCGTCTCCAAGAAAAGCTCAAACAAAAAGGAATTACCCCAAACCTTATCACCCAAACCCTCCAAGAATTCGACTTTAGCCCGCTGGCTCTCAAAGAAGCCGAAAAACTCCAACGCAAATACAGCCAACGTCTGAGCCACCGCAACCTCAAAACCAAGATTACCCAGGCTCTCTACCAAAAAGGTTTCACTTCCGATACCATTCGCTTTGCCATGAGCCAACTAAACTGGGAAAAAGACAGCGAAACCGAAGAAGAACTCCTAGAAAAAGAACTTGACAAAGCCCTCCGCCGCTACCAAAGAAGACATGAAGGCTTTCAACTCAAACAACGTCTGAGCCAAGCCCTACTCCGCAAAGGCTTCGACTATAACCTGATTAAAAGCAAGATTGACCAGGCCCTGCGCGACTTAGACTAGACTTTTCAGAACAAGGACTACCACATGTAAGGTTCCCATCTCCTATTTCCTTTCATTTGTGATATAATTGAAAGGTAAGTGTATTGTAGAAAGTTGGTAGCATATGAAACTTCCAAAAGAAGGCGACTTTATTACAATTCAAAGTTATAAGCATGATGGGAATCTGCACCGTACTTGGCGCGATACCATGGTACTAAAAACAACAGAGAACGCCCTTATTGGCGTCAACGATCATACACTGGTTACCGAGAGTGATGGTCGTCGTTGGGTGACACGCGAACCAGCCATTGTCTATTTCCACAAGAAGTATTGGTTCAATATTATCGCCATGATTCGCGATAATGGCGTCTCCTACTATTGTAATCTAGCTAGTCCCTACTACCTAGACCAGGAAGCCCTGAAGTACATTGACTACGACTTGGATGTTAAGGTCTTTGCGGATGGGGAAAAACGTCTACTGGATGTAGAAGAGTACGAACGCCATAAGAAGCAAATGAACTACTCCGAGGATATCGACTTTATCCTCAAGGAAAATGTGAAAATTCTAGTGGATTGGATCAATAATGGTCGTGGCCCCTTCTCCCAATCCTATGTAAATATTTGGTACAAACGCTATTTAGAACTCAAAAATCGGTAAAGTTAGCCTTAGGGGCAGTGTGGGTTCCACCTGCCTCTTTTACTATGAAAGGAGCTTCCATGCCTTTTTCAAATCCTACTGAACGTTACGCCTCCTTTGGCATTGTCACTAGTCTTCCCTCTGAGCTCATTGATTCTTTTTGGTTTATTATCGACAAAAACTTGGTCGGGGTCTTTGATTTAACCTCACCCTTGCATTTTAGAATCTTAAAAAATGCGAACAATCAGGTCACCATTGAATATCGAAGCTCGCAAACAGCATCTTGGATTCAATTTGATTTACCCTACTCCTTTAATCCAAGTTATCCACGGGAAGTCTACATCATTGAACAAAATAATACCCAGGTCGTCGTTTTACCAGATGAACTCAACGGGTGACAAAAAAAGCCAAACCGCACGGTTTGGCTTTTTTGGGGGCTATTCCTCTTCCTCAGAAAATAGCTTTACTTCTTCAATATCCTTAGGTTGGTAAGCAGAGATGATCTGCGATACTAAGGGATGACGAACAACATCTTGCGTTGTCAAATGAACAAATCCAAGGGTTTTTAAGCCACTCAACTTATCCATAGCATCCAGTAATCCCGATCGTTGTCTATGGGGCAAGTCAATTTGACTAATATCCCCATTAATAATCATCTTGGAATTGAAGCCCAACCGTGTCAAGAACATTTTCATCTGCATGACAGTTGTATTTTGAGCTTCATCTAAAATAACAAAGGCATCATCCAGAGTTCGGCCCCGCATATAGGCCAAGGGGGCAATCTCGATGACTTCTCGTTCCAATAAACGATTCGTTTGCTCTTTACCTAGAATCTTATGTAAAGCATCATAAACAGGACGAAGATAAGGATCCACCTTCTCCTTGAGGTCTCCAGGGAGAAATCCCAGACTCTCCCCTGCTTCTACAGCTGGTCGCGTTAAAATAATTCGCTTCACTTGTCCTCGCTTAAGAGCTCGTACAGCTAAAGCAACAGCTAAGAAGGTTTTCCCCGTACCAGCCGGTCCAATCCCAAATACAATATCCTGATATTTCACCGCATCTACAAAAAGTTTTTGCCCAGGAGTCTTAATTCGAATAGACTTACCCTGAAAATCTGTTAAAACCTCCTCTTCATAGAGGGCCACAAACTGATGGAGGCGATCTTCCTTAGACATATTCATGGCGGTTACCACATCCGTCAACGCAATCTGCATCCCACGATTCACCAAGACCTGAAGAGCCTGAATAATAGCCTTCGCCTCCAAAGCCTGCTCTTCATCTCCTAGAATCTGAACCCGCTCAGTCCGAGCATGGATGACAACATCCAAATAATCCTCCAAAAGTTTCAGATTCCGTTCATTAGAACCAAATAAGAGCAATAGATCATCCGGATAATTTAAGGTTAACTCAGTCGAAAATTCTTGCAAATGATTCTCCTTTTTTGCTTCTTTCCTATCAGTATAACAAATTCCCTGCCCCTTGTCTTTGCTCAATGGGATAAATAAGTCTCCCAAATACGATCAAATTGACTTAAATTAAAGGCAAAAGAGGCTTCTTCCTCCAAATAACGGCTAATCTGATCAAAATCACTACTTTGGCGGGGAAAAGCGGTATCCGTAAAGACCAATTCTGCCAAACTAGCCGCTTCCGAATCCAGCTTGGAATCCCGCTGTGTCATCAACCAATGGTAAAAGGATTTACGCATGGTCATCCTCCCCAATCCACTCTGTTCCCCATTCGTCCTGTTTGATATGACCGGCTTTCATCAAGCCCCCTAACGCCTTCTTAAACTGCCCTTTAGAGATACCAAAGGTATCCTTAATAGCCTGTGGTGAAGATTTGTCGTTCAGGGTCATAAAACCACCATTTGACTGTAGGTACTGGGCAATCATCTGGGCATCATTTTCCAACATTTCATGAGAACGGGGTTTCAAAGACAAATTCAAGGTACGATCAACTTGCCGAAAACCAATCACACGAGCATTCAAAACCTGTCCCAAGCGAGGCTCCGTAAACCGTTCAGACGGATGAACAAAGCCTAACATATTATTCTCAGGTAGATATACAAAAGTACCGCTTAACTTCAAGCGATAGACAATAGCAGGCCAGGTTTGGTTCTGCATATTGTCATAAGCGGGCCCAGCCAAGCGTTGAAAATCTTCTGGGCTGGCTAAAATTCCCCAAATCCGCTCTTTAGCATCCACATCCAACCGAATATAGAGACGATCTCCCTTCTTAGGCCACAACTCTTTTAACTCTGGAAGAATGTCCAAAGACACTACCACTTGCTTATCTGGAAGCCCCGTATCCACAAACACACCCAAGTCACGTCGAACCTCTGTCACTTCTCCCCAACCAAAGCTCGTACGGTCAGCAGTCACGTCAATAGTCGTCAAGCGTCGCTTCTGCTTCATATCCACATAAGTAAAGCCCTTAACAGAATTCCCTAAGGCATACTCTCCTTCTGTCTTATCGAGAGCATAGGTCTGCCCTTCCTTTTGAACAAAATAAAACTGATCATTCTCATCCGTAATAAGACCCACGATATACGTCGCTAATAAACTTTCCATAATTACTCCTTTTCAAAAAAAGGTTGGCACAGCCAACCTCTTCTCACGAACTCAGACTTCTAGGATTTCTTTTTCTTTCCCAGCTGTCATTTCATCGATCTTCTTAACAGCGTCATCTGTAACTTTTTGAATGTCTTTTTCTAGACCTTTCAATTCATCTTCTGTGATTTCTTTTGCTTTTTCTTGCTTTTTAGCTTCGTCCATTGCATCACGGCGGATGTTACGGATTGCAATTTTAGCATTCTCACCGACTTTTTTCACTTCTTTCGCCAAATCACGACGTGTTTCCTCTGTCAAAGCAGGAATCACCAAACGAATCACAGATCCATCATTTGCAGGTGTGATTCCAAGGTCAGAAGCATTCAAAGCACGCTCGATATCCTTCAACGAAGATTTGTCAAATGGCGTCACCAAAAGAACACGAGCTTCTGGAATTGTGATAGAAGCAATTTGGTTTAAAGGTGTCTCTACACCATAATATTCCACACTAATACGGTCCAATAAACTTGCATTGGCACGACCTGCACGAATAGCTGCAAATTCACGAGCAAGGCTTTGATGAGATTGGCTCATCCGTTCTTGTGCTTTGGTTACGATTGTATTACTCATTCATTATTCTCCTTTTTGTGAGTTATTCGAAACAGTTGTTCCAATTTGTTCTCCGAAGACAACGCGACGGATGTTCCCTGATTCGTTCATATTAAAGACCACTAGGTCAATGTCATTATCCATTGAAAGGCTGGATGCTGTAGAATCCATTACTGCCAATCCCTTATTCAAAAGATCCCGGTGAGTCAGTTCGTCAAACTTAATGGCGTCAGCATTCTTCCGTGGATCGGCATTATAAACACCGTCTACACCATTTTTAGCCATCAAGATAGCCTCGGCTTCGATTTCCGCAGCTCGAAGAGCAGCTGTGGTATCCGTTGAAAAGTAAGGGGAACCCGTACCAGCTCCGAAAATCACAATCCGACCTTTTTCAAGATGTCGTAAAGCCCGTCCACGAACGAAAGGTTCTGCAACCTGGTTCATTGGAATGGCGGTTTGTACCCGTGTATCCACACCTGCTTGTTGCAAGGAATCTGCCATAACCAAGGCATTCATCACTGTCCCCAACATGCCAGTATAGTCCGCTTGCACTCGATCCATACCTGCTGCTGCTGCCGGCTCACCTCGCCACAAATTACCGCCTCCGATAACCAGAGCGATTTCTACACCAGCAGCCTGAACTTCCGCAATCTCTGCTGCCATTTTTTGGACCGTTAAAATATCAATCCCGACACCCCGTTCACCCGCTAGAGCTTCACCGGATAGCTTAATCAAGACACGATTGTATTTAGGTTTCACCATCTTACCTCTCCTTTTTTCATCCTCACTATTCTACCATTATCCCAGTCAGAAAGTCAAAAACTAAAAAACAATCATATTAATCCTGTGGACAGAAAGTTGTTTGCAATAGTTTTCGTTCTAAATATCTGTAATAAGCAAGTCTTTATAGTAATAGAGGCTGCGATGATAACTAGCTCTAAAAATTAAATATCATCGCTAACGGTACTCTATTCACCCATTACAGTTACCAAAGAGCCCTAAAAAGGCCAAGTTCTATTTGATGACCCATCAACTTAGAACTTGACCCTAGCTATATTGATGTGCTGCGCATTTCCAACACAGCTACGCCAATTCTTGAATCCTACTCGTCTTTATTCGTACCGCAAGGCTTCAATCGGATTCAATTTAGAAGCTTTATTCGCTGGAAGCAATCCAAAAATAACACCGATCGTAATTGAAAAGAGGGTCGATCCAACAACAGATTGCATACTGATGACTGGAGGACCACCAAAGGCTGCATTGAGACTATCTCCAATCAAGAAAACAACTCCATAAGAAAGCGCAAGACCGATGAAACCTCCAATAAGGGTAAGAACCACTGATTCTACCAAGAACTGCGTTAGGATGTTTCGACGCGTTGCTCCCAAGGCTTTCCGCAGACCAATTTCTCGAGTCCGCTCTGTTACCGATACCAACATAATATTCATGACACCGATACCACCTACCAATAAGGAGATACCTGCAATCGAACCGATTACCAACTGCATAATTCCTACGGTTTGTTGAATTTCTGCCAATTGATCAGAAAAGTCCATCACCTGGTATTCTCCTTGAGCCGGACGAACAAGTTGGGTCAGGCGACGAGCTGCCGCCCCTCCAATTTCTAAGGAACGATTCACATCTTCTACACCGATGACAATGGACTGAATTTCAGGAACAGAAAACTCTGCAGCCAACTGAGTATTGGTCATCAGTAATTGCCCATTAGGATATTGATACTGGGCGGTAAAATCATTCTTATCATAGTCAAATACGCCCATAATCCGATAGTTGTTTCCTTGAATTTTGATAAGCTGGTTCAAGGCATTCTCCGGATTATCAAAAAGTTTATTGGCTAACGTTTTATCTAATAGTACAACCCGAGCAAACTGCTCATAATCGGCTGCTACAAAATTCCGGCCAGCAAGAACTTGGTATTTTTGAGACTCGAAGTAAGAGTCTGAAATCCCTGTAAGCATCGCACCCTTAACGTTCTTACTCTCGTAAGAAATAGTTGCACTCGCTGAGTTCGAAATTAGATATTTGGTAACTCCCGGAATATTCAATAAGTCAGCAATCTGATTTTCTGCTACTTCAGGTTGTGGAGGGAGCCCTCCCTCCATCAATTCATTCTCAGCTTCCAATACTTCTTGGCTGCTAACAATTCCACTTCCGTCTTTGGATTTAATGGGAGAATAACTGATTTGGACATTTTGTTGTGAAGAAGCCAAGCTCTTGGTAAAGGCCTTGTTCATCCCATCTCCAAAAGCCATGATCAGTACAACCGCTGAAACCCCAATAATAATTCCCAACATGGTCAAGAAGGACCGCATTTTATGAGATCGGATAGAGGCAATGGCAAATTTCCAAGTTTCCATTACAGACCCCCTTCCTTAGCTGAATCCTGTGTAATACGTCCATCACGGATAATAATCTGACGGCTTGCATAAGCGGCAATCTCCGGTTCATGAGTAACCATAATAATAGTCTTACCTTCTTTATTCAAATCGGTTAACAATTCCATGATTTGATCCCCAGTCTTGGTATCAAGAGCTCCAGTCGGCTCATCCGCCAAGATAATCGCTGGCTCATTGGCTAAGGCTCGAGCAATCGCCACCCGTTGTTTTTGCCCACCAGACAATTCTGACGGCAAGTGTTTCATCCGTTCAGCTAGATCCACCTTTTCCAAATAATATTTAGCCGTTTTTAACCGTTCACGTGCATTTTTTCCAGCATAGATTAGCGGAAGTTCAACATTTTGAAGGGCTGTTAATTTTGATAGAAGAAAAAATTGTTGAAAAACGAAACCAATTTGGTGATTTCGAACATGGGCTAATTTATTCCCCGAAAGACGGGCAACTTCCTGACCTTCCAAGTCATAGGATCCTTTTGTCGGTTGATCCAGAAGACCAATGATGTTCATAAGGGTTGACTTCCCAGAACCTGAAGGTCCCATGATCGCCAAAAATTCTCCTTCTTCAACATCTAAATCGATGTCTTTGAGAACCTGAAGAACTTGATCCCCATTACGGTACGACTTTTGGAGTCCTCTGATTTTAATGAGATTCGCCATCCTTATCGACCTCCTGACCTTGCTTGATCTGATCATCAGGATTAGTAATGACCTGCTCGCCTTCTTTCAGACCTGCAGAAATTGCTTGGTTTTCCGCATCTGCACTACCAATGGTAACTTGAACCTTCTTGGCTTTACGATCCTTACCAACAACCCAAACATAGTGTTTTTCACCTTCTGTCACCAGTGCTGTGATTGGAACCACCGTTTGCTTACCTTCATTCTGAACTTCCATGCTAACATTGAAGCCTTGCTTCAACTCAGAAGCGTCTGAATTGATAGTAACATTGTAAGGATATTTAGCTCCGGCATCTGTTGGATTCGCTGCTGCTGCATTACTATCCCCACCGTTTTTAGGATAGTTTGAAATGTAAGAGAACTCGCCTTCCCAAGTCTTACCAGGGAAAACTTTGGACGTGATTTTGACCTTCTGTCCCTTGGTAATGTTTGGAAGAGTATATTCTGTCACATCACCTTTAACTTGCAAGCCATCTTCGCTCACAATGTGCACCAAGACCTGGCCTGCTCCTGTTGCTGATTTTGCTACATCTCGATTCACTTCAACAACAGTCCCTTCAATGTTAGAGTAGACAGTCGTTGCGTTCAACGTGTTTCCTGCTTTTTCAAGACCTGCTACCGCATCCTCACGACTATCATACAAATCATACAGAGAATTTTGAGCATTCTGTTGAGCTGCACCCGTAGCCGCACTATAGCCATAACCTGCGCTAAGATCATTAGAATCTGTGGCTGTAGCAGCTCCAGCTGAGCTAGTAGCTGCATCAATCCCATAGACCTCAGCTGTATAAATTTGACGGTCAACTTTATTAACAGCCCGCTGTGCTATATCATAATCCAATTGAGCATTTTGACTTTGATACTGTACCAATGGTGTTCCAACACCAACATAATCTCCAACATTCACCAAGACATCTTGGAGATCTCCCTTACCAGCATCTAAGTAAACATATTGTTCACGATTAGCCGCAATCTGACCTGTTAGAAGGGTATTGGAAGCAACATTGCCAGACTTTACCTTAGCAATCTGATAACCAGATTGTGTCTGCTCGACATCACCGGAGAAACTATTTAGTAACATTCCTCCAACAGCAAAAACAAGAACAGCTGCACCTGCCCCCATGGCAATCTTACCCTTGCTAAGATTTTTTTTATCAAAGGAGAATTTTTTCATCGTATCCCTCTTTCTTAATTCTTAAATGCCTCTACTAATACTTGAAATTCCTCATTCGTCAATGTAATCCCCTTGCCCATCTTTTGATGATCCGGACTCCATGTTCGTAAATCAAACTTCGCAGGTGCACCATTAAAGCTCACCCGATTCAATTCCTTTGTCCACCCTTTTTCATTGGTTGATAGGACCAATAATTTTTCTTCTATTTCAAATGTAAACTCAGCCATTGCGCCTCCCTTTTTGAATGATAGTACATCTATTTTACACTATTTTCTATTAAAAATTAAATAATATGGGAAAAATTCCCCTCTTACAATATTGTAAGAAAAGATTAAAATCGTTATAATAGAATAAAAACGAATAA
Organism: Streptococcus sp. WM07; assembly: GCF_004570525.1. Lineage (GTDB taxonomy): Bacteria > Bacillota > Bacilli > Lactobacillales > Streptococcaceae > Streptococcus. The sequence continues at coordinate 8,051 of NZ_SPPZ01000027.1, read as the reverse complement.
AAGGGGGAGAATCCATGTCAACATTATGGAATGCAATTAAGCAACAAATGACTGATTTTCTGGAAGCCGGGGATGCTAAAGACAAGACTCATAAGCAGTTAGCAGATATTCAATCCCAATTACAAAGAGCTCAAAATCAGAAACAGACGGTCTTGATTATCTACGGTAAAAAACACGTTACCGGTACCATTCTTAAAATGAATCCAGATCAAAACCAACTCATTATCAATAGCCTTCCCCACAAGGTCTCAACGATTATCCCTTTACAAGAAATCCGTCGGGTAAGTCCTGTTCCAAGAGAAATCCATAACAGCCATCAACATTAGACATGGAACCAATCACCTCAATACCCTTTTTCATGATTGACTGATTCCCGTATTGTCATTGTTTTGTAATGTAAGAGTCTTTGAAAATGTGGTATTCTATATAGTGATTTGCACAAGGAGAGATTATGCCCGTAAGAGAAAATGTGTTACGTGACCAAGAGGTCCTCCGTAACCCCCAACAACCCGTCGAAAGTCCCTTTATACAGTATGAACCTGAACAAGATCAGGATGTCTTAGAGAACCGCTACGAATTTTATTACTTTGCAAATCTAGCAATCTTCTCTCTCACAACTATCCTCTTCAGCTTCATCTTCCTTTCCTTGGAAGTGGCCTCTGTTTGGTCTGTCTCCGGGGGGATCCTTATTAGCCTAGCCATTTTACAAGCTAGTCGCTATGTGAGGAAGTATCATAAAAACAAATCTAAGGTACGCTAACAACGTACCTTATTTTTTCGAAATCAAATCCCTTGCATTTATCACTAATTAGTTATAAATTAGTTTCAAGTGAAGAACATAAAAGGAGATCTCAACGATGAACATTGAACTAGGAATCTCAACATTTGGTGAAACAACACCACTCGAAGGAAGTCAGCAGACCTTCTCACATCCTGAACGTATTCAACAACTGGTCAAAGAAATAGAACTAGCTGATGAAGTCGGCTTGGATGTCTACGGAATTGGTGAGCACCACCGGGATGACTTCGCTGTTTCTGCACCAGAAATCATCCTTGCAGCTGGTGCTGTTCGTACCAAACAGATTCGTCTTACCAGCGCCGTCAGTATCCTCTCCAGCCTAGACCCAATCCGTGTCTACCAACAATATGCTACCATCGATGCACTCTCCAATGGACGCGCTGAAATCATGGCCGGACGTGGCTCCTTCACGGAATCCTTCCCCCTCTTCGGTCAAGACCTCAGAGATTATGATAGTCTTTTTGATGAAAAATTAGATTTACTTCTCTATGCCAATCAAGAAACCAAACTAAAATGGCACGGCCATCACACCCAAAGTATTGAGAACCGTGAGGTCTATCCACGCGCCGTACAAGAGCAACTTCCGATTTGGGTAGCAACCGGCGGCAATGTCGAATCTACCGTTAAAATTGCCCAAATGGGACTTCCGATTGTCTATGCCATTATCGGTGGCCAACCAAGCGCCTTCAAACCTCTTATTAACGCCTACAGGACTATTGGGAAAGAGAACGGCTTCAAGGCTCAAAACCTAAAAGTCGGAGCTCACTCTTGGGGATTCATCCTGGAGGACGGCGAAGAAGCTCGCAAACGCTACTTCCACCCAACAAAACAAGTCGTTGACGCCATCTCCAAAGACCGCCCACACTGGACACCACTCAGCTATTCCCAGTACCTTCAACAAGTTGGACCAGACGGAGCTATGTTTGTCGGCAATCCCGACCAAGTAGCTGAAAAACTCATCCAAATGATTGAAGAACTTGGTCTCAACCGCTTCATGCTCCATCTTCCCCTCGGCTCTATGCCCCATGAAGATGTTCTTAAAGCCATCGAACTCTTTGGGACAAAAGTTGCCCCAAAAGTCCGTGCCTACTTTGCAGATAAATGAAAACCAAATCACCCTATCTATTCATACCCACCCTAAAACGTTGATTTTACGGCATTTGTGGCAACTTTACATATTCATATATACACCACCAAGGGTGCGCAAAAATTCCGCAAATTTTGGCGTAAAAAAAGCCCTGTAACGGGCTGCCAACATTTTACGAGTTCAGTAGGCAAGAATTGGCGTGGCGATTAGCTACGCTTTTTTATTGCCTAAATCAAGTATAACACAATCATATTGGGGCAAAACTAACAATTTCTGGCTTCACTTGAAGCTTGAATAGATAAAAATAGGCTCTAGCATTTCCATAGTGGCTAGCAACCCACTGTAGAAATAATAGAGCCATTTTCTCTTATCCTAAATCCTCACCATTTGTAGCGATGACTTGTTTGTACCAGTTGAAAGATTTTTTCTTAGAACGTTTGAGAGTTCCTCCACCCTCGTTGTCCCGATCAACATAAATAAAACCGTAGCGTTTCTTCATTTCACCGGTTCCTGCTGAAACAAGATCAATACACCCCCAAGTGGTATAGCCAAGAAGTTCTACACCGTCTTCAACAATTGCATCACGCATAGCTACAATATGTTGGCGGAGATAGTCAATGCGATAATCATCTTCGACATAGCCCTTTTCATCTGGTATGTCAACCGCACCTAAGCCATTTTCAACAATGAACATAGGTTTTTGATAACGATCCCAAATTGTATTGAGAGTGATGCGTAGTCCCAGTGGATCAATCTGCCAGCCCCATTCGGAAGCTTCCAAATAGGCATTTTTGATGGAAGCAAAGATATTTCCTTGAGTCTTTTCATTCACTTCTGGATCTCCAGAAGCTACTCGGCTTGAGTAGTAAGAGAAGGAGATGAAATCAACTGTGTAGTCTCGCAGTAAGGCCAGATCTTCATCTGTCATTTCTACATCAATCCCCAAACGCTCCCATTTTTTCTTGGCATAATTTGGATACTCTCCGCGTGCTTGAACATCGATGAAAAAATAGTTTTCACGGTCTTCTTGTAAGGCTGCCCAATAGTCTCGTGGGTGGGCTGTATTTGGATAATATTGCCCCGCAGCCAACATACAGCCGACCTTGTTTTCTGGATCAATTTCGTGAGCCAATTTCGTTGCGATAGCCGATGCGACCAACTCGTGGTGAGCTGCTTGGTATTTAACTTGTTCCTGATTCTCTCCCTCCTCGAAATAGAGACCTGCCCCCATAAATGGGGCGTGGAGAATCATATTAATTTCGTTGAAGGTGAGCCAGTATTTCACTAGACCCTTGTAACGCGTGAATAGCGTCCGACAAAGCCGTTCGTAAAACTCTAGCATCTTGCGGTTTCTCCAGCCCCCATACTCTTCAATCAAGTGCATTGGGCAGTCAAAATGGGTAATAGTTACCAAGGGTTCAATTCCATGTTTGTGGCACTCTTTGAAGAGTTTTTCATAAAATTCCAAACCTTTTTCATTCGGCTCGAGTTCATCGCCTTTGGGGAAAATCCGAGACCAAGCAATGGACAGGCGGTAGGTCTTAAAGCCCATCTCTCCAAAGAGAGCGATGTCCTCTTTGAAATGATGATACATATCGATGGAGTCTTTAGCTGGGTAAAAATATCCTTCCTCAAACGTAAACATCTTGCGCTGACCTGCGATGATCGAAAAGCGCTCTTCTCCAATGGGAACAACATCCACATTGGCTAAGCCGCGGCCATCGACATTATAAGCTCCCTCACATTGATTGGCAGCCGTAGCACCACCCCACAAAAAATCTTTTGGAAAACCTTTAACCATTGCATACTCCTTTATCTGTTCATTTTTCGAATTCTGAAACCCATTTAGCCGTATCTATTGACACCTCTTCTCTGTCACAAGCCTCTTGTGTTAACTACTGATTTTTGAAGAGAATTTGACCATGTCTCATCAGATAACCGCTATTTTCGCTTTCTAATTCAGATCTTCACCATTGGAACGAATAACCTTTTGATACCAATAAAAAGAATCCTTAGGTATTCGTTCTAAACTACCGTTTCCTAAGTCATCCATATCGACATAGATAAATCCATAACGTTTCCGCATCTCACCTGTACCGGCAGACACAATATCAATACAGCCCCAGGTTGTATAAGCTACTAAGTCTACCCCATTAGCAACGGCCTTGGCCATCGCTTGAATATGGGTACGGTGATAATCAATTCTGTACTGATCGTGGATAGAACCATCTTCCTCAACAGTGTCCAAAGCTCCTAAACCATTTTCAACAACCATCATGGGAATCTCATAGCGGTCATATAATTTTTCCAAATAATATTGGAGTCCACTAGGATCTTGTGCCCAACCCCAATCGGAATACTCTAGATACGGATTCTTCGCTCCAACTGAAAAATTCCCTGAAACCTTCTCATCTACCTTATGGGTTGTAACAACTGTCGACATGTAATAAGAGAAGGTATACAAATCAATCGTTCCCTGAGAAAGAATCTCTAAATCATCAGCTTCCATTTGAAGTTCGACATTATGCTCCTGCCACAAGCGTTTAGCATAGGAACCATAACGGCCCTTGGCTTGAACATCGGAACAATAGTAGATATTTTTCTCCCACTGATGTTGATTCTCCAAAATGTCTGCAGGATCACTGCTCCCTGGATAAAAGGTAATTCCACAAATCATGTTCCCAAAGCGAAAATCAGGGTTCACCTTCCGTCCTCGTTGGATAGCCTTAGCTGAAGCCAAGAACTGATAATGCAACTGCTGGTAAGCATCTTGAAAATCCTCATCTGACGCTTGACCAAACATATCGAGGAACATAATCGTATTGTTGATTTCATTAAAGGTTAACCAATATTTCACCAAATCCTTGTACTCTTTAAAAAGAGTTTCAGCGTAACGAACATAAAAATCAACCAATTTCCGGTTAGACCAACCATTAAAACGAGTTTCCAATGACAGAGGCGTATCAAAATGCCAAATCGAAACCAGTGGTTCAATGCCATACTTGTGGCATTCCTCAAAGACTGAACGGTAAAAGTCTAAACCTGCTTGGTTAGGTTGGGCATCATCTCCATTTGGGAAAATTCGAGCCCAGGAAACAGACAACCGAAAAACAGAATAACCCATTTCCGCAAATAATTTAATATCCTCCTTGTAACGATGATAAAAGTCAACAGCTCGATGATTCGGATAATAGTGATCTTCTAAAATCGCATAGTCCGCTCCTTCTGGTAAGTGCCCTCCCATATGCCCCATAGAAGCATATTTTCCAGGTTTACCATCCTTATCAATATAGGTCGTATAACGTGGACTAGTCGCCGTTCCACCCGTTGTCACATCTGTTTGAACCAAGCCTCGCCCATCTACATCATAAGCTCCTTCAGCTTGATTGGCAGCAATTGCACCGCCCCATAAAAAATCTTTTGGAAAACGTACCATAATGAAAGCTCCTTTTCTTAACGGTTAACAATATTCGATACAAAGTCAAGGATGGTTCTACGTCCATCCTTGACTTCTCTCAATCCCTTACTTACAATACTCGGTGTTTCAATGCACCGGTCTTTCTCCATTGAAGAGTTAACTCTAGTATAATCAGATTATAACCGATTTTCCTAATTGATGGTTGTCAAGAGGTAATCACCAACCTGTACTTCACGTTCTTGACTTACGAGAACATCCTCGTACAAGGAGGTATTCGTAATAATCACTGGGGTTGTAATCGGTAGACCTGCAGCTTGAATGGTCTCAATATCAAACTCTAGAAGCTTTTGCCCCGCTTCAATAGAATCTCCAATTTCCACAAAACTTTCAAATCCTTCTCCATTTAGAGAAACTGTATCCATTCCTACATGGAGTAAAATTTCTGCTCCATTTTCTGTTCTAAGACCAATAGCATGTTTGGTTGGGAATAGCAGTGTAACTTCACCCTTAGCCGGGGCATACACTGTACCTTGACTCGGCTCGATGGCAATCCCTTTCCCCATCGCACCCGATGCGAAAACAGGATCTGGAATCTCTTCTAATTGCACAACTGCTCCTTGGAGTGGGCTGGCGATAATTTCTTGCTGAACTTCCCTAAGCGGTGCTACAACTTCTTCTTTTTCTTCAGCCGATTCAGGAGCACCGTATAGAGGAGGAACCGGAAGAGCCATTTGAATACCAAATGAAATTACAATTGCTGCTACAGAGGCAATAATACCTGAAATCAGACCAGACATATTACCTGTCGTCGTGTCAATCAAAGAAGGATAAAGGAACACTCCTAATCCACCAACGGCATAACCAACAACCCCCACAAACATCACATAGCCCCCAACTAAGCCACTCGTGATACAGCTGACAATAAATGGCGTCCGCATAGGGAGCGTAATCCCATAGATAGCTGGCTCTGTCACTCCAAAAATAGCGGAAATCAATGCTGGCATCGAGAGAGCTTTAACTTTAGATTCTTTGGTTTTCAGCATAATTGCTAAAAGAACACCAATCTGAGCAAAACTTGGGAACAGGGCTGGGGTAAGAATTGCTGAAAATCCTTGGCTAACAGTCTCCACAATGGCCAACGGCACAATCGCCCAATGCATTCCAAACATCACCATGACCTGCCAGAATCCGCCAAGCATAATTCCATAGAGAATCGGGCTAAGTCCCATAATGTATTGGAAGAATAAACTCAACCCAGCTGACATTAGATTTCCAATTGGTCCTACAATCAAAAAAGTAATCGGAACCGTTAGCAAGATCGTGATGAGAGGTACTAAGAAAAGCTTCACCACATCAGGAATTCGTTTTTGTACCTCTCTCTCAATATAGGACGCTACCCAGATTGCTAGAATCGCAGGTATAACCGTTGAATAATATCCACCAGTTGGAATTGAGAAAGGAATACCAAAGAGATGATCCAACCCCGCCGATGACAAAACTTCAATAGTTCCCGGTAAACTTGGATAAACTAGTGCTCCGCCAATGGCAAGAGCTATAAATTCATTTACCTTGAATTTCCGAGCAGCTGTTAGTGCAATAATCAGTGGAAGATACTGGAAGAACCCATCACCTGTTGCGTTTAGAATCGCATATAAGGCACTGTTATCAGCGGTCATTCCATTAGCTCCAAGAACAGCAACAAATCCTTTAATAATACCTGTTGCTGCCAAAGCTCCCAAAAAAGGTTGGAAAATACCGGAAATCAGATCCACAAATCGTTCAAATAGATTTCCCTTAATACGATCTCCTTCATCGATATCCAAACTCCCAGTTCCAACAATCCCTGCCGCAGACTGAACTGCTAGGTAAACATCTGGCACATGATTACCAATAACCACCTGATACTGTCCACCTGCCTGAACGACGGTTACAATTCCATCACGCATTTTAAGGTAATCGGTATCCGCTTTTTCCTCATCTTTCAGTGTAAATCGTAAACGCGTGATACAGTGTTTGAGTTCACTGATATTTTCTCTGCCACCGACATGCTCCACAATGTCCTTGGCTAATTCGCTATAATCCTTTGCCATACTAGGCTCCTTTCTGACCGGAACAAACAAAAAAACCTAAACATATACCGACCTGTCGATGACAAAAAGTTGCCCTCAGACACGCTCGTATATATTTAGGTTTTGCCTGCTTACCAGTAACAATCCTTTGATGATTTTATACTAACAAATTCTATTCAATTTTGCAAGCGTTTTCGGAAATTTCCACTACTTTTTAAAATACACTCTCCTTGACTCTTTAAAACAACATAATTTCTAATAACTCCTTCAACAAGTTTATTTTCGATTGTTCCCAACAATAAACCTAGAGGATTTATCGAAGAGCCTCTTGCACAATCTCCAACCTCACCTAGACCGATTGGTTTGAAAAGCACCTTCCCAATATTAAACTAGCAAGAACCACAGAAAGTTCTCCCCCGACAGATGAGCCCACAAGGGGAACTTCTTATGGCTACCTATCAATTCTTTGTCTGAATGGATAGTAATCTATATTTATACCCGTTGTGCTAGTTGATTAACCATAAGCAAGTGAATACCTTAGACTAAAACCGTTCTCCATTTGACTTTGATGAAGTAGTAAGGAATATGTTAATAAGATTGCCTCCACTTTAAATTTTAAAGCATAAAGATTCCTACATCTTAAATCTTCAATTCCGAATTGTTCCAAACTTGACAATA
>NZ_SPPZ01000279.1 GCF_004570525.1 Streptococcus sp. WM07 | reverse complement strand
ATACTCGCAAGATCATCTTGTGAAGGCTTAGCACTTGCTATATTAATCTCTTTATAAACACAAAGACTATCGAGACTTAAAACAACAGCATCAAATTCTCTTGCTAAAGTATTGGCTATGTATGTTTTTCCACTCGCGGTTGTTCCTATTAATGCTATTTCAAAAAACATTTTAATATTTATCCTAAAATTTATAAAAATTTTAGTAAAATCATAGCAAAAAATATTTTAAAGTAGAAAAATGAACACATTCTGGATAAAATTTAAAGATATTTTAGAACTTGTAGTATTTAAGCATTCTATTTTTGCTTTGCCTTTTTTATTTTCCTCTATGATTGTAGCATCAAAACTTATAAATGACACTGCTTGGTTTGGTTTTAAGG
>NZ_SPPZ01000278.1 GCF_004570525.1 Streptococcus sp. WM07 | reverse complement strand
CTACATGGCTCAGGATTTGTTCTGTTTTGTTTTCATACTATTCTGTACATGCTTTCCAGATGATTTTTATCTATTTCCGTGGTTTTAATTAACATCTATCATTCTGTTGACTCCCAAATCTGTATCTTCAGGGAAGATGATTCTCCTGAGCTCCGGCCTCTTGCTAGTCCGAGTATGGTCCACAGACTGGCAGCATTTAGTATCACCTGGGGTTTGTTAGAAATGTAGATTCTCAGGTTCCACACTAGACTTCTGAACCGGAACCTGCATTTGAACAAGATCCCCAGGTATTTCATATGCACAGTTAAAGGTTGGGAAGCCCTGGGCTAGACTCTATCACCGGCTCTCTAACAGGTATCTTTAATTAACTGTTCCATAAGCAC
>NZ_SPPZ01000277.1 GCF_004570525.1 Streptococcus sp. WM07 | reverse complement strand
GTACTGGCCCGGCGAATGCGGATCGGTCTTGATTTGCACGATCTGCTGCGCTTCGCGCATCTTGCTGCGCCAGACCTGGCCAAAGCCCATGTAGAAGCGCTGGTCGCCCGTCAAGCCATCGAGCACGGGCGCCGGTTTGCCGCCCAGCGAAATCTTGTAGGCTTTATAGGCGATCGCCACGCCCGAGTTATCGGCGATGTTCTCGCCCAGGGTCAGCGCGCCGTTGACGTTGTAGCCCGGCAATGGGCTATAGCCGTCGTACTGCTTGGTCAGCGCATCGGCCTTGGCGGCGAAGTTCTTGCGGTCGGCCGGGGTCCACCAGTCGCGCAGATTGCCGTCGCCATCGGACTGGCTGCCCTTGTCGTCGAAACCGTGGCTGATTTC
>NZ_SPPZ01000276.1 GCF_004570525.1 Streptococcus sp. WM07 | reverse complement strand
CAACGACCCAACCCTGCTGTTCACTAACGCGGGGATGAACCAGTTCAAGGACTGCTTCCTGGGCCAGGAAAAGCGCGCTTATACCCGCGCGACCAGCAGCCAGAAGTGCGTACGCGCCGGCGGCAAGAACAGCGACCTGGAAAACGTCGGCTACACCGCTCGTCACCACACTTTTTTCGAGATGCTGGGTAACTTCAGCTTCGGCGACTATTTCAAGAAAGACGCGATTACGTTCGCCTGGACCTTCCTGACCGGCGTGTTGAAGCTGCCCAAGGAAAAGCTGTGGGTCACCGTCTACGCGACGGACGACGAAGCGTATGACATCTGGACCAAAGAAGTCGGCGTACCGGTCGAGCGCATGATCCGCATCGGCGATAACAAGGG
>NZ_SPPZ01000275.1 GCF_004570525.1 Streptococcus sp. WM07 | reverse complement strand
ATGCTGTTTGTGGTCATGTTGGGGGGTAAGCACCCCCGGGCGAAAATCGAAGTGCATGATGTGGTGTTCGCCGTCGCCGACACCCTGGAAGCCGCCTACCCGCAACTGCGCGAGGGCTGGTTTGGCAGCCAGAAAGGTATGCATATCGACTCCTGGATGACGGTGGATGGCGTTGACGGCTGGAAAGTCCAGCTCAGCCACCTGGCGCCGAACGCCGGGGCGCCGCGCCTGTACTTCATCAACCTGGGCGGGTATGAATCGAACGTCTTTGGCGAGGCACACCACTACCTGCTGGTGGTTGCGCGCACGGCCAGGGAGGCGGCAGCCCAAGGCAAACAGCAGATGCTCACGCACTGGACGCAATCCCACACCGACGGCGTACTG
>NZ_SPPZ01000274.1 GCF_004570525.1 Streptococcus sp. WM07 | reverse complement strand
ATTCTTCCCCGAGTGAAGGACTTGGCAGTCATATGGTAAGACACAGAGAAGTTTAGAGTAATGTGGTGAGAAAGGGACTGTTTAGAATGCCTCTCTTTTCCTCTAAAAACACACATATTCACACAAAAACCTTTATTAGGAATCCTCATCTTTGTCTACAGGACCAACTCAGGCGAGATATGGGTAATCATCTAATCTAAGACATAAGCATTTTGGTTGGCCCGGGACTGAGGGATTTCCCTGGACATGGGAGCTTCATTGCTAAAACAGGGACAGTCCCGGGCTGACTGGGGTGGCTGGTCATACTAGAAATAAGAACTGCATGTTGGATAGAATTCTTTTCCTTAGCTCTGAAAAAAGAGATCCACATGTTAATCGATATGT
>NZ_SPPZ01000273.1 GCF_004570525.1 Streptococcus sp. WM07 | reverse complement strand
CAATGTATATTCTCGTGGAGAAAAATAAACACTCAAATAAACCAGTAAAATAATTTCAGTAACTAAATGTTATGAATAATATAAAATAATGTAATATGGCAGAAATTGACAGGCTGGGTAGCATGGCCAGTAGGGCCATTAGTAGGATCAATTCAGGGAAAATATTTCTGAAGAGTTGACATTTGAGTTTAGACTCAAATGATGAGAAGGAATAAACCGTGTAAACTTTGAGTGGAAGCACATTCCACTTAACAGGATTAGAAAATTGTAAAGTCCTGCAATAGATATCTAAAGAAATCCACTGAATCTGGAACTTATGGAAGCAACAAGAGAAACAAATTAGATATAATAGAAGATATATTCAGGGGCAAGACCATGTAGTGA
>NZ_SPPZ01000272.1 GCF_004570525.1 Streptococcus sp. WM07 | reverse complement strand
GACCTCTGTCAATAAGGATATTAAGCAGGTGCGCAAGAAGGTTGGGCTGGTCTTTCAGTTTCCAGAAAGTCAAGTCTTTGAGGAAACAGTTTTGAAAGATGTTGTTTTTGGACCGCAGAATTTTGGTGTGTCAAGGGACAAAGCTGAGGCGATTGCGCGTGAGAAATTGGCCTTGGTCGGAATATCCGAGGACCTGTTCGACCGCAGTCCCTTTGAATTGTCTGGTGGACAAATGCGACGGGTTGCGATTGCAGGTATCCTGGCCATGGAGCCAAAAGTATTGGTTCTTGATGAGCCAACAGCAGGGCTTGACCCAGCAGGTCGTAAGGAATTGATGTCGATTTTTCAACAGCTTCACCAATCGGGCATGACGATTGTCCTAGTG
>NZ_SPPZ01000271.1 GCF_004570525.1 Streptococcus sp. WM07 | reverse complement strand
CTTTTGTTGTTCCATATAAATTTTAGGATTCTTTGTTCTATTTCTGTGAAAAATATTGTTGGACCTCTGATAGGGATTGCATTGAATCTGTAGATTGCTTTAGGAAGTATGGACATTTTAACTATGTTAATTCTTCCAATCCAAGAGCATGGAATATCTTTCCATTTCTTCTTGTCTTATTCAATTTCTGTCAACAATATTTTATAGTTTTCAGTGTACGCATCTTTCACCTCTTTGGTTAAGTTTATTCCTAATAGTTTATTCTTTTTGTTGCAATTGTAAATGGGATTGTATTGTTGATTTCTCTTTCTGCTACTTCGTTGTTAGTGTATAGAAACGCAACTGATTTTGTATGTTGATTTTGCATCCTGCAACTTGACTGTAT
>NZ_SPPZ01000270.1 GCF_004570525.1 Streptococcus sp. WM07 | reverse complement strand
ACCACAGGTTTGGAAGTTGGATTCATGATGTAGTACCCCGCGTTGTGTGAAAGCTTTACGCTTACGTTAAACCCTGGGTTTGTCTGAGATCAGTTGATTAGCTATCAGGTGCAGTTCCACAGCTTTGACTACTTCGGAGGGGGAAATTTGTAGCGCATTGGCAAGTTTAAAAATCACCCTGATAGTGGGTTGGTTGATCCCCCGCTCGATCAGACTGACGAAGTTTCGTTCAACTCCTGCTGACAGCGCAAGTTGCTCTTGTGATAATCCTGCCTTCTTACGAAGAGTACGCAACACGAGACCAAAAGCAATCGCTGGATCCAAAAAAATCTCCCAATATATTGGGAGTTATGTTGGTCTTCGGTTATTATTTCGTCTTCACAAT
>NZ_SPPZ01000026.1 GCF_004570525.1 Streptococcus sp. WM07 | reverse complement strand
CTCGCTCATTCGAAGGCCAGTTGAGCTTTCCATTCTCAAACCTTTTGTACAGTAACCAGAAGCCCTGTCCATCCCAATAAAGGGCTTTGAAGCGATCTTTTCTTCCACCACAGAAAAGAAAGACTTGGCCTGAGAAGGGGTCCAATTCAAATTCCTGTTTCACTAAGTAAGCCAAGGAATCAATTCCTTGCCTCATATCTGTTTTACCAGTTATCAAATGAACCTGACCTAAATCGCATAAATTTATCCTAGTGAACGAGCGAGAATCTACCATATCAATCTTCATCCTGATGATTTATAAGATTAGTATAGCTAGATTTCTAGTTCGGTTAAAGATACCTTGTTATTGGGCGCTTACGTAAAAGTGACTGGATGAATGAGTTTTTAAAGCAATTATCAGCGGCTTATCCAGATGACTACATCATCTTGGTCATGGATAATGCAGTTTGGCATAAATCACAGACATTGAGGATTCCTGCAAATATAGAATTTTCGTTTATCCCACCTTATACTCCTGAAATGAATCCCATTGAACAAGTTTGGGCAGAAATTCGCAAATTAGGATTTAAGAATAAGGTGTTTAAAACATTGGATGATGTCATTGATCAGCTTCAAGAAGTCATTCAAAATCTATCAGCTAGTCAATTACAATCTATTGTCCGTAGAGAATGGATATTTGCTAATTTTGATTCTGAATGAGTATCATTATAGAAATTATAGAGCTATCTTTTATCTTCTTCATAGAGGAATTCTAGCTTAGAAAAAAGAGACTGGGCAAAAACTAGCAATTTCTGGCTTAGCTTGAAATTTGAATAAATAGAAAACAGCTTAGAATCAACGTTTTTAATAACGTAATTCTAAGCTGTTTTCTATTTCGAAGGCTTTTTGCCCAGCCTCTTGTGAAATGATTCTAATGCTAATTGCCGGGATTGAACCGGCGACCTCATCCTTACCATGGATGCGCTCTGCCAACTGAGCTAAATCAGCAATTTACCTACCTAGTATACAAGATACTAGAGTAGGTGTCAAGGGCTTTAAAAATTTTTTAATCATTTTTTAAGCCATTAGCGGAATTTAAATCCTTCATAAACAAGTTCTAATTTGGGATTCATTTGTTTGATTTGTTTACTGAGGGCAGCCATCATTGGGCGTGGTCCACACATAAAGACAGTAGCTGTTTGAGGGAGTAAGGTTGATTTAAAATCGAGATAACCGTCAACTTTACTATCAATGAGGTGGAGATGAAGTTTGGGATTATTGGCTGCTTCTTTTTTCAGAAGGTCAAGATGTACAGCGTTTTCTTCACCTGTGTAGGCATAATAAAAATCAATTTCAGCTTGGGGTTTTGTATCCTGACGAAGACCTGCTAAAAAGGGAGTGAGACCAATACCGCCGGCAATCCATACTTGCCGCTCTTGACCTCGATTGAGTAGCATGTGACCATAAGCACGATCGAGTCCTACTTTGTGCCCAACTTTTAGATTCTTGTAGAGATTGTCTGTGTGATCTCCTGAATTCTTGATGGTGAATTGGATGGTTTTACCGCTTCCTCCTGAAATGGAGAAGGGATGTGCTCTTTTCTCAAAGCCAGGTTCTCTAATTTGTAGAAAAGCAAATTGTTCTGCCTCGAATGGAAATTTTTTTTGCAACTGTAGAGTCAATTCAATAGTATCTTGATTTAAAGTTTCTAGGGTTACAATTTTTCCAAAATGAGAAAAACCAAATGTTGGATAGTAAACAATGGTATAAAGAGCTGAACCAATACCGATCAAGGCGAACAGCCCGGTAGTGATAGCAACTGGGCTCCAAGTGAAGAGAGCAGTCCCCATCATCATATAAGTATGTAAGAGCCCAAATAGATAGGCTGGGAAAACTAGACGATGAATCCAGCGCCAAGTTTCATAAGGTAATTTGCTTCCTAGAACAGAAACGATAATCAAGGTAAGGAAAAGTCCTAAACTGATATCTCCCATTTGGGCAGCTAGACTACTTCCCCATAAGGGAGCAAATAGTCCGACCATTCCAATCTGATGTAATAGAATCAAGATAAGAGAAAAACTAGCTAAGAATTTGTGCCATGTATAGACGTGCTCTAAGCCATTAAAGAAATTTTCAAGCCATGCTGCACGCGTTGTGAGCAGGAAGGTAAGAGATAGAGCTGTTAAGGCAAAAGCAGGGATGATAAATGTTCCAAGGCCTGCTTGGCTCCAACTCCATGCTGTGACAATAAAGGAAAGAAATAGAATTCCTTTTAAGGATTTCATGATGTAGTCATTTAGTCTTTAAATAGTACGGCATTGCGTCGATTAAATCCCCTGTTTTTCGAAGTGATTCCGTCACAACCTTTTTCAGGATGGCCCAACTTTTCTCGATAGGATTCAGTTCCGGGGAATAAGGTGGTAGAGGTAAAAAGAAGTGTCCATTACAACTAGAAAGCTCATCTAATATCTTCTTAGGATGAAAACTTGCATTATCCATGACGATAACATGAGGACCAGCCAAAGAAGGCAAAAGTTGTGTCTTAAACCATTCGACAAAGAAAGCACTGGTCATGCTGTCTTGATAGATCATCGGTGCTATAAATGTATGATTGATTTGCCCTGCTACAATAGATGTTCGTTCAAATCGACGACCACTAACTTTATCATAGACCTTCTCTCCTCTTGGTGCACGGGCATTTTTACGATAGAGGTAGGTATCAATACCTATTTCATCAATATAGACAATCGGGATGTCTTTCAAAACTGTCAATGATTCAAGATACTTGTGAACTTTTTCGGGATCTTGTTCTTTATAGCTAGTTGTCTTTTTTTAAAGTAATGTTGATCTGCTTTAAGGCAGCCCAAATAGAAGGGATACTGCAAGAAAAGTGTTCTGCAATTTCCCTTAAAAAAGCATCTGGATTTTCCTCAACATAGGTCTTTAGTTGCTCCAAGGGGATTTTTCTAGACTTAGCAACACGCTTTTTACGTTCTAAATGCCCTTGTTCTCGTTGTTGCTTTTCCCAGGTGTATAAAGTATTCGTACTGATATTAAATAGTTTTGCAGTTTCTTGACGTGTATGTTCCTCTTTTACATAAGCAAGGACAGGTTTTCTAAAATCGATGCCGTATGCCATAGAATAAGTATATCATATTCGGTTTATAAACTAAATAACTATAAAAACTCCAATCTAGTAATAATTGACAAAGTCTTTATTAGTATATAAAAGTAAGTTCCTTTTTTCCAATTAAGAGAATTGGAAGAAAGGAACTAGTTCTCAGACTGATTTTTAATAGAAGACCATTCTCGTTTAGTCTCTTGCCATACTTGGACAACTAGTTGTGCGAACTGGAGTAAAGGTTTCCACTGCTCGGAACTAAGTGATTGCCCTCGTTGCAAAATTTTTAAGATGGTAGTCCATGCACTTTTTTGAAAAAAGATATTGATGGAGGTGATGCCTTCGTGTTCCATTAAGGAAAAGAAGGTCTGAATGATTTGGGCTAGTTGAGCATCGGGAACTTCTTCGACGAGTTGAGCCATGGTTTGTTCAAGTTGTTGGCTACTGGTAGAAAGACCTGGAGCACGACTAAAAGCATGCTCTTCTATTTCCCAGGTGAAGGTGTTGTGTTGGCGCATACCATTTTGGACAGAACTTTTGATGATTTGTGTTGGTGCTTGAGAGTAGAGGAAGACACCGACAACAGAATTTTCCGGGATATAACGCTTAATTTTGTGACTAATCCTTTGATAGCCTTGGCTATCCAGGACACTTGTATGGAGGCCTGGAGCATCAAAGGAGTAAATGCTTTTGAGTTTTTCTGAAAGTAGGTGTGTCAGCTGGCTGGCTGCATAGATAGCTAGGTTTCCTCCCTTTGAGTGACCAGTTGCATCAATATCTCCTTCTAACTTTGTGAGTGCTTCTGTCAAATAGTGGCAGGCTAGAATTTGGGCAGGAATTTCTTCTTGATAGGACATCAAGAGGTCCTCTTTCCAGCCCACAAGGCTATCATCGGTTCCTCTAAAAGCTAGGACATAGGTTTTGGGAGCAATGCAGAAGGTGACTGCAGAGAATTGGAGATTATTTTGGGGTTCAACGATATTTTGAAAAGCCAGTAGCTTTAAATTTTTATAGCGTTTGCTGTGAGCCATCTTGTGTAATAGCTGGTAGCGTTCGCGCATTAGGGGAGATGGATCAAGTGGTATTTGTTGTTCCAAATCTGATAGGCGCTGGACTTGGTTTAAATCCCAACTAGGGGTGACGAAAGTATCGAACGGTAAATAGCTCAATTCGGCCAAAAGGAGATAGTCAATTTCTCCATAGGGACGATCATAAAAGCTATCATATTGGACTTCTTGAATATAGTCAATGGTATTCATAGTTATTCTAGGTTTTGACTGGCACGATAAAGGGTAAAGGCTGTGAAGAATCCGACGAGGACGATAATCCAACTAAGGAGGGTGAGGGACATACTTTTAACCAAGGTAGCTGCGATAATCACTCCTAAGATGCCTCCTAGGACAATCCAGCCTAAGCTTTTTTTATGATAGGAATCGTTTTTGATAAAGGTCATTGAAGTGATCGGCATGAGGGCTGCACAGGAGGTCATCATAATTGGAAAGGCTGCTAAAGGATTCATTCCAAGGAGGTAAACCATAACCATACAAGGTGAATAGAGACCGACACCAGCTGACATGAGAGCACCGAGTACAAAGTTTCCCAAAATTCCTAAGACGAGCGCCCAACCAGTAAGCCCCATAGCTGTGTTGCCAGATCCTAGGGAATCAACAAATCCTGTGATACGTCCGAGCATGAGAAGACTGGTTAGGAGCATGGCAATGCTGATTGTTCGGAGAATCAGTTTACGGTTGAGATGGCTAACAATCTCGCTTCCCATCTTTCCTCCAGCAGTAGCAGCTAAAACCATAGAAATGAGAGTGAGAGAATCCACCTTGACAACGCTAATAAAAAATAGAGCTTCCGTGATTGTAGGAAGAGTATGTGCGATATTGAGGGTTCCAGGTAGATGGCGATCATCTTCTAAGTAGTGACTCGCTCGAAACAGGGTTGTCGTTGTTAGGAAAGAGCCAATGCCCAAGGTGTCTAAGAAATCAGCAATAAAACCAATGAAAAACCCAGTTAGCATTTGGGGACCTCGTGCAAAAAGTTCTGCCAAGCTGGTTCTTTGACTGAGAGCGAGAATATAGATCAGACTAAGGACAATGAGAATTGATAAAATGATGGTAGCCATCGGACTACTCCTCTCTGTTGTAGTATTTTCTAGATTACCAGTATACCATATCGCAGATAGGAGAAATCATTTGACAACTTTTCTAAATCACTATTAAATATAGGTTTACGCTGATTTTTGCTAGAGAGGAGGTGTCCGTGTCATTAGTGTAAAATAATTCTCAGAAAAATGATTGAACAAAATAAAAAAACTATATCTCGGTAGGTATCGAATCAACCAGAGAGGCTGTAGCATCTGTGACTATTGTATCAGAAATTTGTGGAGCAGAAGTTGAAGAATGTTTTTATGGCTCTTTTGTGACTTATTCCTAGATTATCTAAGTCACTGCCTAGAATGACTGGATAAATTTCTTGTTCAATCTGATGTAACTGGGAATTGTTACTGGATTCAACCGCTAAAAGAGAGAGGTTTCCCAGTAAGGGATAGTGTCTGAAAGTGGTTATCGCTAGGATAGGGGTCCTATGAAAAAATAGGGATGAAATTGGACCAAACAAGCTACTGAAAACAGGACAACTTACCTAGTGAGTATTCGCAATGGGAAGTTTGAGAGATTATTTAGAAAAACTGTTTCTGAGCTAGTTTTTTGTGAATCTATATCCATAGGTGCTTCAAAAGCATGACAGGTCATTAAACATGAGATCCATATCATTCCACAAGCAAGAAGTTCCGTGATGGGAGCGTTTATCAGGCTGCTTTAGGAATTTAGAAGGAATACAGAAGCAGGTATTCCTATCGTAGTGGAATCATCAGCAGTTGAGAACCAACTATTGGAGAACTTAGCCACTGATGGAGCAAATAGAATTTGCGACCTTTGTGTTTCGTAGAGAGCATACAATGCTATCTGAGCCGCACTATTTCCTATGAAGATCTGCTTGTTAGAATTCTTTAAAACGAAAAAGAGGATTCTAGCTAATTATAAGTATTACTTCGCTGTGAAAAGTTGAATATTCAGGTAGCTATGTGGAGACACAAATTCGAATTTACTAGTTTCTTATATTTGCGACTGTTTTAAATATTCGAGAATAGCTTGCTACATACTTCCGTGGTTTTGTTTTTGACTTTCTAGGAGTTGTAATGGTAGAATAAGTGGAATTCAAAAAGGATGTGGTATATGAAAGCATTTCGTAAAAAGGACCTTAGTCAGACACGGACAGAGATGCGGCGTCATCTAGGGTTGAAAGATTTGTTGTTTTTAGGGACCGGTGCCATGGTTGGGACTGGTATTTTTACGATTACTGGAATTGGAGCTGCTACCTTAGCGGGACCTGCTCTCGTTCTTTCCATTATTATTTCCGCTTTTTGTGTGGGTTTGTCGGCACTCTTTTTTGCGGAATTCGCTTCACGCATTCCAGCTTCTGGTGGAGCCTATTCCTATATCTATGCAGTTTTTGGAGAATATCCAGCTTGGATGGTCGGTTGGTTTACAATTTTAGAGTATATGATGGCCGTATCAGGGGTTGCTGCTGGTTGGGGTGGCTATTTGAAGGGCTTGCTGGCATCATTTGGTTGGGAATTGCCTCAGGCTCTAAGCGGGACCTTTAATCCAGCTACTGGGACCTATATTGATTTATTGCCTGTTTTGGTAGTAGCCTTTGTCACAGCAGTTGTGTTACTACAATCCCAGACGGCTCTGCGATTTAATTCGTTATTGGTTGTGTTGAAATTTTCAGCTCTTTTGCTGTTTATTGGACTAGGAGCATTTTTTATCAACGTGGAGAACTGGTCTCCATTTGCTCCTTTTGGATTTGGTTCCTTATACGGGGCTGAGACAGGGATTATGGCAGGGGCCTCCTTGATGTTCTTCAGCTTTTTGGGATATGAGTCTCTATCAATGGCTGTGGATGAAGTGAAAGAACCTCAGAAGAATGTGCCACGGGGAATTGGTCTATCACTAGCA
Organism: Streptococcus sp. WM07; assembly: GCF_004570525.1. Classification (GTDB taxonomy): domain Bacteria; phylum Bacillota; class Bacilli; order Lactobacillales; family Streptococcaceae; genus Streptococcus. The sequence goes on along the minus strand of NZ_SPPZ01000026.1, from coordinate 17,014 downwards.
CTTGTAACCTTAATGTATGTATTGGTAACCTTAGTATTAACAGGGATTGTTCCCTATGAGCAGCTAAATGTTGCAGATGCAGTTGCCTTTGCCTTACGAAGTGCCGGTCTTGAGTGGGCGGCTCATTATGTGTCTTTAGTTGCAATTTTGACTTTAATTACAGTGTGTCTATCTCTAACCTACGCCTTGTCGCGGATGATCTATGCTATTGCTCGTGATGGTCTTTTACCGCAAGCGTTTCGGAAGCTGAATCCTGTGAGTAAAGTACCGACCAATGCCACGCTATTAGTTGGTGTTTTTGCAGCTATTTTTGCGGGGATCTTTCCTTTAGCAAGTCTGGCTTCCTTCTTAAACATTGTGACTCTAGCCTATTTGATCATTCTAGCATTTGGTCTTCTTCATCTTAGAAAGACGAAGGGGATGCCAAAGGAAAATGAGTTTAAAACTCCTCTAGTTCCCTTGCTTCCGCTGTTATCTATTTTGATTTGTCTTTCCTTTATGGTGCAATATGACGGAACGACATGGTTGGCTTTTGGAGTCTCAATCATCATTGGTAGCTTGATTTATTTCTTATACGGTCAAAAACATTCGGAGCCACATGAAAAATTCAGGTAAAACCTGGATTTTTTTTTGCTCACAAATCTGCAACATGATACAATAAGATGAGCTTTTGGAAAGGAGTTTCATATGGATCGACTTGTTAGGATGCTGGAGGATGATTTTCAGATTGTTTTCCAGGACACCGTACTTTTAGAAACGGCTTTTACGCACACTTCTTATGCGAATGAGCACCGCCTCTTAAACATTTCACATAATGAACGTTTGGAATTTTTAGGAGACGCTGTTCTACAATTATTGATTTCAGAGTACCTCTATGCTCGTTTTCCGGGAAAACCTGAAGGAGAATTGTCAAAACTACGTTCGATGATGGTTCGAGAAGAGAGCTTGGCTGGTTTTTCGAAGGATTGTCAGTTTGACCAATATATTCGTTTGGGTAAAGGTGAAGAAAAAAATGGAGGACGTTCCCGCGATACTATTTTGGGGGATTTATTCGAAGCTTTTTTAGGGGCTCTCTTACTTGATCAAGGGGTGGATGCCGTTCGATCCTTTATGACAGTTCAGATTATTCCCAAAATTGAAAAGGGGCAGTTTGAACGGGTGATAGATTACAAGACCCAGTTACAGGAATTGTTGCAAGTCGGAGGTGATGTTCAGATTCGCTACCAAGTCCTACAAGAATCAGGTCCAGCCCATGCCAAGGAGTTCTTGGTAGGTGTCTTTTTGAATGAGCAAAAATTAGCCCAGGGTGTGGGACGGTCTAAGAAATTAGCCGAGCAAGAAGCTGCTAAGAGGGCCATTGCGGAGAGGGAAGCACATGTACTTAAAGGAAATTGAAATCCAAGGTTTTAAATCTTTTGCGGACAAGACAAAAGTAACCTTTGACGATGGTGTTACTGCCATTGTCGGTCCAAATGGATCGGGTAAAAGTAACATTACAGAGAGTCTCCGCTGGGCTCTGGGGGAATCCAGTGTAAAGAGCCTGCGTGGTGGTAAGATGCCAGATGTTATTTTTGCAGGGACGGAAGCTCGCTCACCGCTCAATTATGCTAGGGTATTGGTAACCTTGGATAATCAAGATCAATACCTGCTGGGGCAAGGAGAACAGGTTCAGATTGAGCGGCAAATTTTTCGTAATGGAGACAGTGAGTACCGTATTGATGGTCGTAAAGTACGTCTGAAAGATGTCCATGAACTGTTTATGGATACTGGTTTGGGACGGGATTCCTTTTCGATTATTTCTCAAGGTCGAGTTGAGGAAATCTTTACCAGTAAACCGGAAGAACGCAGAACTATTTTTGAAGAAGCTGCCGGGGTTCTGAAGTATAAGACCAGGCGGAAAGAAACAGAGGGAAAACTCAAGCAAACGCAGGAAAATTTAGAGCGTTTAGAGGATATTTTGTATGAGCTAGAGCTGCAATTACCTCCCTTGAAAGAGCAGGCGGAGGTGGCTCAGCGTTTTCAAAATCTAGATAGTAAGCGGTATCAAGCTACTTTAGATTTTATCGTAGCACAATTGGATCAAGGGAAAAGCGAATTAGATGAGGTTGTCGCAGCCTTAACCGATGTTGAGGTTCAGCTATCCTCTTTCAAAGAGCAACGATTGAGCTTGGAGGAAGAGCTGCAGGCTTGTCGGACGAAGGCACAAACTGTTGAAGCTGAGATGACAAAGAAGCAGGAAGACTTATTGGCCTTGACTTCTTTAGTGGCAGATTATCAGACACAACAAGCTCTTTTGAAGCAGGAAAGTCAACAATCAGGTCAGGCTGAAGCTGAAGGGCGTAAGCGTTTATCCGAACTGGCTCAAGAAGAGGTTATTCTGAAGCAGTCTCTTGAGGAGTTAGAGGAAGGAGTAGCTTCGGAGAGACAAGCTTTGTTGCTTTTAAGGGAAGAAGAGAGCGAGCTTCGGAATCACCTCAGTCAAGCAGAAGACCCAGAAAGTCATCTGGAAAAACTGCGGGACCGATATTTGAAGATTTTACGCAAAGAAGCGGACTTGAGCAACCAACTAACGAGTGTAGAAACGCAATTAGAAGCGAAAGAAGCCCAAGATTCTCAGCGAAATCAGGAGCGACAAGAGTTACGGCAGCAGCGACAGGAGACCGAGAGTCAAACCAAGCAGTTACAGACAGAGCTTGAGATGGTTGAAGCTGAGTTAGAGACTGCTCTTAAAGACTATCAAGGTCAAGAAAAAAGCCTTTTTCAGACTCGTCAATCTTATCAACAGCAACAAGAAACCTATTTTAGTCAGTTAGAAACTGTTCGTAAATTGGATGCAAGACGGGAAAGTTTGGAAAATATTCTTGCCAATCATTCCAATCTGTACGCAGGTGTTCGGAGTGTCCTTAATGCCCAAGATAGACTAGTCGGAATACGTGGGGTGGTTAGTGAACATCTGACCTTTGACCTACGTTTCCAGCAGGCCTTGGATGTTGCCTTGGGAGCTAGTAGTCAGCATTTGATTGTAGATGATGAAGAGGCAGCGACGCAAGGGATTCGTTATCTCCAAGAGCAGCGAGCAGGTCGTGCGACCTTCCTACCTCTGACTCGAATTCAATCGCGGACGATTTCGGATCAACAAGCGGCGATCTTGGCCCAATCACCTGGCTTTTTGGGGCTGGCGGTCGATGTGATTCAGTTTGATGCGGAATTGGCGGGGATTTATGGGAACCTTTTGGGAACCATTGCTATTTTTGAAGAAATTGATCAAGCTCGAAAAGCAGCTCGCCATCTGAATTACCGCCTGCGTTTGATCACCCTAGATGGTTCGGAAATCCGGGCTGGCGGGGCTTATGCTGGGGGAAGTCAACGCAACAACCAAAGTCTGTTGCTAAAGCCAGAATTGAAGCAGGTGCAGATTCAATTAGAAGCAGCACAAAATGATTTACGGCAGTTGGAGCAATCTTTAGCTCAAACTAAAAAAGAAATTGATAGTGGTCAAGCGAGTCTTGATCAGCTTAAAACGACTGGAGAAGCTCTCCGACTTCGGGAACAGGCTCTCCGTCTTAATTGGGAACAAGCTCAGAGTGATTACCAACGCCTAACAGACCTTTTGAAGAGTCAGCAAGAAAGGCATAGGGAAACTGCAATGGATCACTTGCAAGTACAGCTTGAATCTCTACAAGAAACTCTCCAGAATGTTGAACAAGACAAGGTCAAACTAGAAACAGACTTAGAGATTCTCCGTGAAAATAAGGATGCTCACCGTGATCAGGTGAAAGTACTAGAAGAGAAGCTCCAAGAGGTGCTTGTAGAGCAAACGGTTAAAAAAGGCCAGCTTAATCTCCTCCAAAGTCAGAAGGAAGCCAAACAAGCCCAGCTCATCAATCTTGAACAAGAGCAGTCTAAGCTAGAACAAGGCTTGCAACAATTGGCTTCCCTTGAAGACTTGCAAGGACAGGCTAGTGACCTTGAAACTCGCTTGGAGCAAGCTCAGGCTGAAAAAGATGCTAGCCAGCAGGCGCTGATTAGGCTTCGATTTGAAAAAGAGGATTTAGAAGCTCAAGTCGAAGATTTGAATAGTCGACTCGATCAGGCTCGTCGGGAAAATGAGGGGCTTATTCGCCAGGAAGCTCAACTAGATTCGCAACGTTCGAGTTTAGAGAGAGCCTTGCGTCAGGATTTACAACGTCTGACGGATGATTACCAAATGACGATTGAAGCTGCGCGTGATCAAGTTCAACCCGTTGAAGATTTGGAGCAGGCACGGGACGAGCTGAAGCAGTTGGAACGATCGATTAAAGCACTGGGACCTGTCAATTTGGCGTCTTTGGAACAATATGAGGAAGTCAAAGAACGCCATGATTTCTTGACCAACCAACGCCAGGATATTCTGGATGCTAAAAATTTATTGCTGGATACGATGGATGAAATGAACCAAGAAGTTCGGGAACGATTCCAGACGACTTTTGAATCCATTCGTCAGAGTTTCAAAGAAATATTCCGGCAAATGTTTGGTGGAGGTCAGGCAGATCTGTTATTAACAGATACTGATCTATTGGTAGCTGGGGTGGAAATTTCGGTTCAACCTCCCGGCAAAAAGATTCAATCGCTAAATTTGATGAGTGGTGGGGAAAAGGCCTTATCAGCTCTGGCCTTGCTATTTGCGATTATTCGTGTTAAGACGATTCCTTTTGTTATTTTAGACGAGGTTGAAGCGGCTTTAGATGAAGCCAATGTGAAACGCTTTGGAGATTATCTCAAACGCTTTGATCAACGCTCACAATTTATTGTGGTGACCCATCGTAAAGGAACCATGGCAGCAGCCGACAGTATCTACGGTGTGACCATGCAGGAATCCGGTGTATCGAGCTTGGTTTCTGTTCGTTTAAAAGATATAGACTAACAAAAAAATTCGACCCCATGGGTCGAATTTTTTAGTGATTATTCACCTTGGTAGGCTTCTAATTTCCAGTCGATGGTATCGCCATCTTTGAGTTCAACATCTTGAGCTCCTTTGTCGCTCATTTTGCCATTGACGTCAAAGAGCCAATATTTTTGCTCGTCTGGTTTTTGTTCAATACCATTGATAGAAGTGACTAGTCCGTTTTCTTCTTTGATGTCCATTTGTTTTTTCATAACATCTAAAAGCTTATCTCCCTCTTTGAAGGAAAGTTCAAAGGGACTGTTTTCAATAGCTTTGCCATCTTGGGTTACAGAAACTGTAACTTTAGACTCCATAACTTGGCTGCTAGATGCAGACGATGAAGAGGATTCTGTGGCAGACTGGTTGTTGGTAGCACAGCCTGTAAGGGCTAGGGCAGTAAGGGCGAGCAGGGCAAATTTTTTCATAAAAAAACTCCTTAAAAATTGTATTGCTTGCGTAAAACCTGAATCAGGGGACTGATGATTGGTTCCAAGATTAGGTAGAAAAGGGCATTGCCGAAGGCGTGCAGCAGGTCAAAGGGCAGTCCTTGAAGGTAGTAGGCCCAAAAATTACTGACGCTGTAGGTCTGGGCGGAGAAAAAGGAAATGACAAAGCCGTAGAGGAAGCCGAACAGAAAGGCAACCAAGCTAAAAAGGATTAGCCTGATTTTTGGCTTGGAAGCGAGGCTTCGATAGAGTGGACGTAGGCCATAGAGACCAGCCATGAGTATGCTATAGGTCAGGATTTGATAGATGGTCCAGGGTCCCATTCCCAAGAAAATATTGGATATGAGAATAGTGAGAGCGGCCACGATAATCCCATCAGCTAAGGTCAATTGCAGCGTCAACATCATTAAGATAGCGGTAACGGGCTGGATGTTGGGCAGAGCAGCTGTTACTTGACGGCCAACAAAACAAAAAGCTGCCATGACGGCTAAAAAGGCTAGACGGCGACTAGACCAAACTCGTTTATCCATGGGGATACCTCTTTTTTCCGATTTCAAATTCATTTTAACACAGGCTTTTGTTTCCTGTCTATTAAAATCCCTTTACAGTTGGTCTTTTTGTGTCTATAATAGAAAGCGATTTCATAATCGAAGGAGAGAGGAAGATGAGTGATAACATGAGGGAATTGGTCTTGAAAAGTGCTAAGCAAGTCAGTGATCAAGAGCTAGTGCTTTATTTGGTTAAGGAGACGGATTTGGATTTGGCTTTGCTCTGTGAAATGCTCACGCTTCAGAATTCTAGAGGAGCTGGTGTTGCGGTTGCAGGGCTGGAGTGGGAGAAAGAAGGGCAATCTTTTTCTATTAAAGCTAGTTTGGAAGTGGATGCTCGTGCACCTTATCGGGTTCAATTAGGGGAGTCCGAGGTAGAGAGTTTTTTAGATTGGAAGTTGCTGGAGCAAGTCTCTGCTTCTACTGCTAAATTAGGATTAGAAGTTTGTGAGGGAGGAAGGAGTGCCCGGTTTGCTTTTTGGTCTCCGTCTGCCCAGTTAGTTGAGCTTATTTTGTATGATAAGGAGAATGCAGATGTGGAGCGAGCTCAGATTCCGATGCTGCAAGGGGAACAGGGAGTTTGGACATTAGAGTTGGATGCTGAAGAAGAGCTTGGCCTTACGGATATTCGAGGATATTTTTATCACTACCAAATTCATCGTGGGAACCAGCTTGTGCGTGTTCTAGATCCCTATGCTCCATCTTTGGCAGCTTGGTCTAGTGAACAACGACATAGAGGTTTGGCTTATCAAGTCGCTAAGGGGGCGATCCTTGATCCTAGATTAACGGGTCGTAGGAATCTGGACTATGGACAAATTCCCGGCTATCAAAAACGAGAAGATGCTATTATTTACGAGGTTCATGTGCGTGATTTTACGTCTGATCCAGAGACTCAGGGGGAACTAGAGGCTCCCTTTGGAACTTTTAAAGCGATGGAGGAGAGACTGGATTATATTCAGTCTTTAGGAGTGACCCATGTTCAACTTTTACCGGTTCTTAGTTATTACTTGGCAGATGAATTTCAAGCCCGTCAAGGTTTGTGGGACTATGCTTCTGGAGGAACGAATTATAACTGGGGTTATGATCCACAACATTATTTTGCATTGACAGGGATGTACTCTGCCAATGCAGCGGATCCAGCTTTGCGGATTCAGGAATTTAAGGATTTAGTAGCAGCCATCCATGCTCGAGGAATGGGAGTCATTCTGGATGTTGTTTACAATCATACAGCCCAGCTTGGGATTTTTGAAGAATTGCAACCTCATTATTATCATTTCATGGATGAGGATGGGCAGGCTAGAACCAGTTTTGGGGGTGGTCGATTAGCCTCAACCCATGCTATGACTCGTCGTTTAATGATTGAATCCATTGCTTATCTAATGGATGTTTACAAGGTGGATGGTTTCCGCTTTGATATGATGGGCGATCATGATGCAGAAGCCTTAGATCAAATCTCTAGAATTGCCCAAGTTATCAATCCACAGGCTTTGATTTTGGGGGAAGGCTGGCGCACCTATGTTGGAGATGAAGGTGATTATAGACCCGCTGCTGATCAAGACTGGATGTTGGAAACGGATAAGGTTGCGGTCTTTTCAGATCATTTCCGTAATAGTCTCAAGTCTGGTTACCCGACTGAAGGAGAGCCGGCCTTTTTAACTGGTGGACCAACGAATATTGATGAGCTATTCCACTCTCTCAAAGCTCAACCTTCGAACTTTGAAGCGGATCAACCGGGAGATGTGGTTCAATACATTGAAGCTCATGACAATCTGCCCTTGTTTGATATTATTGCCCAATCGATTCATAAAGATCCAGCAATTCCTGAGAATCTGGTGGAGATTCATCGTCGGATTCGCTTGGGACAATTACTGTTATTCACCTCTCAAGGAACTGTCTTTTTACATGCAGGACAGGAGTATGGTCGGACCAAGCAATTCCTTCATCCTGACTTTGAAAAACCGGTCGCTCAGACTCTGCAACCCCATAAATCTTACTTATTTGAAGATGTAGAAGGGAATCCGTTCCAATTTCCTTATTTTATCCATGATTCCTATGATGCTTCTGACGCAGTTAATCGCTTTGATTGGACCAAGGTTCGCGAACAGGAGCGCTATCCTTATGCTGTGCAGACTCTTGAATATACTCGTGGTTTAATAGCTTTGCGAAAAGCAGAAGGAGTCTTTCGTCTGGCAGATCGTCTGGAAGTGGATGAAAAGGTACAGTTGCTCACTCAAGGGGCAGGGGAAGCCCTTTTCCTAGCCTATCAACTTCGTTCTAGTGCTGAGGAAACTTTGGTCGTCATTGTGAACGCGGAGGAGCATTCTCGCAAATTCAGTCTTCCACAATTAACAGAGGCAAAATCGGTACAAATTCTAGTGGATGGTGAACAGGTGAATGTAGATGGAATCCCCCTAGATAGACAGGCAGGTTTTAGCATTCAGGGAGTTGATTTGTTTCTGGAAGGTTTGACAGGAGTGGTTCTGAAAATCCGTTTCTAATGTGGTATAATTTTTCCAGTTAGAAAAAGGAAAGAGATAACTATGGCAGAGAAAACCATTGTATTTAAAGTTGGGACATCTTCCTTGACTCAGGAAAATGGCAATCTGGATCGGATTAAGATTGCTCGAATTACCAATCAATTAGCCCAGTTGCATCAGCAAGGACATCATATTGTTTTGGTAACATCGGGTTCTATTGCGGCGGGCTTCCGGCGCTTAGGCTTTGACAAACGACCGATAAAGATTGCAGAAAAACAGGCTTCTGCTGCTGTAGGGCAAGGCCTCTTGATTGAAGAGTATACCCAGAATTTGATGAAGGATGGGATTGTCACTGCTCAGATTCTCTTGACCCAGGATGATTTTGCGGATGCGAGACGTTATCAGAATGCTTCTCAAGCTTTGCAGGTCTTACTGAAGCAGCGGGCGATTCCGATTATTAATGAAAATGATACTATTGCCATAGAGGAGATTAAGGTTGGGGACAATGATACCCTATCTGCTCAGGTGGCTTCTTTGTTAAAGGCAGATCTCCTAGTTCTGCTAACAGATGTGGATGGATTGTATACTGCTAATCCCAATCAGGATCTCAATGCTAAACACTTGCCAGTGATTGAGTCCATTGATGAGGAACTCTTTACAATGGCTGCTGGGGCTGGCTCTTCTAATGCTACAGGTGGGATGACTACCAAGTTACAGGCGGCTCAAATTGCAACCAAGTCTGGTGTTCCAGTCTTTATCTGTTCCTCTAAAGAAGATACAGCTCTTTTGGAGGCTGTGACACAAGAGAATCGCGGTACCTACTTTTTAGAAAATAGTCATGCCATGAATCAACGGAAACAGTGGCTGGCCTTCTATGCTCGGGTTGATGCTCTAGTTGAGGTTGACCCAGGAGCAGTTGAAGCGCTCTTATATAGAGGACGGAGTTTACTGGCGGCTGGAGTCGTGCAGGTGGAAGGTGAGTTTGAGGTTGGACAAGTAGTCGAAGTTTATAGTCACGAATCGCATCAGTTAATCGGTAAGGGGCGCGTGCGTCTATCGTCAGCGGATTTGGAGCAGGCTTTGCAAGAAGGTAAGGCTGAGGGACTTTTGATTCATCGTAATGATTGGGTAACCTTATAGGAGGACGTATGAGAACCACACAAGAATTATTGGATTCATTATTGGAGCATAAGAGTTCGATTAATTTGGCTAGTAGTCAGGTGAAAAATCAGGCTCTTGCGGCTATGGCAGACCAACTGATAGCTCAAGCCGATGCAATTCTGGCAGGAAATGCTGTGGATATGGAAGCGGCTCAGGGAAAAATTAGTCCCGTTATGCAGGATCGACTGTTATTGACTAAGGAACGGATTGAGGCGATGGCGGCAGGAATCCGGGTTTTGATTGATTTAGAGGATCCTGTTGGTCTGGTCTTGGAAGAGCATGTTCGCCAAGATGGTTTACATATTCAAAAGCGCTCAATTCCTTTTGGTTTGGTGGGAATGATTTATGAGAGTCGGCCGAATGTTACTTCAGATGCGGCAGCCTTAGCGATTAAAAGTGGAAATGCTGTGATGTTGCGAGGTGGAAAAGAGGCTTTCCATTCAGCTCAAGCGATTGTAACTGCCTTGAAAGCTGGTTTAGAAGAGGTCGGAGTTCATCCTGGAGTTATTGAATTGGTTCAAGATACCAGTCGTGCCTCAGCTCAGGAAATGATGACGGCTAAGGGCAAAATTGACCTCTTAGTTCCGCGTGGTGGAGCTGGTCTAATTCAGGCGGTTGTCGAACAGGCAACTGTTCCAGTGATTGAAACAGGTACGGGTATTTGCCATGTTTATATTGATCAGGATGCAGACTTAGATAAAGCGGTCTCCATCGCTGTTAATGCGAAAACCAGCCGTCCGTCCGTTTGTAACGCTGCTGAAGTTCTAGTTGTTCACAAAGATGTGGCTTCTGAGTTTTTACCAGCTTTTGAGGCGGCCTTGGATGGTCAGGTAGAATTACGGGCAGACCAAGAAGCGCAGGCTTTCTTGAAGCAGGCGACCCAGGCAGGAGCGCAAGACTTTGATACCGAATTTTTGGATTACATTATGGCTGTGAAGGTGGTCGACGATGCGCAGGCGGCGATCGCTCATATCAATGAGCATTCAACGGGACATTCTGAAGCGATTGTGACTGAAAATCCAGAAACAGCGGATCTCTTCACCTTGATGGTGGATGCGGCGGCTGTTTATGTCAATGCCTCCACCCGCTTCACGGACGGAGGTGAATTTGGTCTGGGCTGTGAGCTCGGCATTTCAACTCAAAAAATGCATGCGCGTGGTCCGATGGGACTTCGGGAAATGACAACCTACAAGTATGTTATCAGCGGTCAAGGTCACATTCGTTAGGAGATCATTATGAAAATCGGATTTATTGGAATCGGGAATATGGGAGGAGCCTTGGCCAAGGCAGTAGCCCAGGTCCCAGCGACTGAGCTACTCCTTAGTAACCACAATCCAGCCAAGGCCCAAGTGTTAGCTCAGGAGTTGGGAGCCAGTCTAGCTAGCAATGAGGACATTGCTACTCAAGCAGATGTTATTTTCCTGGGAGTTAAACCTTATTTGATGGCTGACTTGATTTCCCAACTTGCTGTCTTGGCTAAGCCAGAAACTATCTGGATTTCCATGGCTGCCGGTATAACTTTAACATCACTCTCCCAGTATCTGCCTACCGAGTATCTTGTTCGTATTATGCCCAATACACCAGTAGCCATTGGGGAGGGTATGACAACTTATAGCGTAGTTAATTCTGACTTGGCTCCTGTAGTGGAAACCTTATTAGCCTCCAGTGGTCAACTCATGCAAGTATCGGAAAATTTGATGGACGCTGCCACAGCCTTAGCAGGCTGTGGCCCGGCCTTTGTCTATCAAATGATTGAAGCTCTCACAGATGCGGGTATAGAGCAGGGAATTCAGGCTTCGGATGCTAAACGCCTCGTTGCCCAAACTCTCTTGGGGGCAGCCCAAATGGTTCTTGGTTCAGAGAAGCACCCAGCCCAACTTCGCCAAGAGGTTACCTCTCCAGGAGGTTCGACCATTGCTGGGGTCGTAAGTCTGGAAAAATCTGGCTTTCGTTCTGCATTGATGCAAGCTGTCAGCGCAGCTGCTCAACGAACCCAAGAGCTTGGAAAATAGGCAAATGGGAATGAACAAATTTGCACCAACTGGACAAGATGTTGAGGAAATTTTTGAAAATATCCCATCGGTCAAAAAACAAGCCGATGCTTATTCACTTGTGGATGTCTACGCTACTATTAGTGGAGAAATCCCTGTGGTATGGTATCCAGGAATCATTGGTTTTGGAGAGACTAAGTATCGACTGGACTCTGGTCGCACAGGTCTCACACCACGCTTGGCCTTTGCACCTAGACAGACAAAGTTTTGCCTTTACTTTGATACAAGTTTTCTTGAGGAACAAGTTTCCCTGCTTCAGTCCTTAGGAAAATACAAGACTGGCAAGGGCTGTGTTTATATCAATAAACTGGCCGATATTGACCTTGATGTTTTGCAAGAGTTGTTGAAGCAGTCGCTGTAGAAACCTTTTGGTTAAATAGGTTTTTATGTGATATCTAAGTACAACCAGGCTGTTAAATAGGCTCGACGGAAAACAAAAGATGAGTTACCATTTAATTCAAATGTGAAACCGGTTGTTCTAAGTTATCAATTTCAAACATCTGCTGATATGGGAACAAAGATTTTTGAAATTGAGAAAGAGTATTTTCAGTTTGTTTACCAAAATAGATTAGAATTAAATGCTAAGACAGGCGTGAATAATCATAAATTTTCATCAGTATTTGGACCAGTTCTTGATGGTCAGGTTACGCGCTTGAAAGTGACTTTAAATGATTACTTCAAGGGAATAAATTCTTTAGAAAAAACAGCTGGTATACTTTTGGGGAAATATCAGGATGATACACAACTTTGTATATGTGATCAAAAAATTGCAGACAGACTCATACTAGTTAAGGAGGAAATAATATGATGTTAGAGAATGAAAAGCAAGCTCTCAAAACAGAAGTAGAACAGTTCTTATGGAAAAATTATCATATTATTCCCGAATCTGTCTCGTCTGTAACGAACGTTGTATTGCACAATTGGTTTGAAGAGTTGGAACACGAGGGGTCTCATTTAACAGCAGATCTTATTGCAGATAATATAGCAGATATTGCAAAGCGTTATTCTGTTTATTGATGAGGGCATCTCTAAAAAAATCATAATTATTGTAGTATATATCTCAAATAGGTAACGTCGCCCTATTTGGTCAAACAAGTCAAGTTTGAATGGATGAAAATAGTTTGAAATTGCTTTTGTTTCATTTTAGTGTATGAAAAGACCGAAATTGTATTAGCAAATCCTCTGTTGATCAACGATTGTAGGGATTACCACTTTGGAAATAAGAAACAAACTAAAAAGGTAGGAATCCACTCAAGTGAACTGGATTCCTACCTTTTCGTCTGCTATGGTTCCTGTTGGAGGTTTTGGTTAATCAAACCAATCTCTTTTTTCATTTTCTGATAATTGATGAAGTAAATAAGGATATAAATGAAAACGTAGATGGTCTTAAAAAGAAGGATTGCTTGCCATCTGAGAGGGAACCAGACTGCAAGTAGAGCTAGGGAGGTAAAACTAAGGCTAGTAAGGGTGAAGTGGGTCAGGGTCATTCGAAGAAGGCTCCAGTCTTTGTGAAAAATAGCATCACTCCAGGAAAATAAGAGACCAACTCCAATCCAAATAAAGTAGAGAAAAAGTCGCCAAACACAGGCATACATGTGAAGAATTCGAGCCAATCAAACGACTGAACCTAAACACATAGGCTTAATGCGCCCAAAAATCCTAAAAGAGCTATTAGCATATCGGAAATGAGAGTAGCAACAGGAAATTCTATTCGTTTGGAATGAGATTCTGTTGCTTTTTTAGATTTCTGAGTAAAAGTCGTAGTTTTTAGAGGTACTCATTTATTTTATGCAGATTCGGTTTTCTATTTCCTCTTTCCCCAGCCTCTAGGATTCTTTGGTATAATAGGAACATATGAAATTCAATGAATATCTCAAGTAGATAAGGGAGTGGGTTATGAAAATCATTGCGACAGACTTAGATGGTACCTTTTTGGACAGCAATCACCAGTTTGACCAAGAACGTTTTTCGAAGTTATTGGATCGTTTAGAGGAGAGGGGGATTGTATTTGCGGCGGCATCTGGTCGGGGCATTGCCTCTATGAGAGAATTATTCGCTCCTTTTCGGAATCGGATTTATTTGATTGGTGAAAATGGATCGATTATTGAGGAGCGGGGGCAGGTGATTTGGTCTCGCACTATGGATGAGCATGCGGTGGAAGAACTATTTGCGACTTTGGAAGCGAGTCCTTATGTGGATAAAAATCAGCTGATCTTTTCAGCTGAGAATGAGGTCTATGCTTTGAACACGGTTGATCCAGACTACTTAGCATTTTCACGTCGCTACCATCCCAATGTTCAGTTGATTGGGGATTTAAAAGATATGCGGGAGCCGATTTTCAAGGTTACTTTGAATTTGAAACCGGAAGAAATGGTGGAAGGATTGGCATGGATTGCGCAGGCCTTGCCAGATTATTCGGTGATGACGACTGGTTACCAAACCTTGGATATTGTTCCTACAGGTATTGATAAGGGTGGTGCTCTCGGACGCTTGCTCATTATGAAGGACTGGCATCCGGATGATTTAGTTGCTTTTGGAGATCAGTTTAATGATCGTCAGATGTTGGAATTAGCTGGTTTGGCTATCAGTCCAGAAAATGCTAAGGAAGAAATTAAGACTTTGGCAGACCGTGTGATTGGTCCTGCCAGTGAAGGGTCTGTACTTAAATATATGGAGGAGCTGGTTTGATGGATATTCGTTTAATTGCCCTTGATTTGGATGGAACTTTATTAACTAGTGACAAGAAGATTAGCTCACGAACCAAGGCTGCTCTAGCTGCTGCACGGGAGCAGGGGGTTAAGGTCGTTTTGACAACTGGGCGGCCCCTTAAAGCCATGGATTTTCTGTTAAAGGAGTTGGAGCTGGATGGTCAGGAAGAAGAGTATGCGATTACTTTTAATGGTGGTCTTATTCAACGCAATACAGGGGAAATCTTAGCAGAGGCTCGCTTTAGTTATGAAGAGGTTCAGGAATTGTACCAGCTGAGTCGGGACTTGGGCTTGCCCTTGGATGTCATTCAGGAAGGAACTGTCTTTAATATTGAAGGACCGATTGCCTCACGTTACCAGTCTTTCAACCCAAGCTTAGATTTCACCTTGATTTCCTTTGCCGATTTAGATGAGCAATCCTTTTATAATAAGTGTATCTCAGCTCATGACGCAGCTGCTTTAGATGGGGCGTTAGAACAAATCCCAGCCCCATTTTTTGAAAAATATGGAATCTTTAAGTCCAGAGATCAATTGCTAGAATGGTTGCCAAAAGAGGCGGATAAGGCAAGAGGGTTGGAGAAATTGACGGCTCTCTTAGGCTTGAGCAGGGATCAGGTGATGGCCTTTGGAGACGAAGCCAATGACCTATCTATGATTGAATGGGCAGGTTATGGAGTTGCTATGGGCAATGCAGTGCCAGCTTTGAAAGAAGTGGCTTGGAAGGTCTTGGACTGGACGAATGACCAGGACGGGGTTGCTCGTGCTGTTGAAGAATATGTATTGAAGGAGAAAGAGAATGGGGCTATTTGATCGCCTATTTGGAGTTGAAAAAAACGACACACCTAAAGAGGAAGTCGAACTGGAAGAAAGGGCTGAAAGTGCTTTGGTGGAAGCAGACGAGGAGGAGGTGGTTTCTGAGTCTGAATCGCAGTTTCAAGGAGGCTTGGAAGAGGAATCTGCGTCTACTAACCTAGTGGAGAGCCAGATTGAAGAAACTTCTGAGCCTGTCTCTGAAGAAATGACCTCGGAAGTTGAAAAGGTAACAGCCGACACCTTGCCAGATTACTACGTACAAATGCGAGCTCAACTGGATGCGGCTAGCCGCAAGGTTGAGGAAGAGCAATTTCAGGAGGCCTTGGAAGAAGTCCGCAAACGTCGGGAAACAGAGGCTGAAAAGTACAATCGAAGTTTGCAGAAGACCCGCTCAGGTTTCTTGGAAAGCTTGAATGCCTTCTTTGCCAATTTCCGTACAGTGGATGAAGAATTCTTTGAAGAACTTGAAGAACTCTTGATTACCAGTGATGTCGGTGTCCAGGTCGCAACCCAGTTGACAGAAGATTTACGTCAGGAAGCTCGCTTGGAAAATGCAAAGAAACCTGAAGATTTACGCCGAGTTATTATTGAGAAATTAGTAGATATCTATGATAAAGATGGTCATTATGAGGAAGAGATTCAGTTCCAAGATGGCTTAACGGTTATGTTGTTTGTGGGCGTTAATGGGGTCGGAAAAACCACCTCCATCGGAAAATTGGCTTATCGCTATAAAGCAGAAGGACGCAAAGTCATGTTGGTCGCGGCGGACACCTTCCGAGCTGGAGCTGTAGCCCAGTTGGTTGAATGGGGCAACCGCGTCGATGTTCCGGTTGTAACAGGTCCTGAAAAAAGTGATCCAGCCAGTGTTGTTTATGATGGTTTGGAGCAGGCCCAAGCAGCAGGTGTTGATGTTCTTTTGATTGATACGGCTGGTCGTCTTCAAAACAAGGACAATCTGATGGCGGAATTAGAGAAAATTGGCCGGGTTATTCAGCGTGTAGTACCAGATGCACCTCATGAAACACTTCTAGCCTTAGATGCTTCAACGGGACAAAATGCTTTGGTCCAAGCCAAGGAATTTTCTAAGATTACTCCTGTGACAGGTATTGTTCTGACTAAGATTGATGGCACGGCTCGTGGAGGAATTGTTCTGGCCATTCGTCAAGAACTAGATATCCCCGTTAAACTGATTGGTTTTGGGGAAAAATTGGATGATATTGGAGACTTTAAGTCGGAGCAATTTATGCGTTCTCTCTTGGATGGTGTTTTTGTCTCAGAGATCGCCTAGATGGTGTCGGAATGGTCTTGGGTTATCTAGATGTGAGGCTGACCTTCGGGGTTCAGCCTCTCGTTTTTGGGATATGTGATAGATTGGAGTTAGTTGATGGCACTTTTATGCCTTTTGTTGTTAGTTGCTTTTTCAGGTTATTTGGCTAATTTAGAGAAATCCAAGCGTTTTACCCAAATTATTCATACCTCAGAAGAATCTGTGTAAATGCCTAAAAAATCATCAGAAACAACCAATAACCAATTGGAATTTCTGATGATTTTTATTATTCACCAAATTGTTCTAGGGATAAAAATGTATTCAGTACCTTATCACCCTAAAAAAGGCAGACTCCGCCCTTGGTGTAACTATAGATTTTTAAAAATGCATACTATTTAACATCTTAATTCCCTAACAAAGGGGGACTTCCATCTCTTGCTTCATAAAGAATGGGGAGCGAGAAATTTAAGCTAGAAATTCGTTCAAAAAGAGTTCGAAACTCCTCCTTCAGAGAATAGAGGTTAGACAGTTTTAGAACTTGTCTTCTAGCACTTTTTACAGACTTTCCAACTATATTCACAAACAGTTTCCGAAAACGTTTCATCGTCAGATTCTTCAC
>NZ_SPPZ01000269.1 GCF_004570525.1 Streptococcus sp. WM07 | reverse complement strand
TTTCTTTGCCTGCACGCCCCTAAAACCTCGGGTATGTACGCTAGCGCACGGTCTTGCGTGCAGGGCGCACCTACGATGAAGTTCAGAAAATCTCCCTATACCCTGAGATTCGTCGCAACGCTCCGGCGCTTCGCTTTCCGTCTTCGCCAGTGTCCGATCGTGTTCTTCCAGACTGGGCTAGCGTGACGGTGGCCGCTGGCTGCCTGCGCGCACCTAGCGAGGCCAAGTTGAAAGAGTACACCGCAGTCGTCACGCAGCAGATCAAGGAACGGCTTTCCAAATTCAAGGAAATCTTCCGCGACCATTCCCTTGCACCGGACAGTTTCGACGCCGCGCGCGACGATGCCCTGCCCCTGCGTTCGGAGTTATTCAGCGCCATGCAGATG
>NZ_SPPZ01000268.1 GCF_004570525.1 Streptococcus sp. WM07 | reverse complement strand
AGAATAAACTGAAGAGTTTGATCCTGGCTCAGATTGAACGCTGGCGGCATGCCTTACACATGCAAGTCGAACGGCAGCACGGAGCTTGCTCTGGTGGCGAGTGGCGAACGGGTGAGTAATATATCGGAACGTACCCTAGAGTGGGGGATAACGTAGCGAAAGTTACGCTAATACCGCATACGATCTAAGGATGAAAGTGGGGGATCGCAAGACCTCATGCTCGTGGAGCGGCCGATATCTGATTAGCTAGTTGGTAGGGTAAAAGCCTACCAAGGCATCGATCAGTAGCTGGTCTGAGAGGATGATCAGTCACACTGGAACTGAGACACGGTCCAGACTCCTACGGGAGGCAGCAGTAGGGAATTTTTGACAATGAGCGAAAGCCG
>NZ_SPPZ01000267.1 GCF_004570525.1 Streptococcus sp. WM07 | reverse complement strand
GATCAGCGTCCCTTGGCTGGTCCCGTGAACGGCAGCCGCTCCTCGTCCGAAAGCTTTATGCTGCTCATTTCTCAGTATGGCTGTGTTTCGCCCCTCTGCTGATCAAAGCGTCTGGTCTTTTGGTATTTTTCTTCGGCATTTGTATTATATCATACAAATCCTTTGTATTGTATCTTTTGTATCCTAACAGGAGATTTTGCCGGCTTGCGGTTTCTAATCCAAGCTTTTCCAGGTTGGGGTCTTTGTGCAAAATTGCAGAGATAATCAGGTCATCCCAGGAGGAGAACAAGGCTGGGTTTTGTTGCCCCCAAAGCTCTTCTTTACAGGAGAATCCCGCAGGCACGCGGTCTGCGGGAGGTCTGGGGGCTTCACTGCAAACTCTGAGGA
>NZ_SPPZ01000266.1 GCF_004570525.1 Streptococcus sp. WM07 | reverse complement strand
TTCTAAATTCCAATCCTTCAAATCATCAAAAACCCCATCTACCTTCTCTTGAAATAGGCGATCTTGTCTTTCGTGCAGGAATAGGAAGTGAAAGTTTTTTAATAGAAAATTTAAGTCAAAGCCCTTATTCTCATATCGCTATGGTAGTTAAAACTTCTCCAACTATACTCATACATGCTACAACAGATGATGACAAAAACGCTAAAAACCAAGTTATCTTAAGCTCTATGGATGATTTTTTAAAACTGAGTCATAAAATTGCTATTAAAAGATTAAAATTTGATGAAAAAACCAAACAAAAAATAGTTACTAAAGCTTTGGAACATTTAGGCAGAAAATTTATCATAAGTACAGATAAAGATGCTTTTTACTGCACTACTTTTTTAG
>NZ_SPPZ01000265.1 GCF_004570525.1 Streptococcus sp. WM07 | reverse complement strand
ATTAGTCTCCTTTATTGTATATTAGCTATAGCTCTTTTAAATAGAAGTTAGGTTTTACAGTATACCTCTTTAAGGCATCATAGTCTACCTTCAAATCATAGACCATTTCATATCCACTGTACTTTCATCTCCTCTCCCTACCTTTGTGCTGTTGTTGTCATAACTTTTAGTTCTACAGTAGGTTATAAGCCTCATAACACATTGCTATTATTTTTGCTCTAAACATTAAATTATCTTTTGAAGAGATTTAAGAAATAGATGAAGTCTTTTATGTTCACCCATATATTTACCATTTCTCTTGTTCTCCATTTCTTTGTGTAGGTCCAAGTTCCCATCTAATATTTTCCTTCTCCCTGAGGAATTTCCTTTTAACATTTCTTATAATGC
>NZ_SPPZ01000264.1 GCF_004570525.1 Streptococcus sp. WM07 | reverse complement strand
GTGGCGCAGCCATCGATCCCGTGCGCCAGTTATTGATCGTCAACCCTGACTACATGGGCTTCCTGGAAAAACTCGTGCCGCGCGCGGAAACGACGGCCAAGGGCGGCACGGGCGGCGAAATGGGCTTGCAGCCACAGACGGGCGTCCCGTTCGCCGTGGAAATCAAGGCCTTTTTGTCACCGCTGGGCTTCCCATGCCAGGCACCGCCGTGGGGCTATGTGGCCGCCGTCGATCTGCGCACCATGAAAAAAGTGTGGATGCACAAGAACGGCACCACGCGCGACAGCGGTCCCGTGCCAATTCCATTGCCACTGGGCGTGCCCAGCTTGGGCGGCATGGTCACCACCGGTGGTGGCGTGACCTTCCTCAGCAGCACGCTCGACTACTA
>NZ_SPPZ01000263.1 GCF_004570525.1 Streptococcus sp. WM07 | reverse complement strand
GAAGGCGAGGAATTCCTCGCCGCCCCAGCGCACGATCATGTCCGTTTCGCGCAGCACCTCGTGCAAGGTTTCGGCGATCGTCGTCAGTACCAGGTCGCCCGCCGCATGGCCGTAACGGTCGTTGATGTGCTTGAAATGGTCGACATCGAGCAGGAACAGTGCCCCCACGATATCGGCGTCGCCGCAGGCCGGCAGCGGCTTGCCCGCATGGCTGCGCATGAATTCCTGGAAGTGGCGGCGGTTGTACAGGGCCGTCAGCGGGTCGCGCGAGCTCTGGCGCTTGAGTTCCTGGTTCTTCACCTTCAACTGCACGTTCGCGTGGCGCACCTTGCGGTACAGCAAGCTGACGATGACGGACGCCATGGCCAGCACCAGCGCCAGCAGCCAC
>NZ_SPPZ01000262.1 GCF_004570525.1 Streptococcus sp. WM07 | reverse complement strand
CCATTAGCATGGCTCAGGTTGGTGGCCGGTCAGTGGATTGGCCACTCTTGGGTCAGGTGCTCATCTGAAGTCCAAGCAGCTGTCTGTATGAGGGTCCAGTCCAGAAAAACAAAATGTGGGTGCCCAGGCAACCCATGATGTGGGCAGAGTAGACGCCCTTAGAAAAGAGTGGGTAGATGGGGCAAAAAGTGATTCTTGTCCCCCACATAATCATAGGAGTCCTTATTCCACCATATATGTTCACACCATACAGATAAAATAGGTGTAAATAAAAGCAAGATGATAAAACGTAACAAAAAGATTAGTGAGTGATGAGTTTTGAGAATTTATTACCTTTGTCTTCATATAATTTGATTGTAAGTTTGTATAATTTTTATTGGTGCTCATG
>NZ_SPPZ01000261.1 GCF_004570525.1 Streptococcus sp. WM07 | reverse complement strand
CACGCAAGCGAAGCGCGCAGGCCCGAAGCTGGAAGCCGGGCCGTAGGCGTTAGCGATGGAAGCCCGAAGGGGCGAGACGCGTAGCGGCTCGATGCCATGCACGACAGCGCGCCCCGGCCTGCCCGGGGAACGCCCTATAATTTGCGTTGGAACTGCCTACCTATCTTCCGGCAATTCTTTGCCGCCTGGTAACTCGATTTTTGCCTCCCGCATCGCAGCATCGATTAAAAAACCGTTAAAACCCAACGAGTTAAGTCCAGTTTCTTTCATCAGAACAACTTGGAGTGAAACTTGCATTAAATACAGGGAATTTCACCGACTTGACGGACACTGCCGGGAACATGCCGTCTACGAGGACATGACACATGCAAATCGACAACTCCTATTC
>NZ_SPPZ01000260.1 GCF_004570525.1 Streptococcus sp. WM07 | reverse complement strand
CTCTCCTGCTCAGCATGTGGAACCACAATCATATGGGCCTCATCCCCATTGCTCAAGGGGAAGATGTAGGCATTTCGTCTGAGCCGGGTTGGCAAGGTGGAAACGTGCAGGATGCAGATGTCCCAGACTGGCGAGTGAAGTGCTGAAAAGAAACGGCGTTCAGCCTCCTTTGTATGAGATGTTCCCAGGACGCTGTAAGAGCACTGTGGAAAGGGAGTTTTTTCTCCACTTCCTAAAGAGCTGGAAGCAGGACAAGATGTGGTTTGTCTCCCATTGAGGGGTGGATCCAGAACCAGTGCCTTGTGCCTTCCACCTCGAGAGCAATGGAGGGCATGGCTGAGAGCAAAGGGGCCTTTCTGACATAGCTGCTTTCCGACGCTCTCTAAGC
>NZ_SPPZ01000025.1 GCF_004570525.1 Streptococcus sp. WM07 | reverse complement strand
TGTAATACGGCTTGGATGAATGAATTTTTACGACAACTGTCAGAAGCTTACCCTAACGACTATATTATTTTGGTGATGGATAATGCGGTTTGGCATAAATCACAGACATTGGATATTCCTAGCAATATTGAATTTACATTTATTCCACCTTATACACCAGAGATGAATCCGATTGAACAAGTTTGGGCAGAGATTCGGAAATTAGGATTTAAGAACAAAGCATTTAAATCATTGAATGACGTCATTGATCAGTTGCAAGAAGTTATCCAAAGCTTATCAACTACTCGCTTACGATCGATTGTCCATAGAGAATGGATATCTGCTAATTTTGATTCTGAATGAGTATTATATCCAAAACTATTCGAAATCTGAAGTAAGGTGTCAGCTGACAAATTGGACTACACTTTATAGACCAATAAGACTGGCTGCTCTGGAACTTCTCAGATGAAAACTGAACGACAAGTCTACCACGAGAATGACATATTCAAATCTTGAAATGGTCTTACACTAAAATTAATTGAGCCTTGTCATTAAAATACGTTTTATTGGCTGCATAAGAAGGCAACATAGAGGCTATACTAGTCGCAGACAAGAGCATAAACATGACCATGATTTGATAGCGAATCGCTTCGACTGGATCTACTCCAGCGAAAATTAACCCTGACATCATTCCAGGTAAACTCACTAGTCCAACTGTTTTGGCAGAATCAATCGTAGGCTGCATCCCCGTACGAATGGATTCTCGTAATATATCTTGAGACACCAATTTAATAGGAGCGCCTAAACTCAATTCTTCCAAGACCGCTTGACGATTATCTGTAAAAGATCGATACATAGCTCGATAAGACAAACCGATAGCTGTCATGGCATTACTAGCCAACATCCCTGTTATTGGAATCACCTAAGACGGAATAAATTGAATAGCTCCTGATAAAATCAGAATAGAAAGAGTCAGTCCAGTTGATACTAGGAGGGCTAAGAATGGATATATTTGTTTCTTATTGGGAATAGGATCCCGCTTATTAGCCTGCCGACTAGCATTGAAAAGAATAACCAAAACCATAGCGAGACTAAGTACCGCATTAGAAGCTGCAAAGATAAAATGCAAAACATAACCCACCAAAAAAAGTTGGACAACTGTGCGACCAACTGCCCACAGAATATCCTTGGTTAAGTCTTGTCTTTCCTTTTGGCTAATTGCAAGCGCCACTAATACCAATCCAAAAACCAAAGCCAGTGATAGATTATCAACGGATACAGATGTCATGATTGCATTCTCCCTCCTTGAATGGAAATAATACGTTTCGCCTGCATGATCTCATCTTGATCATGACCAACTTCTATTAATGTTTTTCCTTTAGCATGGTAATTTTCCAGAAGCTCGCGAACAATGTCCTTAGTTCGTGGATCAAGCCCTGCTGTAATTTCATCCAACAACAAGACATCTGGTTCAAATAACAGATTCCGGATAAGAGCAACCCGTTGTTTCTCTCCACCGGATAATTCAATGATTTTTTTTCTATAAAAAATCTTCTGATAAATCAACGGAAGAAAGCGCAAGAAGAGCCTGCTCTGAATCAAAATCTTGTTGCCAAATTTGGTAAGGGAAAGCCAAATTATCCTCGACTGTTGTTCCAAAAAGAACCGGTTGCTGGTAACAATAGTATACACTACGTCGATAAACTGGCATATCCAGATCATCCAGATTCCGTCCTTGGTAGAAAATTTGACCTTGTGTAGGAGATTGAATTCCTGCAATTAATTTCAAAATCGTACTTTTTCCACTACCTGATGGTCCCACTAATTGAACACGCTCCCCTTCACTAATGGAAAAAGTGATGTCTTCTAAAATCGACTTTCCTTCATGGGAAAAGCCAATCGTCTCTAATTGAATCAAATTAGATGAATGCATATCCATACTCTCCTACTTCCTCTTCTACAATTTCAAGAACTTGACTTTTATGAACAAGGCTATAGATAACGTCGAGTTGTCAATCCTCTTCTCCACGATTGATGACATTGTGAGACGATTTCCTAACCTTCTTTTGTCACTAGTAATTCCTAACAGATTTTTCCCAAAGTCTTTCTATGTCGCACCCTGTTTTTTATTTAGAACTGTTCTAATTACACACTTATGAACGGTCTTGTCAATAGTTTTTAAAAACATAATAGTTTTCATAAAATACAAAGATTATTTAAGCCTGTCATTAAAAGCTAAAGATATCGAATGACTGCGGAACATCTGAAACTATTTAAAGAAACAATCGAATATGCCTACAGAAAAAAGGAAAAAGAGTTACCTCAGTTTGTAACTCTTTTGGTAGCAGGCGATAAAGAAATGAGCCTATTCTATGCCCTATTTCAGATAGCTATCCTAAATTTCATATAAAGTAACAGAGCACTCCTATACATTAAGGCTGAAATACCCTCACTAAACTTAAAACTATAATACAATTCCTATGATCTTATTTCTTTCCAAGTAGCTTTGTCAAAAACCATCAGTTTTCTGGCTTAGAAACATTTCCCAAATTTTTTGTTGAGGTCTAGCCAAAGGGTAAGAACTGAATTCCTCTGCGGATAACCAAAGGCTACCATCTGGTAACTCTGGAGTTCCCTTCACTTGTCCTAGCTGGATGTCAATATGCCATTTACGATGACTAAAGACATGTTTTACTTGTGGGAATTGGTATTCCTCCCACTCAATCGTGAAAGGATAGTCCGCTTCAAGACGCGTGCGTGCATCCACAGCCTCACTAACCTCAAGTATTGGGTGAAACAGATCCACTTCTGGTTCCTCCTCTACTTCTAATAGGGGAAAATGCCAAAAACCTGCTAGGAGTTTACTGTGATCATTTTTTTCCAGAAGGAATTTACCCTCTTGATTTTGCAGAATAAAAGCCTTCAAATAAATCGGTACTGGCTTTTTCTTGGGAGCCTTAATGGGATATTTATCCGTCGTTCCATGTAAATAAGCTGCTGAAAATTCTTTAACGGGACTTTCTTCTGGTCTTGGATTAACTGGAGCTTCAATGTCAGATCCAAGATCCATCAAGGCTTGATTAAAGTCTCCTGGTCGTTGAGGATCAATCAACACTTCCATCATAGCTTGAAAAACCTTCCGATTCGTTGGATTTCCAATGTCCAGGTTGACTTCAAAAAGCCTCGCCAATACCCGCATCACATTACCATCAACAGCTGGTTCCGGTAAATTAAAAGCGATACTTGCGATAGCTCCTGCAGTATAAGGACCAATTCCTTTCAGTTTTCGAATCTCTTCAATGGTTTCTGGGAAACGTCCCTGATACTCCTCGACCAGCGTTTGAGCTGCCGTCTGCATATTCCGAACTCGCGAATAATAACCTAGTCCTTCCCAGGTTTTTAACAGAATTTCTTCTTCGGCAGCTGCCAAGTCTTGAATCGTCGGAAATGTTTTCAGAAAACGATGAAAATAAGGAATTACTGTATCAACACGAGTCTGCTGAAGCATAATTTCCGAAACCCATATACGGTAAGGATCTGTATTTTCTCTCCAAGGCAAATCCCTTTTTTCTTGATCATACCAATGAAGCAAGGCCAACCGAAAAGCCTGAATCTTCTCTTCAGGCCACATTTCGATACCATATTTTTTCAAATCAATCATATTGCTAAATCAAATTTCAATTGTGGATGAACTGGATCATAATCAACCAATTCAAAATCCTCAATTCTTATATCATAAAAATTAGTCCCATCTGGAACATGTAACATCAACCGAGGGGATTGGTAGGTGGGTATACGACTCAATAATTCCTCAGCTTGTGGGAACTGATTGTCATAAATATGAAGATTATTGACAAAGTAAAAGAATTTTCCGACTTTCCACCCAAAATGTTTGGCAACCATCATTTGCAGAGCAACATACTGCATTGCATTAATGTGATGAGCCACTAGCATATCGTTAGAACGTTGCGTCAAAGTAGCATCTAAATAGATATCTCCATCTACCCGACGAACATCAAACATCGTTTGAAAAGCACACGGTAACAGTCCCTCAGTCTGATCAAACGCTTGGTAGTCCCATAGAGAAATGACATTCCGCCGGTTCCAAGGATTTTCTGCGAGTTGTTCCAAGATACGATCCATAATCCTATGTTCTTTTACAACAGCTCCATATCGTTGTCCAATGGTTCTAGTATTGCCAACTTCCCAGTCATTCCAATAGTGAACTCCATATTTTTCAGTTAA
Source organism: Streptococcus sp. WM07 (assembly GCF_004570525.1). Classification (GTDB taxonomy): domain Bacteria; phylum Bacillota; class Bacilli; order Lactobacillales; family Streptococcaceae; genus Streptococcus. Next base: position 20,939 of record NZ_SPPZ01000025.1, on the reverse strand, counting down.
CAGGTCTAGACTGTTGGACTGATCTTGGTAAATCCACAAGATCTCTTTAATCGCCGATTTGATAGGAATTGGTCGCAGGCTGGTGATAGGAAATTCACCTTTAGATAAATCATATTCAGCAAAAGAACCCGTAATGTATTTCGAATGGGCCGGCCGACCGTCTTTATACAGAGGTCTAGCCTGCTCACTCATAACACCTTCATCAAGAATTTTTCGTATATTGGTCTTAAATATTTCATCTGCGTATGTCATTGCCTATTTCCTTCTCAAGTTAGAAGAGGCTGGGCAACATACCAGCCTCTAATTTTTAGTTCATGAACATTCTTTAACGCAGTGGTTGATTGGGGCAACCGACTGGATGCTTGTTTGAGTGCAAAGTAAACTACAATTGTTCCTATTTCACACTCCTAATCTGACCGAATCAACTATGCGAGGGAGTGAAAGAGTTCTTTCCTATTCCTCTTCGTTCATTATTGGCGAACCAAGGAAGCTGCTCCAATGACACCTGCGTCATTCCCCAATTGGGCCAAAGATAACTTGGTAGAGCTTGCTACTTGTGGAAAAGCATTTGCTTGAAAGACTTCTTCTACGCCTTTCAAGAGGAAATCTCCAGCTGCAGAAACACCGCCACCAATAACAATGGTTGATGGATTTAGAATACTAGCAATATTCGCACAGGCTATTCCAAGATATCGAGAAAAATTACGGTACACAATCAAAGCCAACTCATCCCCTTCTTTAGCGAGATCGAAGACAACTTTAGCCGTTACATCGTCACCATCATCGATTAATTGTTTCAAACGAGCATCTCCTGCATACTCATCTGCATAACGACGAGTCAGGTTAACAATACCAGTCGCTGAAGCAACGGTTTCCAAGCAACCTGGTTTCCCACAGGTACACATAATTGGTTGATCAAAATCTACGACAATATGCCCCAATTCGCCACCGGCACCTGCAACACCATGAATCAGTTTGCCATCAGCAATGACACCACCACCAACACCGGTTCCAAGAGTCATGAAAACTACATCTGGATCATTACTACCAGCACCTACCCATTGTTCACCAAGTGCTGCAACGTTGGCATCGTTGTCAATAAAGAATGGAATACCAAGTCCTTCTTCCATCTGTTTTTTTACTGGCTGAAGAGTTTTCCAGTTAAGATTATAGGCTCCAACAACTGTACCAGCTTTACGGTCAACAACACCCGGAGAACCCATACCGATTCCAAGGAAATTTTCAGCTGTTAAATTCAATAGCTCCAAGTGATGTTTGATCGAAGCAATCATTTCTGGAACAATATGGCTTCCCTCATCTAGAATATTGGTTTTGATAGACCATTTTTCTTGAATTTCACCCGCCTGTGTCAAAATTGCAAATTTTACGGATGTTCCCCCAAGATCAATACCGATGATTTTCTTCTCCATTTTCGAACTCCTTCGATTTTTATATCGGTTTTAGTATATCAAAAATCCCCCTTCCTGAAAAGAGGCAAACGCTTGCTTTATGAATGGTTAGAGCTAATCTCACGAATCTTTTTTTGCAAATCAACAATAACCTCTGCTTCAAACCAGGGGTTCTTTTTAAGCCAGATATTATTCCGAGGAGATGGATGGGGAAGTGGAAAATACTGTGGTAGATAATCCGAGTATTGTTGAACCGTTTCTGTTAAATTTCCCTTGAACTTGTCTCTTAGATAAAACTTTTGAGCATATGAGCCAATTAAGAGGGGCAGTTCCACGTCTTTCAAAACCTCTAGGCAAAGAGGGTGCCATTTTTCTGCAAATTCTTTTCGAGGTGGTAAATCCCCACTTTTTCCTTTACCCGGAAAGTAAAAATCCATCGGTAAAATCGCAAGCTGCCCAGAATTGTAAAACCAATCAGGATCGACTCCCATCCATTGTCGAAGTCTATCTCCACTTGGATCATTAAATAAAAGTTGACTTTCTTGAGCCCGAAAACCGGGAGCCTGTCCAATCAACACGATTTTAGCGGACTGAGGTAATTGAAAGAGTGGGAGAATACCTTGTTCTGTATATTCCTGATTCATAGTATCTGACATTATGTATCTAGTTAATTCTTGAAGTTTCATTATTTTCCTCTAAAAAAGCTGGGGAATCCCAGCTACTTCAACTATTCAAAACCTTCATCAATTGCACCAAACCTACATAGATAAAGGAAGCTGCAACTAAAAGGGCTGCAACGCCACTTCCAACCATTGGATGATTGATAAGAAAGAAGCCCAAAACCAATCCAAGGATACTAGACCAAAATAGGTAATTGGTTAGAATCGGAACGCCCTTGCGCAAACTGATTGCCTGGCCCAAGCGAATAAGCGAGAGTGCTAGAATCCAAATTCCTAAAAGAGTCGGAATAACTAAGGACAAACCTAAAACTCCACCAGCTAAAAGATAACTTCCCACCAGAACTTCTGCTCCGACAACCAATAACAACCAAATTGATTTTGCCCTACTTGGTAGTTCCCTATAAAAATAGAGGCCTGTTATACCGTCAAAGAGTATCGAAATTGATAAGAGCCAGAAGATATTCTTAAGGTCAGTACTTGGGTTCAAAAATAAAAAAATCCCTAATATGATGGAGATACAAGCCGAACCCATTACTCCCCATTTACTACCCTGCTTCATCAACCAGGCTCCTTTCCTTCTAGCTGTTTCTACTATATAGATTTCCTATATTCTTGTCAAGAAATCTCTACAATTGTCCGCCCCAAATGTTGCCCCGCCTTGAGTTCCTGAGCAACCTGCACAACATCCTCCAATCTGACCACTCTAACAGCCTCATTGCTAGAAAGTTTCCATTCTTTAGCTAGAAGGGACCAGATTTTTTGGCGTTTCTTTTGGTCAAGGGCAACAGAATCAATACCAATGAGACGAATTCCCCGAAGAATAAAAGGGAACACTGTTGTCTCCAAGTTTAAACCACCCACATTTCCACAGGTCGTTACTGCACCTCCATAGGCAATTTTAGGAAGCAACCGTGAAAGTACTTCTCCACCTACTGTATCTAGAACATAGTCAAATTCCTGCTTTTCCAACGGTTTTCCAGAGGATACTAAATCTGAAGCCAATAAAATTTTACTGGCCCCCAAGTTTTCTACAAGAGATGCCTGATAATCTTTGCGAATCAAGGCCTGGACATTCTGATAGCCAGCCTTGACCAAGAATTGGAGGGCAAGGCTTCCAACACCTCCACTAGCTCCAGTTAACAGAATTCGAGGCTCCTGCTGTGGAGACATACCCGCCTGTTCTAGTTCGATAACAGACATAGCGGCCGTTACTCCAGCCGTTCCATAAACCATAGCCTCTTTCAGACTTAGCCCTGATGGTAAGGGGATTAGCCAATCAGCAGGTACTCTAGCATATTCTGCAAAACCTCCTGGATGATTCACACCAAGACCATATCCCGTCACTAGAACTTCCTGCCCGACCGAAATCTTAGAATCATCGCTGGCTACAACCCACCCACTGAGATCAATTCCAGGAATCATCGGATAATCACGAATAATTCCTCCCCTTGGTTCTAAAGCGAGCATATCCTTAAAATTAATTGAAGAGTAGGCAATCTTGATTAGAACATTTCCAGACCCAAGTTTATCCAAAGTAAGCTGTTTGATTGCAACCTCACCTGGAGCTTCAACTACTAACGCTTTTACTGTCTCCATCCCTTACCTCTTTAAATTTAGTTCAACATTGCTACCATTAGTTTACATAATTTTTAATAGAAAAACAAAAAGCTGACTCTCTAAAGTTTGGGATCCCAGTTTCCACAAACCTTGAGCAATCAGCTTTCTGCCCATGTTTTCCTACAATTTGGAGAAGACCAACCTTCTCAATCTAGGATAAGGACTACTCATCTAAATCGTCATCGTCCTCTCCAAATAAGAGGGAATTGACGTGTAGGGTATTCTGCCGTGCCTTCTCTACCAAGTCTGCTTCCTGTCCAGTCCACAAACAATTGAGATAGGCAATGACCATGGGCATATTCATACCTGCGTAGATATCCAATGTAGCACCTTCTAATACCATGCGGCTGACAACATTACAGGGAGTTCCACCTTGCAAATCTGCAAAAATGACAAACTCATCTCCTTCATGTTCCGCGAGAATAGCCTCGACTTTTGCTTGAAAGTCTTCTGGACCCTCACTTTCCAAGAGACCGACTGCATGAATATTGTCCTGTGGTCCCATAATCATTTCTGTACTTTTTTTCAATTCCGTAGCAAAATGACCGTGACTGACCAAAATTAATTGTTTTTCCATAGTGGCCTCATTTTCTATTTCGTTAGGATATCCATTCCGATTGCTTGTCCAAGTGCTGATAGAGCAACAATGATTGCAATAACGATAAAGATAGCCTTAGTTGAAGACATTCCTTTTTTACCAAGAAGCCAGTAAACACCACCGGCAATCAAAGCTGGTACCATCCGTGGCATGATCATATCAAGGTAATTTTGAATATCTAATTGAACGCCGAACACTTCTGGTACAGCAGCAATTTTGACATTGATCATGGTTGCAATAAGCGCCCCAACCATGAAAATACCTAATACAGAAGCTGAGTCAGTCAATGCTTCCAAATGTGACTGCATGGTTGTTACAAGGGATACCCCTTCTTTATAAGCAATTTCCAATTGTTTCCAACGGAAAACGTTAATAGCCATGGATACTGCTACCCAAAGAAAGACTCCGATTGGATTTCCTTCAATAGCCATATTAGCTGCAATCGCACCCATAATGGCTGGAATGATAGCGGCAAAGATTGCATCTCCGATCGCTGCAAATGGTCCCATCAAAGCGGTTTTAATACCAGAAACAGCATCCTTAGAAGCAACTCCTTCTTTTTCTTCCAAGGCAATATCAATACCAGTTACAATTGTATGGAAAAAGTTGGAAGTATTAAAGAACTGAGTATGCGTTTTCATCATTTGTTGAAGCTCTTCAGTTCCATCACCATACATCTTACGCAATTGCGGAAGAATCATATAGAGATAACCAGATCCCTGCATCCGTTCGTAGTTCCAACCCAATTGGAAGGTGAATAAACTCCGTTTATTGATTTGGTTAAAATCTTCTTTGGTTAATTGGTATTTAGATTTCATCATCTTCAATCTCCTCTGTCTCATTTGGGTCGGCTGCCGCAACTACTTTTGGTGCTTCAATGAGTTTTTTGTAGTGAAGAGAAGCAATGGCAAAACCGATCAAGGCAATTCCCAAAATGGATAGTCCGTTAAATTTCGCAGTAAAGTCTTCAGACAAGCCAGCTACTGCAGTACCCAAAGTTGAGGTATATCCAAAGAGAGTAGTCAAAAGGGCAGTGATGACGAAACCACCAATCAAATATGGGAAATGTTTCTTAACTGGAAGGTAACGAAGCAAGATTGCAAATCCAACACCTGGAAGAGCTCCACCTGCCACAGTCAAACCTTTGGTTAACCAAGGAAGGGAAGTTTCCAAATAATCTACTGTGGACTGAACAGCTCCTGCTCCAAAAGTAAGTGCTAGGAAAACTGGAAGAGCACGAGAGAGAGCCCAAGGAAGAGCACCTAGTAGATAGTTAACTTCAATCCCTTTGTAGTTGAAATCCTCAACATGTTTATCAATTCGATGAGCAAAGTAGGTGGTCGTAAAACGTCCAAGAACGTCAGTTTGTACCATCAAGGCTGCAACCGGTACGGCAATGGTTGAGATCGCCAATAATGGATCCATCTTAAGGGCAACTGAGAAAGCAGTTGCTAAAACAGTACCTGAGTTGGCATCAATACGGGAAGCTCCCCCGAAAGTTCCAACACCTAATACGGTCAATTGAAGAGATCCACCAATGAAAAGACCTGTCTGTAAATCTCCCATAATTAAACCAGCCATAAAACCAGCGAATACAGGTGATCCCGCTGAAGACACGATGGTCAATTCATCCAAGATTTGGTAACCCGCATAAAGGGTTAAAAGTAAGATTTGCCACCATTGAATCATAAAAGATTCCTCCTATCTACTATTTGTTTAGCAAGGCCATGAAGTCTTCTGCCCCATCATTTGGAACCATTTGATGATACAATTTAACCCCTTTGGCATGTAATTCTTTAAAGTCTTCAACATCTTTATCAGTGACATTGACACTCCGAGTTATTGAACGTGTTTCGTCACTTTGAGACATATTCCCAACGTTGAGTTCTTCAAGAGCAACTCCGTTTTCCACCAATTCTAAGAAGCGGTCTGGTTTACGAGCTACAATCATCAAACGTTGAGAGTCATATTTTCCTGCATTAATATTAGCAGCTGCTTTAGCAACTGGTAAAATACTAAGGCGTACTCCAGGTGGCACTGCTAATTTCAAGCCTGCTTTTTCAATATCATTTTGGGCAACCTCGTCATCAATCACCATGATACGAGAAATATTCAATTTTGAAGCCCAGAGATTAGCCACTTGCCCGTGGATAAGACGTCCATCGATTCGAGTTGCGATAATTGCCATTAGTTTTCCTCCTTTTGTGCTTCCAAACCTTCCTTAATAACAGGCTTGGATCCGAGTTGAATGTTGTCTTTGATCATTCCCTCACTCTCAAATACGAGCAAGGTATTGATTCCTTTTTTTAAAAAAGCTGCTGGTAGATATAAGCTAAGGTAAGGACCAACCTCCCAAAAGCGACCTAGATTGTGCCCATTGACCGAAATAAACCCCTTCCCGAAACCGCTTACATCAATATGGCAAGAAAGGAGCTCTTCTAGCTCAAATTCAAATTCATGAAAACCTGGTTGTCCACATTCCCAATCTCCATCAAAATCAATACGATTAAGCATGTTACTGTCAAAAGACAACGGGAATTGTTCCCAATTGATCAAAAAATGAAGATCTTTAATAACACCGGTTCGAATACCTTTTTCTTGGCTAGCTGCTAAGAGCTTATGACCGTAATTAACACGTCCCTGGTTCTCAACCAAAATATCCAATTGATCGCTTGCTTCTTGTGAATGAAACTCAAAAGAATCACCCACTGTATCTTGATCTTGTACAACGACAGGAACTTGGTTGATGAAAACCTGTGCCCGATCACTAACATCGACCAAGCGGTAGAATTGAGGGTGACCATCGTAAGCGACTTGTTTCCGATAGAGGATATAGCCGGTTGCTTGACCCAATTCTTCCATTTTCATTGGATACAAAGACTTTTTACTTTGTGTCAACTGATTCAAGGTAGACCATAGTGACACACTGCGTTTCTTTTGTATAACCCGGTTCTCCATCATAGGCTTTACCAACGGTTCACTTTGCTCTAAGGCTGGGTTCCATTGGTGAATCGCTTCTTGGAGCAGATAATATTTCTCAGTTGGATTCCCCACCTCATCCAGAATAGCATCGTAGTCATAAGATGTCACCTGAGGTAAATCTCGATTCCCCCGTGCCGAAGTTCCATTCATAAACCCGAAATTGGTGCCACCATGAAACATATAGAGGTTAATGCTACCACGTTTAAGAGTATCCATGATTGCAGCAACCGTCTCTTTAGAATCACGCTGAATAATCGGTTCTTTCCAACGATTAAACCAACCTAACCAGAACTCCATACACATAAGTGGACCTTGAAAATCATGTTCCTGCATGAAGTTTTGTAGATTAGCAAAATTTTCCTCAGCTTTGGAACCAAAATTACCTGTTGGCAAAATTCCTTCATCGAGTAGGGTTCCAGCTTGTAAGGTTGCTAACCAAGCACCGTCTGAGGTGAAGTAAGGCATATTCCAGCCCTGCTTCTCCATTAGCCCTTTCAGCCGTCTGAGGTAAGCCTTGTCTTCCCCATAGGATCCATACTCATTTTCCACTTGAAACATGAGAATATTGCCCCCACGGTTCAGTTGTCGTTGAGCTAAAATCGGTCCTAGCTGATGGTAATACAAATCCACATAGCTTAGAAAACCTGGATCACTTGAACGAATGCGAATATTTTTCGTCAATAGCCAAGCTGGTACCCCCCCAAACTCCCATTCTGCACATATATAGGGAGAAGGGCGAATTAAAGCATATAAGCCAAATTCTTGAGCTAAATCTAAGAATGCCCCTAGATCTAGTTCTCCTTGAAAATCATAGCCCCCCTCCTGAGCTTCGTGAAGATTCCATGGAACATAAGTCTCAACTGTGTTAAAGCCCAGAGCTTTTAAATTATAAAGTGTATGATACCAGTCAGCTCTTGGTATCCTAAAGTAATGAACGGCTCCTGATAAAATCTTAAAGGGCTGCTCGTTCAACAGAAAGTCTTGTGAAATTGAAAATGTTTCCATAGAACTTCCCTCATCAGATAGAAAGCGCTTTCTATACTTTCATTCTAGTCTTCTCTTTCGATAATGTCAATATATTAGTTTGTTGATTTAAAGTTTTGTTTTCCATGACTGTGCAGTTTCAGCCAAAACTGCATTCAAGTCCTCAATATTCTTACGTCCTTGTGTTTGAAGCCATTCCCGACAAGCTGACTCCCCTTGTTCGGCAAAAATAGCTACGCTATCTTTCCAGGTCGCACGTCCGCACAACACACCATTAAAGTTAGAGCCTGCTTCCTTAGCAAAATAAAGAGTATTTTGGAAAAGTTGAGCAGAGACACCGGCACTCAAGAAAATAAATGGTAAGTGAGTTGCCTGGGCTTGCTTTTGAAAAGCCTTAACGGCTTCTTCCTTGCTATATACCACTTCACCTTGACTGAAGCCCTCTACAAAGTTCATATTCACAGGAACTTCCACCTTCAAGACATCAACTTGATAGACATCCTTTGAAAATTCTCGCATCGCCTCATTCACTTTATGAGGTTTTAATCGAGCAAATTCAGCTCCACTTACATCTTCTAAATGAGCATCATAGGTCAGTAATTCAAGAAAGAATGGAATCTCTTCTGCTAGGCATTCACTCCCAACTCTCTCTACAAAGGCCTTCTTGCGCTCGTTGATAGCCGCATCCTCATCCACATCATAATATAGGAGAAGTTTAACAGCATCACTGCCAGCTTCCTTGATTCTCAAAACGGATAAGTCATCAATTAAATCTGGGAAACGTCCTGGTTCACTAGCATCATAGCCAGTTTTCTCATAAGCTAGCAATAGACCAGCTCCTTCTGCACGAACTCGTGAAGCTGGTAAGCCAAATTCCGGATCCAATAGAATCGAAGATGCATAAGGTGTTAACTCTTGACTCACCAACTCCTTGAAGTGAACAACTCCTTCCACACCTAATGATTGTCCTCCTTGAGACAACATCCGTTGAAGAGCACCACGTTGGTCAATGGCAAGTGCACCGATGACTCCGTTCTCATCAGCTAATTTCTCCAGAGCAGCGATTTTGGTTGGACTTGGATTAAATTTTGACATGTTTTTCTCCTTATTTATTTTTCTAAAGGATAGAGGACAACCCCTTTTACAACTCGATTCACAGTTCCAGTTGGCGAAGGTGTGTCTGGTAAGTTTCCAACTTTAATAGAAGCGTGAAGAGCAAGGGTCTGACCTAGTAACACAAAGACTAAGGCCACATAAGCATCTGGAATAAAGCTATATGCTTTATCGAAGGTAAGTTGAGTTCCTTCAAAACCATCAACTTTTCCAATAGATACAGCAACTACTTCTTGCGCTACCTGATCTCCTGCTAATTCAAACAAAATATCCCGATCATACAAACGAGTATGAGTATCATTTGAAACAAAGGTAAATACAAGAGTGTTCTTATCCACGAAAGATTTAGGGCCATGACGGAATCCTAGGGAAGAATCAAATCCAGTTGCAATACGACCTGCTGTCAACTCTAAGATTTTTAACTGCGCTTCACGAGCCATTCCCGCAAAAGCTCCAGAACCCAAATAAACAACACGTGTGAAAGGTTGTTTCACCATCGCCTCTAAAGCGCTTTCAAATTGTAGTGCGCTTTCTCCCAAACTGATAACCCCTTGGATAAATTCTTTTTTCGTTTCCAATGGTTTAGGATCAAATACTAAGAGACTTGCTAAACTCATGCAGGTAAAGCTTCCTGTCATAGCAAAACCTTGATCATTGGAGCCAGCAGGCATTAAAAATAGATAATTCTTGTCATCCCCTTGTGCCTTCTGAGCTAATTGCCCATCAGGAGCACAGGTAATAGTCAGTTGGTAAAAATCATCTACTAAGGCTTGCCCAACTTCTACAGCTCCAATACTTTCAGGACTATTTCCGGAACGCGCAAAGGAAACAAGTAGCGTCGGAATCTCTTTTTTCAAAAACTGTCGTGGATTCGACACTAAGTGGGTTGTTGGTACAGCTTGGAGATCCCAAACGTCTTCATCAACCACTTCCTTTAAGTACGGAAGGATTGTATCGCCCACATAAGCAGATGTCCCAGCTCCCGTAAAGATAACACGCATCCGTTGATGCTGATCAAGAATATGGCTTAAGAAAGCTTGAAGCTCCTCTTCTTGTTCTACATAAGATTCCCAAAGTTCTTGCCAGAGCTCCGGTTGTTGTTGAATCTCTCTAGTAGTAATATGGGCACCAAGTGTTTCCAATTGTTCGATTGTTTTTTGGAACATAAGAACCTCCTAATCCAAATAGGTATTGAAATGACGAACTTTATAGGAAAATTGATCACTTCTTGCAGTTGTAAAGGTCAATTCAATAATGTTACGATCTTGATTATAAGTTTCGCGTCGAATATTCAGACAGGGAGTCGAAATCGGTTGATTCAGGTATTGGGTCACATTTTCACCGATTTGGCCAGCAGAAAAAAGTTCATCTGCATACACAATTCGTTGACCATAATCCTGCTCTAGGGTCTTATACAGTCCCTTTTCCTGAATCCGCTCCTGGGTCAAGTCTGGAAAAAGATGAGCTGGTATATAGGTCGTTTCAAACATCATAGCTTCTCCATCAGCTAGACGAAGACGTTTGATTTTATAAACTAAATCTTGTTCTTCGATATGAAGATAGGAGGCCACTTTTTGATGGGCCTGTACCAGTTCAAAATATTCGATCTGATCAGATGGAACCTTACCAAGATTCACCATATGTTGGTTAAAATTGTAAGAATCTAAGAGATTTTGCTTGCGTCTCCATAAACCTGAAACAAAAGTTCCTTGACCATGTTTACGATAAATATAACCAAGGTCTTCGAGCTCTGCTAATGATTTACGAACCGTTGTACGGCTAACATGGAATTGTTGGCACAACTCTCGCTCTGAGCTAAGTTTCTCATGAATGCGCATTTCTCTAATCGCTTCCATCAATTGATCCGTTAGTTGCGTATGTAAGGGCATGGACAAATTCTTTTTCATGATTTCTCCTTTCCTTGACTCTATTATATCCTTATCTTACCCTATTTCACAAGGATTTTACTGGTACTTTGAGTATATGAAAAAGTTTAATTAACATTGATTTTAAGCGGTTTTATAAAGGATACCACTTTAAACCTGTAAGTTGCTCACTTTCACAACCTAAAAAAGCCGCCAGATCTACTAGCGACTTCATTCTTATTCAAAAGAAGAGAGATATTCATACCGTTCATATTGATAAAGCAGGTCTTCATTTAATTGTTCTAGTTCTGTTTGGAGAGGAGCCAGGGCCCCGTAATCACTGGCATTCTCCTGCATTTGACTTTCAACTTCTTCAATAGCAGCTTCCAAATTTTCAATTTTGGCTTCAATCTCTTTCCATTCCTGTTGCTCTTGGTAAGTCATCCGCTTCACTTGCGAGCGCTCACGTGGTTTGCTAGACTTACTCTGGGTTTCCTGCTTTTGAACGAGTTCTTGCCTGAATTTCTTTTCATCTAGATAATCTGTGTAATTTCCGAAATACTCTCGAATCTCACCGCTTTCAAAAGCCAAGAGTTTCGTTGAAACCTTATCTAAAAAGTAGCGGTCATGACTGACCGTTAAAATTGGACCAGCAAATTGCTGAAGAAAAGTCTCTAAAACGGTTAATGTCGCAATATCTAAATCATTGGTCGGTTCGTCTAATAACAAAACATTTGGTTGCTGAATCAGTAATTTTAATAGGTAAAGCCGTTTCTTCTCTCCTCCAGACAATTTAGCAATCACGGTTCCATGACTGGAACGCGGAAAGAGAAATTGCTCCAACAATTCTGAAACACTGACACTCCCACTGGATGTCTTTGCCTCACTAGCTACCTGACTCAGATATTCAATCATCCGCATGGATTCATCCAAATCCTCCGCAGATTGAGAAAAATAGGCAATTTTAATCGTTTCTCCACGAATCAGCTCACCCGCAGTTGGTTCAAGCTGGTCGGCAATCAAGTTTAGGAGACTGGACTTTCCAACCCCGTTATCTCCAACAATACCAATCCGATCCCGATTTTGAATGAGAAGATTGAAGTTTTGGAAAAGGAGTTTCTGCCCATAGCCAAAACTCACATCTTTAAATTCCAAAACTTTCTTTCCAATCCGACTAGTTTCGAACTGAATTTCCAACGCGTCTTTTGTCTGATAGGCAGCCATATCTTTTTTCAAACTTTCAAACCGTTTGATACGCGCCTCCTGTTTAGTCGCTCGCGCCTGTGGCTGACGACGCATCCAAGAAAGTTCCTGTTTGTAAAGCTGGTGGCGTTTGTGTTGCGCACTAGCTGCCCGTTCTTCCTCGTCCGCTTTTTGAGCTACATAATCCTGATAATTTCCTTGATATTCGGCAAGTCGTCCCTGGTCCAATTCAAAAATGCGATTAGAAACTTGATCTAAAAAATAGCGATCATGAGTAATAAAACAAACGGTGCTTTGATGACTGGTCAAGTAATTGGCCAACCAATCGACCATATCAATATCGAGGTGGTTGGTTGGCTCATCTAGCAACAATAAATCCGCCTTCCGCAAAAGAACCTGAGCCAACTGCACTCGGCGGCGCTGTCCGCCAGACAAGTCATCTACCGATTGCTGCATATCCTCCATACCTAGCTTCGAAAGAATGGTCTTAGCCTGGCTTTCCAGTCCCCAAACATCCTGAGCCTCTAATTGGGCAACCAACTGATCGAGTCTATCCTGCTTCGACTCTTCATACGTTTCCATCAGCTCTTGATAGTCCTTTAATAAGCTCATCTCTTTGGGTCTACTCGAAAGAACTGTCTCTAAAATACTCGCACCAGCTTGGAAATCAGGTTCCTGTGTCAAATAAGCAATCTCATAATCCGTTTTAGTCTGGAAAGGACTGCGATCCCCATCAAAGCCCGCTACACCTGCGAGTACGTCTAAAAGAGATGATTTACCAGTTCCATTTAGACCAATCAAACCAATCCGATCTTGCGGATGAATAATGAAGGACATGTCTCGAAACAAGACCTTATCGGCTACCGATTTGGTCAGACCTTCCACAATAAAATCAGTCATGCATTCGCTCCTTTACAAAGGCTAAAATAGCCGCTTTTTCATTTGGTAAATCGCCCTTGACGATAGCTCGTTCAACATCTTTTAAGGCTTGTCCCATTAAAGGACCAGGTTGAATGCCCTCTTCTTGTATTAAGGTCCTACCAGTTACCACAATCTCTTGCTTATCTCGAATGGCTAAATCTGCTAAGGTATCTGTGACATATTGAGAATTAGTCTCCAGATTTATGGCCATTCGAATATCTTCAGCTTTGTACAGGAGATCATCCTGATACATATAACAATCCCAAGCGGACAAAAGGCCCTTCTCACGTTTTTTGAGGATTTCAAGCAATTCTAAAACTTGTTTTTGAAAATCCCTAGAAGTCTTCCAAGCCTTTAAAATCGGACCAGCTTGCTTATTATCAAAGTGATACAACATAGCCGCCCAAGCTTGCGCTGAACTGGTGAAACTGAAATCTGATCGGACTTTTTCCAAAAAAGTATAGAGCCCCTGAGACTCCAACTCAAAACCAGGTAAATAGAGAAAGGCATTTGCAGCAAGGAGAGAAGAAAAACCTCTTGCCCATGAATCCGCAAGTAGTAATTTTTCAAACTCAATAAAAATACGCTCAATGGCAATTTTCTCAAGCAAGGGGGCGCAAGCCATCATAGCTTGAAAGGTCTCCGACTCCAAATCAAAACCTAAAGAAGCCTGAAAACGAAATCCCCGCATGATTCGTAAAGCGTCCTCTTGAAAACGCTCCTGTGCTAACCCAACAGCTCGAATCACTTTCGCTTCCAAATCCTCTAACCCATGAAAAAGATCCACGAGATGCCCCTCAGAATCCAAGGCCAGAGCATTAATCGTAAAGTCCCGCCGTTTTAAATCTTCTTCCAAAGAACGAACAAAATGAACCTGACTCGGGCGACGATAATCCACATACTCTTCTTCCGTCCGGAAAGTGGTAATTTCATATTCCTGACCACCCTCCAGAACTAAAACAGTCCCATGCTCAATACCGACATCGACCGTCCGTTCAAAAAGATCTTTAATTTCTTGCGGATAAGCTGAGGAGGCAATATCTACATCATGGATGGGATGATTCAAAAGTACATCCCGCACACAACCACCAACAAAGTAGGCTTGAAAACCAGCCTCTTGAATTTTGCTTAATATAGGCAAAGCCTTCTGAAATTCAGAAGGCAAACTTGTTAATTTCATAAAAATAAGTCCACTAATCCTGATTTACTATTAAAATCAGAGCACACGAGGTAGGAAACCGACAGCAACACTACCTGCACCTAGATGGGTTCCAATAATACTTCCAAAAGTTACCAAAGGAATCTCTCCAACTACACCAGCTTCCTGAAGAAGAGCCTGCATTTGTAAGGCCTTATCTTCGCAGTGAGAATGGATAACCGCGACATAATAGTCCCCATTTGTGATTTCCTGACTAACCAGATCACAAAGGCGCTTCATCGCTTTCTTCTCAGTCCGAACTTTCTCAAAGACCTCAATCTTACCTTCATCTGTAAAATAGAGGATCGGTTTGATACTTAAGAGACTCCCTAGGAGAGCAGCACCATTCGATAGCCGTCCACCTTTAACCAAATGATTAAGATCATCTACCAAGATGTAAGCTTGGACACCGTCAATTTGCTTTTGAATATTTTCAAGAACCCTGTCAAAATCTTGCCCAGCTTCAAGGACTTCCAACGCAGTCTTAACCATCAGACCAAGCGGCGCACTGGTAATCTTGGTATCTGGAAAGGCTATTTCTAAATTTGAAAACTCATCTTTCAAAAATTGAATATTCTGGTAAAAGCCTGAAATTCCACTTGAAAGAAATAGACCGAGTACATGAGTATAGCCATCCAATTCCAACTGCTGCAAGAGAGCTTCCAGCTCTGCTAAACTTGGTTGACTCGTCTTAGGCAGTTCCTTAGAAGCCGCCATTTTTTCATAAAATTCTTCAGCAGTCAGATTTTTGCCTTCTAGATAAGTCTCCCCATCAATCAAGACAGGAATATCTAGAACAAACAAATTCTTTGCATCTGTTAAATCTGTTAGATAAGCAGATGCATCGGTAATCACTGCAACTTTCTTCATTTTTTAAAACTCCAAATTAATACCTGGCATATCCAAGGCAATTTCTGTTACTTCATAGGTCAAGCGGTTAAGCATACCAAGACTTGGCTCCGCCAACTGCTGCACCTCAGCTTGCTCTAGTTCACTTGGTTCGTTGATAAAACGATTTTGCACATGATTGGTTTGGGAAATAACACCACTGATTACAAAAGTATCAAAAACAACCATAAAGCTTACAATAACAACCATTGAAGTCTTCTGACTAGCTTCATCACGACTAATGAGTTGGAAATTTACGTCAATCTTCGTTTCAGGAGCACCATTTTCTTTCTCCCACTCAAAGTTACGAGCATCATAATGGTATTGACTAACAAAAATTTTATCACGAACTAATTCCATGGACTTTTCTCCTCATAAAAATACTAGTTCTATTATAGCATTTGGCTTGTCATTTGTCTTTATTATCTCAAATATCTAAACACTTTTCAATATTATGTTTTATTTCTATGAAAAAATGACCTTTCTTTTCAGAAAAGTCATTTTTTCATTTTAATTTGTTTTTTTCAAATATCCGTAGAGGAATCCAGAAACCACTGCTCCGATTAGGATAAAGACAAGGTAGAGAAGTGGATTTGAGGTAAGGGCAACAACGAAGATTCCCCCGTGCGGTGCCATTAACTTAATACCTGCAAGGCCAACCAAACCTCCTGCAAGGGCTGAGCCTGCCACAAAGCTTGGAATAGCGCGTGCTGGATCAGCCGCCGCAAATGGAATGGCACCTTCTGTAATAAAGGATAGACCCATGATAATATTGGTCAAACCAGAGTTGCGTTCTTCTGCACTAAATTTATTTTTAAAGAGCAAGGTAGCTACAAAGATTGCCAATGGGGGTACCATTCCCCCTGCCATAACAGCTGCCATAACAACAGAACCACCTGTAGCGACACTAGCTGCCAAGGTACCAGTACCAAAGATGTAAGCAGCCTTATTGAAAGGTCCACCCATATCGATGGCCATCATCCCACCAACAACAAGACCTACTAATACAGCTGAGCTTCCTGACAATCCTTCCAAGAAATTGTTAAGGCCAGTGTTAATCGCTGCCATTGGAATGTTAACAAAGAGCATCAAGAAACCAGTCAAGCCAATTCCCAATAGTGGGAAGAGAAGGATTGATTTAATGCCTTCCAAAGAACGTGGCAAGTTCGCCAAAGCTTTTTTCAAGAAGTTAACAACGTAACCTGCCAAGAATCCACCTACCAGAGCTCCAAGGAATCCTGAGGAGACTCCACTGAGAGCTAGGCTAGCCTCTCCACCAACAGCGAAGGGAACGTGGCCCCAAGCCGCACCTGATGAAGCCAAGGCACCTGCTACAAATCCGGCTGCCAAGCCAGGTTTTTCCGCAATCGAATAAGCAATATAACCAGCTAAAACTGGAAGCATAAAGCCAAAGGCAGCTCCACCAATCTCCTTAAATAAGGCAGAAATTTGATGATAGGAGCCAAGACTCGCCAACTGATCTTGAGGCACACCCAACATTTGGTCAAAGAGAAAGGCCAAAGCAATTAGAATTCCGCCTCCAATCACAAAGGGCAACATCTGACTAACTCCACTCATCAAATGTTTGTAGAGGTTAGAGCCACCAGATGGGGCAGCGGAAGGAGCCGCTTCTTGACGAGCTTCATAGACAGGAGTTGCAGGATCCAGTGCCAATTGAATCAACTCTTCTGTTTTACGGATACCATCCGCAACAGGCCGGTTAACAAGTGGTTTACCCGCAAAACGAGCCATCTCAACAGCCTTATCTGCAGCAATAACGACTCCTTTAGCACGCGCAATATCATCATCTGTCAAGGCATTTCCAACACCACTAGCACCATTGGTTTCAACTTTGATAGCAATGCCCATCTCAGCTGCTTGTTTTTGAAGCGCTTCTTGAGCCATATAAGTATGCGCAATCCCAGTTGTACAAGCCGTTACCGCAACCAAGAAATCTGCATCTTGATCTACTAGATCCGTTGGAGCTGCTTGAGCCTCTTCTTTCTCATCAAAGAGTGCTCGTACTTGTTTAGAGCTAGATGCCTGACGTAGCTGCTCTGCAAAACCATCCTGTAATAAGTATTTAGACAAATCAGCAAGAGCCGCTAGGTGAGTATCATTGGCACCTTCTGGAGCAGCAATCATAAAGAAAAGATTTGTTGGCTGGCCATCCAAACTTTCGTAGTCCAAGCCACTAGCAGACTTCGCAAACAGAACAACCGGCTCCTTCACAGCTGTATTTTTACTATGCGGCATCGCAATACCGTCCCCAAGTCCAGTTGAAGTTTGCGCTTCCCGAGCCATAATCCCATCTTTAAAAACTTGGAAATCTGTTACATATCCATGATCCACCAAGGACTGAACCATTTCATCAACTGCAGCTTCCTTACTTTGAGCTTGCAAGTCTAGCAACATCACTTCTTGCTTCAATAAATCTTGAATTTTCATCTTTTTTCTACCTCCACTTGTTGGTACATTTCCTGAATATAGGCAGCACTTGCTAAATCATCTGAAAAGGTCGTAGCCGTACCACAGGCTACTCCCCATTTGAAAGCTTCCAGAGCATCGCCTGTGTCCACATAAGCACCCGTAAAGCCCGCGACCATAGAATCTCCTGCTCCAACAGAATTTTTCACGACCCCCTTAATGGGTTTTGCGAAGTAGGCCTCATCAGCCGTCACCAGCAAGGCTCCATCTCCAGCCATGGAAATAATCACATGCTGAGCTCCCGCCTGAATGAGCTTACCAGCATACTCTTGGATTTCATCTAAATCCTTCAAATCCTTGCCATAAATAGCTCCTAATTCGTGATTATTCGGCTTAACTAAAAGGGGCTGATGCGCCAATGAATCAATCAAGGTCTGACCTTCAAAATCGCAGACAACTTCAGCACCGGTCTCTCGGGTAAGGGCAATCAAATCATTGTAAATCACATTCCCTAGATTAACTGGACTAGATCCTGCAAAAACGACTGTATCATCCGCACTAAGATTAGCCAATAGTGCTTTTAAGCTCTCCAAGGAATCCCTCTCAATTTCAGGACCGGGTCCATTGATTTCCGTTTCTTGATCAGCTTTTACCTTAACATTAATCCGTGTATCTCCAGATACCTGGATAAAGCGATGGGCAATCCCTTCCTGATCTAAGACATCGGTGATAAAGCGACCCGTAAAACCTCCAATAAAACCAGTAGCTCTATTGTCTTTCCCCAAACGTTGAAGGATACGGCTCACATTAATTCCTTTACCACCCGCAAATTTATCATCCGATGCCATCCGATTCACATGACCAAGGTCTAAATGATCAAGGCGAACAATAAAGTCAATAGAAGGATTGAGCGTTACTGTATAAATCATACTTCAAGTACCTCTGTTTTCTCTACTAATCGTTTTACGAGGGAGGAGTGAGATGCTGATGTCACTATAGTTGCAGCCTCAACTCCAGCAACTTTTACAAAAGCAGTCTGATAATATTTAGAAGGGTCTACCAAGACATACGACTTTGATGTATTCTGAAGTACTGCTTTTTTCACAGCAGCTTCTTCTGGATCTGGTGTGTAGAACCAATCTTGGTCCACTCCGTTGATTCCCATAAAAGCGCGATCAAAATTTAAAGCTTGGATTTGCTCCAAAGCTGAAGCTCCAATACAAGCATCAGTCGTCTCCTTAATCTGACCTCCAATCATCAAAGTTGGCACATGTAAGTCAACCAAGCGAGCAGCATGGTGGATCGAATTGGTCACTATCCGAACAGATTTTTGAGCCAGACCTTCAATTAAAAAGGCGGTTGTTGTTCCAGCATCCAAAAAGATTGTCTCTCCATCCTGAATCTGCTTTAAGGCACAGTTAGCAATGACCTGCTTTTCAGATACATGCTTGATGGCTTTCTCCTGCATACTTTCCTCTTTGGAAAGAAAACGAAGATGCTCAGCTCCACCATGAACCCGCTTCAACAACCCCTGACTTTCTAGCTCTGCCAAATCTCGCCGAATGGTGGATTCTGACGTTTGTAATAATTCTTGCAGAAAATCTAAACTAACAAAGCCTTGACTTCTTAATTCTTCTTGAATTCGATGATGACGCTCTTCTTTAAGAATAAAATCCCCTCCTCATGAAATCGATTACAAAAACAATTATACTCTAATTTTTTTCAATGTCAATCAATTTCAATCAAAAACATCCAACTATCCTTCTCAATCTTGTCTATTTTTTTTATTTTTTGATAAAATGAATGAAGGAATAATCCGTAGAAATAAAGAAAAAAGGAGATCTCATGTCTGAGATTTATGACATTACCATTATTGGCGGTGGCCCGGTAGGACTTTTTGCTGCCTTCTACGCCAATCTTCGAGAATCAAAGGTGAAACTCATTGATTCCTTGGAACAACTTGGAGGGCAACCCGCCATTCTCTATCCAGAAAAGACGATACTTGATTTACCTGGTTTTCCTTCTATCACAGGACAAGGTTTAACCGAAAATCTTATTGAACAGCTCAACACATTTAAAACCGAAATCTGTTTAGGAGAGACTCTATTGGAAATTGAAAGAGCGAGTGACCACTATCGACTTGTAACATCCAAAGGGGAACATCGGTCAAAATCGGTCATTATTGCCATGGGGGGCGGTGCCTTTAAAGCTCGACCTTTAGAGATCGAAGGGGCAGAGAATTTTGATAATATTCACTACCATGTTCAAAATATAGACCAATTCAAGGATAAAAAAGTAGCCATCCTTGGTGGTGGCGACTCAGCTGTCGACTGGGCACTAGCCTTTGAAAAAATTGCCGACACAACCCTCATACATCGCCGGGACAACTTCCGCGCCCTTGAACACTCTGTCTCTCACCTCAAAGCGTCCGGTGTCAATATTCGTACCCCATTTATCCCAAGTGACCTTGTTGGACAAGATAGAACCATTACCCATCTAGAAGTTGAACACAGCAAGACCAAAGAAAAAGACCACCTTGAGGTGGACCATATTTTTGTTAATTACGGCTTCAAATCTTCCATCGGAAACTTGAAGGAATGGGGGTTAGAACTTGAACGTCATAAAATTTTGGTCAACACGAAACAAGAAACCAACCTTCCTGGTATCTATGCTATTGGAGATTGCTGCACCTATCCTGGCAAAGCAGCTATGATTACCACAGGATTTGGTGAAGCCCCTACCGCGGTAAACAACGCAGTCCATTTCATTGATCCGAAGCAAAAAGTACAACCAAAACATTCAACAAGTTGGTAAAGACCTCCAATTCAGTAATACCTACTCTTTCAAGTAGACAACTTCAGTCAAAACCAAACCAGTTCACCTAAGGTGTTCTGGTTTTTCTTATCGACACTATATTCTAACGTATTATACTTAACAAAAAACAAAAATAGCTGTATACTATAAAGTATGAAAGTCGAACTAAATGAATATCAAATTAACGAATTGAAGCAAGCTCTGAAAGATAAAAAGAATGCACAACACCATAGGAAAATC
>NZ_SPPZ01000259.1 GCF_004570525.1 Streptococcus sp. WM07 | reverse complement strand
GGTAGAAGCAGATGAACAAATGGAAGAGATTGTGGATTCTCAAAACTTAAGTTCAAGAAAGAGCCCTGTCCCAGGTAAGCTGTTCTGCCATTAATTATCTTATGCTTGCTGAACATGAAAAAGAAGCAGTATTTGAGTTATTTTTTAGTTGACTACCTTCCTTGACTTCTTGAAACATCAAATGAATGCTGAAATTCCCAGTCTGATTTCTTCAATGGTGTGTTTTAGTGCAGCCTGCAAAAGAGTTACTCCATTGTCTAAAAATGCAAATGAAATTTCACATATGCAAAATGCCTCCAAGGTATATGTCAGTGTACATGTGTCTTTTGTTTTTATTTTTTTTTTGCCTCGTTCATATGAATCTGTTCTTCGGTGATTAATTTTGTTGC
>NZ_SPPZ01000258.1 GCF_004570525.1 Streptococcus sp. WM07 | reverse complement strand
CCCCTAGTGTCTCCCTGTGTGTCCAAATTGTTTCTTCTCATAAGGACACTAGTCAGATTGGATTAGGGCCCACGCTAACGGCCTTATTTTAACTTAATCATCCCTTTAAAGGCCCTATCTCCAAATGCAGTCACATTCTGAGGTACTAGGGTTTCAACATATAAATTTTGGGATGACAAGATTCAGCCCGTATCAGACGTAACACATAGTTTTAAAAATAAGCTCTTTCCCTTAAGTTCAGGTTGACTTTAGGCCTCAAATACGATGACATGAGGAAACAGACATTTGGAAATCACATCTCAGGAATTCTGAAGATGCTGCTGCAATTTTGGGTGATTTGAAAACCAATTTTGAGATACAATAACCTGTGGGCCCAAGAATACTATTATAT
>NZ_SPPZ01000257.1 GCF_004570525.1 Streptococcus sp. WM07 | reverse complement strand
TAAAGGGGAAATCCTTTTTTGTCCAGTAAAAAGTCTCACCTAATGGGTGAAAATCAAAAACTTCCAGAAACCATGATGTATCAGCGATTCTGGAAGTTTTTTTAGTTATGTATGAATAATTTGGGATAAGAAAATGCAGTAAAAATATTCTTGCTTCAAATGACAGACAAACATCATTTTGGGTGTTTGTCTTTTTTCATTCCTTAAATTTAGACAGGATAGAAAGGACTTTCAAGCCCCAATAACCCTCATATGTAGTAGCTTTTTGGTAAGCGCCCAATAACAGAGTATATTGACAAAACTCCAAGATTATAAGCAGATTGCTTTTAATCTTGGAGTTTTCTTTATCTACAATTCTCTTGGATTTTTGGAGCCCATGGTAAATAAGCCT
>NZ_SPPZ01000256.1 GCF_004570525.1 Streptococcus sp. WM07 | reverse complement strand
GCGCCCGAGTGTTCATCCAGGCTGACGGCGTAATTCCTCTGTCGGTACCGCTGTCTGCGCTCAGTGCGGAGAACGGCGCGTCCTATGTGTGGCGTGTGCAAGCGGACAACACGCTGAAACGCACACCGGTGCGCATTGGCGCCTTCGGCGAAAAAACCGTGCCGGTCCTCGAAGGCTTGGCCCCCACCGATTGGGTGATTGCAGCGGGCGTGCATGTGCTCCATGAGGGCCAGCAAGTGCGCCCGGTGGATCGCTCCAACCGAGTTGTGAATCTGGCGGCCAAGGAGTAGTCCCCGATGGGTTTCAATCTTTCCGAATGGGCGTTGCGTAATCGCCAGATCGTACTGTTCCTGATGATCCTGCTGGCGGTGGTCGGCACGCTGTCCTACAC
>NZ_SPPZ01000255.1 GCF_004570525.1 Streptococcus sp. WM07 | reverse complement strand
ATTTTGCAGAGTTCCTTAAAGAGAGTTCTTCCACGCGCCTTAGAATACTCATCCCACCCACCTGTGTCGGTTTACGGTACGGGCAACATTAGCTAAACTTAGAAACTTTTCTTGGCTCGACGGCATCAGGGGTTCTTCTATCCATCCGAAGACTTCAAAAAGCCTTTCAGTTCTCGGAGTATTGTTATACGGATTTGCCTGTATAACCTCCTACGACCTTAGACTAGCACTTCCATCCGCTAGCCCCCTTAGCCCTAAGCGTCCTTCCATGGCACACTAATGTTGGTATTGGAATATTAACCAATTTGCCATCGTCTACCCCTTTCGGACTCGACTTAGGACCCGACTAACCCTACGATGACGAGCATCGCGTAGGAAACCTTGGGTTTACGG
>NZ_SPPZ01000254.1 GCF_004570525.1 Streptococcus sp. WM07 | reverse complement strand
ACTAACTTAACCTCTTTTCTTAACTCTACCTGAATTAAGTAAACTCATTATGCGTTCAGCGTTTCGGTTTATTTCTTGTTACTTTCTTTGATATAGTTATTCAATTTTCAATGTTCTTTTAGGATACCTCTTCAACTTTCTTTCTAGTTGAATCTCAGCCTAACTTCTTAGAGAAAAAAGATAAACTTCCTTGTGTTCTTCGAACACATCGTCTGTTTCCTATTTTTCTTCTCGAAGTTTCCGCAAGCGGATCGGCTTCGATATCCTAATGGAGCCTAGCGGGATCGAACCGCTGACCTCCTGCGTGCAAAGCAGGCGCTCTCCCAGCTGAGCTAAGGCCCCTTCCTATTCATGTAGGATTTCTTTTTCTCTGTCATCTACATGACCTCTCAAA
>NZ_SPPZ01000253.1 GCF_004570525.1 Streptococcus sp. WM07 | reverse complement strand
AGAAAAGACATTAGGCCTGTCTCCTGCTGTGCAAAATTGGTATGGTCCAATGGTAAAAGGGGTCTGCACCCAATTCTACTGTGTGTGTATATGGGAGAGAAGGTTTCCCCAACACCAACAAGCAAGTCTCAGACACCTGTTGTGTCCTAAAATTAAACTCAATTCTGACACTATCTACCTGGAGATAACATCAGATTCCACAGATTAAGGGTTCATTCCTACAAGACTGTCCCACCCCCCATTTGAGACACCAGTCACAAGCCTGGGTTGTTACCTGTGCTTCTGACCAGCTGGCTCTAGGACAGAGGTTCCCACAGCCTCCTCCTTGGGTTCAATTAATTTGCTGGAGCAGCTCACAGAACTCAGAAAACCCGTTTACTCACTAGATTACCAG
>NZ_SPPZ01000252.1 GCF_004570525.1 Streptococcus sp. WM07 | reverse complement strand
CCTTGTAAAATACGCGTTGAAAAATCTTTAAAAAGATTTTTATTGTTTATATTTTTGCTTATATTTTTAAGCTCAAAAAGCATTTTTTTACGATTGATCGTTTTTTCTCCATTAAAATTTAAAGCCGCTCTTGAAATTTCAAGTTTTAAGCGTTTGATTGCCCCAGGATTTTTTTTCGCTTCTTCACGCATTTTAAAAATGCGTTCTTTTCGTCCTTCATTTCTTTTAAGTCTTGCTTTAACCCCTCTTCTAAGCCATTCTTCTTCGCTTTTTAATTGCTTTAAAAGAGTTTCATGGCTCTTAGTAAGGCTTTGTAAAATTTGTGTTTTTTTCTCTAAATAGTTTGCATATCCGCCTTTAAAAATACTAAGCTTACCCTGCTCTACTTCTACAC
>NZ_SPPZ01000251.1 GCF_004570525.1 Streptococcus sp. WM07 | reverse complement strand
GATCTCGGCCACGCCCGCCTGGCGCGCCGCGTCCAGCACCTCCGCATCGGTCGCGTCCGGCTTGCCGATGCGGATGTTGTCGGCGATGCTGCCCTGGAACAGATAACTGTCCTGGAAGATCTGGCTGATCTGCCCGGCCAATTGCTCGCTGGACATGTGCCGTACATCGACGCCGCCCACCAGCACGCTGCCCCGGCTGGCGTCGAAGAAACGCGCGATCAAGCGTACTAACGTCGTCTTGCCGGAGGCGGAAGCGCCGATCAGCGCCGTCATGCTGCCCGGCGCAATCTGCAGATTGATGTCCGTCAATACGTCAGGCTGGTCCTGTGCATAGCGGAAAGCCACGCCGCGCAGCTCAACGGAACCATCGCGCGGCGTGGCTTTCCGCTATGCAC
>NZ_SPPZ01000250.1 GCF_004570525.1 Streptococcus sp. WM07 | reverse complement strand
GTACAACATGATGGCTTTCGAGGAGTCATCGTTACCTGGGATCACGAAGTTCACGCCTTCTGGGGAGTGGTTGGTATCGACAACGCCGATGACCGGGATACCCAGTTTAGCTGCTTCGGTGATCGCACCTTTGTGGTAGCCGACGTCGACGACGAAGATTGCGTCAGGAATGCCGCCCATGTCCTTGATGCCGCCGATCGATTTTTGCAGCTTGATCATTTCGCGGGAGAACGTCAGCGCTTCTTTTTTCGACAGCTTCTCGATCGAACCGTCTTCAACCATGACTTCCATGTCTTTCAGACGCTTGATCGAGGTTTTGATCGTTTTGAAGTTGGTCAGCATGCCGCCCAACCAACGTTGATCAACGAAAGGCACACCAGCGCGTTGTGCTTCAGC
>NZ_SPPZ01000024.1 GCF_004570525.1 Streptococcus sp. WM07 | reverse complement strand
AATCACATAAATTTATCCTAGTGAACGAGCGAGAATCTACCATATCAATCTCCATCCTGATGATTTATAAGATTAGTATAGCTAGATTTCTAGTTCGGTTAAAGATACCTTGTTATTGGGCGCTTACGAATTTTCTTATAAAAATAATACGGATACGTTGAGCTTCTCTAAAAATGAACATGCTCCCATAGCGGTAGTGGGGCAAGAAACTCCTGCAAAAACGAGTCAGACAGCTGTTTCAGAAACCTCACCTGCACAAGTAGAAGTTATTGAGGAATCTGTGGCTTCTGCTGAAGGTGATCTTATCGAGAGTCCACTTGTTGGAGTAGCCTACTTGTCACCGGGTCCAGATAAAGCAGCTTTTATTTCTGTAGGGGACATGGTTAAAAAAGGTCAAACACTATTGATTGTCGAAGCTATGAAAATTATGAATGAAATTCCGGCACCTAAGGATGGTGTTGTGACAGAAATCTTAGTCGCAAATGAAGAAATTGTAGAATTTGGAAAAGGCTTGGTACGTATCAAATGATGGATTTAAATCAAATCAAGGAAGTACTTCCGCATCGTTACCCCTTTCTATTGGTGGATCGGGTTCTGAAGGTCTCGGAAGATGAGATTGTTGCGCTAAAGAATGTCACTATCAATGAACCTTTTTTCCAAGGACACTTCCCTCAATACCCAGTTATGCCAGGTGTCCTCATTATGGAGGCTCTAGCACAAACAGCCGGTGTCTTAGAACTGTCGAAAGAAGAGAACAAAGGCAAACTGGTTTTCTACGCTGGAATGGACAAGGTTCGATTTAAAAAACAAGTAGTCCCTGGAGACCAGTTGGTCATGACGGCTACATTTATCAAACGTCGTGGTACGATTGCAGTTGTGGAAGCAACCGCGGAAGTTGACGGTCAATTGGCTGCTTCCGGTGTCCTGACTTTTGCCATTGGAAGCTAATACTCATTACATTTCAAATTCTGACTTTGTTAAGCCTTTATGATGAACTGATTGCACGCCTCATCAGGTATATGCAACAGGTCTCTTAGTTCTGTTGCATGATTCTTATCGGCTTTTCTGGTTATTTCTTTGAAATTTTGGGGTATTTTGGTTTTGAAATTAGTGAGGTATAAAACTCCATCAAAGGAGAAGAAGATGTTCAAGAAAATTTTAATTGCCAATCGTGGCGAAATCGCCGTAAGGATTATTCGGGCAGCCCGTGAGCTGGGGATTACGACAGTTGCGGTTTATTCTGAAGCAGATAGAGAAGCCCTCCATGTTGCCTTGGCGGATGAAGCTATCTGTATTGGCCCTGCGAAATCGACGGATTCTTATCTGGATATGAATGCGGTTTTATCCGCAGCGATCATCACCCAAGCAGAAGCGATTCATCCTGGATTTGGTTTCTTGAGTGAAAATTCAAAGTTCGCAACCATGTGTGAAGAGATGAATCTTATCTTTATTGGACCTGCTGGTCTGGTTATGGATAAGATGGGGGATAAAATCAATGCCCGTTCAGAAATGATAAAAGCTAAGGTTCCTGTTATCCCAGGATCGGATGGAGAAGTTGTTACTGCTGATGAGGCCTTGGAGGTTGCAAATCGACTGGGCTATCCGGTTATGCTCAAGGCATCGGCAGGTGGTGGTGGGAAAGGGATTCGAAAAGTGAAAAGCCAAGAGGAGTTGCTACCTGCTTTTGAGTCTGCTTCTCAAGAAGCCAAGTCCGCCTTTGGCAATGGTGCTATGTATATTGAAAAAGTGATTTACCCCGCTCGCCATATCGAAGTCCAGATTTTAGGGGATTCTTTTGGCAATGTTATCCACTTGGGAGAACGAGATTGTTCCCTCCAACGGAACAATCAAAAGGTTTTGGAAGAAGCGCCTTCGATTGCGATTGGAAAAACCCTTCGCACGAAACTTGGGCAAGCAGCAGTACGGGCGGCTCAGGCAGTGAACTACGAAAATGCAGGAACCATTGAATTTCTCCTTGATGAGCAAAAGGGTGAGTTTTACTTTATGGAAATGAATACTCGTGTTCAGGTTGAGCATCCCGTAACTGAATTTGTGACCGGTATTGACATCGTGAAAGAGCAAATTCGGATTGCCGCGGGTCAAGAATTATCCTATAAACAAGAAGAGATTCAGATGACAGGTCATGCCATTGAGTGTCGCATCAATGCTGAAAATCCAAAATTCAATTTTGCGCCCAGCCCTGGAAAAATCACGGATCTATACTTACCGTCAGGTGGTGTCGGCTTGCGCGTGGATTCAGCAGTTTATCCAGGTTATACCATCCCACCTTATTATGACTCCATGATTGCAAAAGTCATTGTTCATGGCGAGAATCGTTTTGATGCGTTGATGAAGATGCAACGAAGCCTCTATGAACTAGAGATTGAAGGGATTGTCACAAATGTTGACTTTCAACTGGATCTTATTTCCGATAGTCATGTGATTGCCGGAGATTACGATACTAGTTTTTTAATGGAAGAATTTTTACCAACCTATGCTGAAAAAGACTAGGGGCAGGAACTTGAGTCCAGCCTCTTTTATTGAAAAATGAACGAGAGGAAAGGAGACTAGATGGGACTATTTAATCGAAAAGAAAAATATATCCGTATCAATCCCAACCGTTCGGTTAGAAGAATGGTAAAACGGGAGATGCCAGAAGTACCTGACGAACTCTTTGCCAAGTGTCCAGCCTGTAAAGCGGCGATTTATCAAAAAGATTTAGGGACTGCTAAGATTTGCCCTGACTGTTCCTATCATTTTCGGATTTCAGCCCAGGAACGTTTAGCTCTCATGGTTGATGAAGGGACCTTTGAAGAGATGTTTACAGGTTTTGAAACAAGGGATCCGCTCAAGTTTCCTAATTATCAGGAAAAATTAGCGGCTACAAGGGCAAAGACAGGATTGGATGAGGCAGTATTAACAGGTAGGGCCAAAATTCAAGGGCAAGTAACAGCACTTGCTATTATGGATTCTAATTTTATCATGGCTTCCATGGGAACTGTTGTCGGAGAAAAGATTACCTGTCTGTTTGAATATGCCATTCAAGAAAAATTACCAGTGGTCATCTTTACGGCATCTGGAGGAGCACGCATGCAGGAGGGGATTCTCTCGCTCATGCAAATGGCAAAAATTTCAGCGGCAGTAAAGCGCCATTCCAATGCAGGTTTATTTTATCTCACCATTCTAACAGATCCAACAACTGGCGGTGTTACTGCATCATTTGCTATGGAGGGAGATATTATTCTTGCGGAACCCCAGACCTTAATTGGTTTTGCAGGTCGCCGTGTTATTGAAACAACAGTGCGTGAAAATCTTCCTGATGATTTTCAAAAAGCGGAATTCCTTCAGGAACATGGTTTTGTGGATGCAATTGTGAAACGGATAGACTTACCAGATACAGTTGGACAATTATTAAATGTTCATGGGGGAAGCAAATGACCAGCAAGGTAGCTCATATTTTAAAAGAGGCCCGAAATCAAGGGCGTTTGACAGCTCTGGATTATGCCAAAACGATTTTTGATGATTTTTTCGAATTGCATGGAGACCGTAACTTCCGTGATGATTCGGCTGTTATTGGAGGTATTGGAAAACTAGATGGACGAGCAGTAACGGTCGTTGGCATCCAAAAGGGAAAAAACTTCCATGACAACTTGAAGCGCAATTTTGGACAACCACACCCAGAAGGTTACCGTAAAGCCCTCCGCCTAATGAAACAGGCAGAAAAGTTTGGACGACCCGTTGTAACCTTCATCAATACCGCTGGTGCCTATCCAGGGCAAGGAGCGGAAGAACGAGGACAAGGAGAAGCCATCGCCCGAAACCTTTTGGAAATGAGTGACCTTAAGGTACCGATTATTGCAATTATTATTGGTGAAGGAGGTTCTGGTGGAGCCTTGGCACTTGCAGTTGCCGATCAGGTTTGGATGTTAGAAAACACAACCTATTCCATCCTAAGTCCAGAAGGTTTTGCTTCAATCTTATGGAAGGATGGCAGCAGAGCGTCAGAAGCCGCTGAATTGATGAAGATGACAGCAGCTGAATTAAAAAAGCAGGGGATTGTCGACAAGATTATTCCAGAACGCGGCTATTTTTCCCGAGAAATTGTTCAACAAATTAAGAACCATTTGGTTGAAGAGTTGGCTCGGTTATCCGCTTTATCAATAGAACAACTGCTAGAAGATCGCTACCAACGGTTTAGGAAATATTAATGAACAGAAAAAACGGACTTTCGAGCGAAAGTCCGTTTTACAGTTATTAAAGTAAAGCCAAGATAATAAAGTTTAGAATGAAAAGAGCTGTGGATCCCCAAAGGATTGGGTGAATTTCTTTAGCTTTACCCGTTGAAACTTTAACCAAGCAGTAGAAGATAAAGGCTGCGGCAATACCGTAAGAAATAGAGAAGCAAAGAGCCATAAAGAAGGCTGCGAAGAAGGCTGGGAGAGCATCTTCGAATTGGCTCCAGTCAACATCCAAGAAGGATGATACCATCATAACCCCGACAATAATCAAGGCTGGAGCAGTAGCAGCTGCTGGTACAATACCGATGAAGGGAAGAATAAGAGTTGAGAGTAGGAAGCAGATCGCTGTTGAGACAGCTGTAAGACCTGTCCGACCACCAGCAGAGATACCGGCTGCTGACTCTACAAAGGTAGTTGTATTAGAAGTTCCAAAGAGGGCTCCGATAGAAGTTCCGATTGCATCTGCAAAGAGAGCCTTATCCATTTTTGAGCTAAAGCCAGTCGAATTTTCAAGAGCTTCTTCATCTTCAGCAGAGAAAATTCCAGTTTTGCGGCCAGTTCCAATAAAGGTTCCGAGTGTATCGAAAGTGTCGGATAAACTAAAAGCAAAGATGGTCATCAGAACCAAAGGTAAACGACTAGAGTCGGAAAAGAGAGAGGAAAGTCCGCCGAAAGCAGCTAGGAAAGTAGTACCCAATTCTCCAAAAGCTGTTCCTAAATTGTTATTGGCAAAGTCAATAGTAGAGAGATCAACAACACCAACTGGAATTCCTGCCAGAGTTGTGGCAATAATTCCGATAAGAATAGCTCCTCGTACATTTTTGATAACCAGAACAGCTGTTAAAAGAAGTCCAAATACTGTTAAGAGAACGCTGGCATCAGTGAACGTTGAAATAGAAGGGACAACCCCGCCACCTGCAAAGACAGAAGTGATGCCATTGGCAAAAGTTTCGGAAGTAGCTTCAGCAGGAGCAACACCATTGACGGTGATAATGTCCGAAGCCGAAGTAAGGAAGGTAATGAGGTTGGAGTTTTTGAAACCAAGGTAGGCTACAAAGACCCCGATACCTCCACCAATCGCGTGTTGGAGGCTGACCGGAATCGCTTTAATGATACTTTTCCGAACTTTAGTAACCGTAATGAAAACGTTAAAGAGACCACAGAGGAATACCATGGCTAGGGCTTCCTGCCAAGTAAAACCAAGACCGATAACAACTGTGTAGGTAAAGAAGGCGTTGAGTCCCATTCCTGGTGCCAAGGCATAAGGAACATTGGCAAATAGTCCCATCACCAAGGTTGAAACCGCACTAGCAATAATCGTTGCCAAGAAAACTGCTTGAGTCGGCATTCCAGCTACACTAAGCACGCTTGGATTGACAAATAAAATATAAGACATAGCGAAGAAAGTTGTAATCCCAGCCATGATCTCAGTTGATACGGTTGTACCGTATTCCTTTAAATTAAAAAACCGTTCCACGGATTATGTCTCCTTTATTTACGAATGATACAAATAGTTTAACTTAATTTCATTCGTATTTCAAGTTGTTTATCCAAAATAAATTGCTTGGGTGATTAAACCAAGCGATTTAGTACATCATTGCTTATCAATGATTTTGTAGAAAAAGATTACTTTTATAAATGAAAAGACCGTAGCGAAGTATATTACGGTCATTGAAACGTCCTAAACGGTAATTTGATATTTCTCTTAAGTCTTCAAAAATGAAAATAGCTTAGAATCATATCCATAAGAATTATTGATTCCAAGCTATTCTTTTTATGTAACGTGAATAAGTTTTAATGTTATCCCAACTTATCTCCCTCTTTCCCAATTTGAGTCTCCTGATGGAAGATCTGTTGCCAGTCTTCGTGGCGGCGCCAGATGGTGGTGTGTTGCTTGCCGTTGAGTTGGTAGGAGACTAGTTTTGTTTTTTGGCTGATGGATTTGACTTGGAATTTTTTGAAGGCCATTTCTTGGTGTTTGGCTACTAGATAGGCGGTACGGTCTTGGACTTGGCCGTTCATAGGGATGTAGGTGAAGTCCTCGGCGATGTAGTCGTCGAGGTTTTGTCCAGCTTCGACCTGGCTTTGGTAGAGGAAGAGTTTTTTGAGGAGGAAGTCCATGTCTTCATCTTCTGGAATGGGAGAGGGTTCGATGTGGATGTCGATGTCGAAGACGCCATATTGGTCTTGGAGCAAGTGCTCAACTTGATCGGCAATTGTGTGGCTTTCGTAGACGGAGAGATCGGGGTTCATAGCTAGGATTAGGTCGAGGTAAATATGGCTTCCGTAGCTACGACCTCTGATTTCTTTGACTTGGTCAATTTTGGGAACTGTTAGAATGCTTTGGCTATACTGTTCTAAAAGATTTTCATCAAAGCCATCGGAGAGAGAAAAAGTGGCTTCTCGGAAGATATCGTAGGCGGTTTTGAGGATAATGAGACTGATAATAATCGCAATAATCTTATCGATGAGATAGAACTGAAATTGACTTGCTAGAATGGCTAAGCTTGTTCCCAAGGACGTAAGCACATCGGAAAGATTGTCCATAGCTGCAGCTTCAAGGGCTTTAGAATGTACACGTTTGGCTAGATTACGGTTGTAGAGGTAGACTCCAGTCATGACTAAAGCGGAGAAAAGCCCCACCCAGATAGCTTGGGGGTCAAAACTCTCTTGCTTACCTTGGAGCAGGTCTTCCATGCTTTGGAAGAGGACTTGAAAACCGACTAGTAGCATAATCAGTGAGGTAATGAGGCTAGCAAGGTCTTCCATTTTCCAATGCCCGAATTTGTGGTCGCGATCTGCAGGTTTTTGGGCTAGGCGTAAGCCAATAAGGACAGCGACATTACCTAAAATATCAGTCATATTATTCAACCCATCGGCTGTGATGGAAGCGGATCCGAAGAGATGACCAGTGATAATTTTGAAGATAGACAGCAGGATATAGGTTGCGATGGCTAGAAGTGCACCGCGTTCCGCCATTTTTAAATTCTGAGTTGGACTGGACATTGGATCTTCCTTTTTTTTTCTTTTTTCAAAAAGTTTAACAAAAGGGACTAGGAAATTCAATGACCGAGATTGGAGGTTAAAGGCGTCAAATGTTATAATGGGGGAAGATATTTTCACAATTACAAGGAGACAAGATGAATCCACTGTTAGCGGGTATGAATGAGCGCCAGGCGGAGGCGGTCCAAACAACGGAAGGTCCTTTGCTGATTATGGCAGGGGCAGGTTCAGGTAAGACGAGAGTTCTGACCCATCGTATTGCCTATCTCATTGATGAAAAAATGGTGAACCCCTGGAATATTTTAGCGATTACCTTTACGAATAAGGCGGCGCGGGAGATGAAGGAACGGGCTTTTGCTTTAAATCCAGCAACGCAAGATTGTTTGATTGCGACCTTCCATTCTATGTGTGTCCGAATTTTGCGTCGGGATGCAGATTATATAGGCTATAACCGCAATTTTACGATTGTCGATCCAGGAGAGCAACGAACCTTGATGAAGCGGATTCTTAAAGAACTTAATTTGGATCCACAGAAATGGAATGAGCGGGCTGTTCTAGGGACAATTTCGAATGCGAAAAATGAGTTAATAGACGATCGAGCTTATGAAGCGCAGGCTAGTGATATGTATAGCCAAGTTGTAGCCAAATGTTACAAGGCTTACCAGCGAGAATTGCGACAATCCGAAGCAATGGATTTTGACGATCTCATTATGATGACCTTACGCCTTTTTGATCAGAATCCAGATGTGCTAACCTATTATCAGCAAAAGTTCCAATACATTCATGTAGATGAATACCAAGATACCAACCAAGCTCAGTACCAGTTGGTTAAGCTGTTGGCTTCTCGCTTTCAAAATATCTGTGTCGTTGGTGATGCGGATCAGTCCATCTATGGTTGGCGAGGTGCCGACATGCAAAATATTTTGGATTTTGAACGGGATTACAAGTCCGCCAAGGTCGTCCTCTTAGAGGAAAATTACCGCTCTACCAAAAAGATTTTGCAAGCTGCGAATGAGGTGATTGTTCACAATAAAAACCGTCGTCCTAAAAAATTGTGGACACAGAATCCCGAAGGTCAAAGCTTAGTGTATTACCGGGCAACCAATGAACAGGAAGAAGCTTTCTTCGTTGCTAAGACGATTCGGCAACTGGTTTTAGAAGAAGGGAAGAATTATAAAGATATAGCGGTCTTGTATCGAACGAATGCCCAATCCCGGACAATTGAGGAATCCTTGATGAAGTCGGCGATTCCCTATACCATGGTTGGCGGAACGAAGTTCTACAGCCGTAAAGAGATTCGTGACTTGGTTGCTTATTTGAATTTATTGGCCAATCCCAAGGATAATATTAGTTTTGAGCGGATTATTAATGAACCCAAACGTGGGATTGGTCCAGGAACTGTTAACAAGTTGCGGGATTTTGCCCAGCAGCAGGGACTCTCTCTTCTAGAAGCTAGTAGCGATCTCATCCTATCTCCGTTGAAAGGGAAAGCAGCTCAAGCCGTTGAAGATTTTGCGACAATGATGAATCGCTTACGTCAGCAGTTAGATCAGTGGACCGTGACGGAACTGGTCAACACTCTGTTAGACGATTCGGGTTATCGCCAGAGTCTGGAAGCCCAACGCACAGTGGAAGCTCAGAGTCGTCTGGAGAATATCCAAGAGTTTCTATCCGTTACCCAGTCCTTTGACGAGGGGGAAGCAGAAGACGGTGAAACTGGATTGGATCGTCTAGGACGATTTTTGGTGGATCTAGCCCTGAGCTCAGAAGCAGATGAAGGGGAAGTAGAAGCTGCTGAGGTAACCCTTATGACCTTACATGCGGCTAAAGGGTTGGAATTTCCCTTTGTTTTCCTCATTGGTATGGAAGAAAATGTATTCCCCCTATCTCGTGCTAGCCAAGATCCAGATGAGTTGGAAGAAGAACGGCGCTTAGCTTATGTGGGAATTACAAGGGCAGAAGAAGGACTCTTTTTGACCAATGCTAATTCGCGCCTTCTTTATGGTCGAACAAGCTACAATAAGCCGAGTCGTTTCCTGAATGAAATGTCAAGTTCTCTTTTAGATTACCAAGGGTTGGCGAAGCCAGCTAATACTAGTTTTGCAGTATCTTATACGAATCAAGCAGGGCAAAAATTTGGTCAGGGTATGAGTTTAGAAGAAGCGATTCGCTTGCGGAAACAAGCTGCTCAACCTCAGTCATTGAGAAGTCAAGCTCCTACAAGTCAGGTGGCGACTACTGTTTGGGAAATTGGAGATCAAGTAGCCCATCGGAAATGGGGGCCGGGAACAGTTTTGGCAGTTTCTGGTTCTGGAGATGCCCAGGAATTGAAGATTTCCTTCCCAGAGTTAGGTGTGAAGAAAGTATTGGCAGCTTTGGCTCCCATTGAAAAAATTTAGGAGAAAGCTATGGATGGAATGATTGCGGTGAATAAGGCGGCAGGGATGACCAGCCACGATGTGGTAGGGCAACTTCGTCGTATTTTGAAAACGAAAAAAATTGGGCACGGTGGAACCTTGGATCCTCAAGTGACTGGAGTTTTGCCAATTGCTGTTGGTAAGGCAACTCGGCTCATTGAATATATGCAAGATGGTGGTAAAATCTACGAAGGTGAAATAACTCTAGGCTATGCTACAACTACAGAAGATGCCTGGGGAGAGCGGATTCAAGAAACCCCGATTCAGGAAGGTCAAGTCACACTTGATCAGATTGATGCCGCTATGGCGACTTTAGAAGGAACCATTCAACAGATTCCTCCGATGTACTCAGCCGTGAAGGTGAAAGGGCGTAAGCTTTATGAATATGCTAGAGCTGGAGAAGAAGTAGAGCGTCCAGTCCGTCAGGTCGCCATCCAGGAGTTTTCACGCCAATCAGAGCTGCGTTGGGAAAACGGGCTTGTACGTTTTGACTTCCGAGTGAGTTGTTCGAAAGGGACCTATGTTCGGACGTTAGCGGTGGATTTGGGATCGCGGTTAGGTTTTTCCAGTCACATGTCTCGATTGGTACGTACCCAATCAGCTGGTCTAAGTTTGGAATCAGCTTATCGTTTAGAGGCGATTGAAGAATTGGTAGCACAAGGCCAAGAGACATTCCTGTTGCCTTTGGAATATGGGGTTTCCAGTCTACCTGCTTATGAGCTGAGTCGGGAAGAAACTGAGGAATTAAGATATGGACGTTGGATTCAGGCGGCAGTTTCTCAAAACCGTGTAGCTGCTTTTTATGAAGGTAAATTGTTAGCGATTCTGGAGAAAAAAGGAGATATGTTTAAACCTCACAAGGTATTTGTCTAGTAAGGAGAAAGAATGAAAAAACAAACCATTCAGAATTGGCGGGATATTCATCAAACAGAGCCAACTATTTTAGTTTTAGGCTATTTTGATGGGATTCACAAGGGGCATCAACAATTGTTTAAACGGGCTCGGCAGCTGGCAGATCAGTCTGGTTTGAAGGTGGCTCTCTTGACGTTTCCAGAATCTCCACAACTGGCTTTTAGTCGTTTTCGAACGGATATGCTGCTGCATTTATCAAGTCCAGAATTGCGAGAGGAATTATTGGAAGAGGTCGGTGTTGACTTACTTTACTTACAGGATTTCACCAGCGAGTTTGGAAGCTTGACAGGACAAGAATTTCTGGATACCTATGTGGCCAGTCTCAAGCCTCAGAAATTAGTAGTTGGCTTCGATTACCATTTTGGCTGTGACCGACAAGGAGCTCAGCTTCTCTCCTCTTCTTTTCCAGGTCAGGTAGAGATTGTTCCATCTTACGATTTGGATGGACAAAAGGTCAGTTCGACACGGATTCGTCAAGCACTGGCGCAGGGAGAGGTTCAAGAAGTGGCGGACCTTTTAGGAAGACCTTATCAGACCTGTGGTATTGTAGTTCATGGAGATGCTCGGGGACGAACGATTGGTTATCCAACAGCTAACTTGGCTCCTTTAGATCGAGTTCATATGCCTTCAGATGGAGTTTATGTAGTAAATGTTCATGAAGGTGAAAAGGTCTATCGTGGTATGGCTTCAGTTGGTAAAAACGTCACCTTTGATGGAGATGAGTTGCGTTTTGAAGTCAATATTTTTGATTTTTCAGCTGATATCTATGGCCATCGTTTAAAAATTGATTGGCTGTGCCGCTTACGAGATATGGTAAAATTTACAAGTGTTCAGTCTTTGATTGAGCAATTAGAAGATGATGCAGTAAAAGCGAGGGAATGGAAGGAGCGTACCTAGATGAACCGTGTAATGAATTTGTTTCGAATCTCAATCCACCCAGATGAGAAGGTTGAGTTTTTAAGACTTTTGGGCAATTTAGCTAGCTACTTTCAAGAAGTTGAGCAAAACCTAATTAGTTTTTATGCTTTTCGGAGTCCCGAACAAGAGGATCTGTATTTGATTTTGGAAATTTTCACTTCAGAGCAAGCCTATCTTGACTATCTCAATTCGGAGAGTTATCAGCGTTACCAAGAGTTAACACAGCCATTTGTGCGCGAACAAGCTTATGTTCGTCTCGAGGGGCTCATCTTGTTAGAAAAATTGAGCAAAGACTTGCCACAGGTAGGCTCAGGCTTACGTTTGACCCTATTCCAAGGAGAGGCTCCGAATCTTGAAGCCAAGGATCGCCTGAATCGTCTAACTCAGAAATATGTTTTCCAAAAAGAAGGCTTACATGCTTTCTATCTCGGTTGTGATAAACAATCGCCTGAGGATTGGTATCAATTTGAAATTTTTTCTCAGCAAAAAGAGGAAGATTTACTGGCGGATGAGGAAGGTTTCAAGCATGAGGAAGTGACCTTGAGATGGGAGCCACAGGATTTAGTAGATTTCTCGCTAGGAATGGATGTGGTAGCTACACGAGGAATTGAATTATGGGATTTAGGGGTCTTGTAATTCTACAAGTTTTTTTAAGTTTTCAAAAAAGACTAGGAAATCCCTTCCATTTTTGATAAAATGGATATAGTATGTAGGTTGGAAGGCGAATCTTACGATGATTACTTTATTCTTATCCCCCAGCTGTACCAGCTGTCGAAAGGCGCGTGCTTGGTTAACCAAACACGAGGTTCCTTTTCAAGAACATAATATTATGACGAGTCCTTTGACAGTTGAAGAATTGCGTCATATTTTATCGTTGACAGAAAATGGAACGGACGATATTATTTCAACACGTTCCAAGATATTTCAGAAATTAAATGTAGATTTAGAGGAGTTGCCCATTTCAGAACTCCTAAGTTTGATTGAGCAAAATCCTAGTCTTTTACGTCGTCCGATTATTCTTGATTCCAAGCGCCTTCAAGTTGGCTTTAATGAGGATGAAATTAGGGTTTTCTTACCTAGGGGCTATCGTAAACAAGAATTAAAAAATGCAACATTAAGAGCGGAGATTGATCGACATGAGGAATCAGTATAGTTATCCGTTTGATGAGAGTTGGAGTACTGAAGAATTGGCTTCGGTACTCTCTTTTTTCAATCGCGTGGAAGAAGCTTATGAAGGTGGTGTGGAAGCACGTGTCCTTCTAGAGGCTTATGAGAAATTTAAACAAGTTGTCCCAGGAAAGGCTCTGGAAAAGACTTTGGGACGTGAATTTGAGGCAGCTAGTGGATACTCCTTGTATCGAGCACAACAAGCTGCTAGGGAGCGAGGGAATGGCAGAATTCGACTGTAAGTTCCGCTATGAAGTGGCATTGAGTTTGATGCAAGAGGCCGCGGAGATGGTGAGGAAGGCTTTAAGACAACCTTTAGAAATTGATTGTAAAAAGGGTCGCACAGATTTGGTCACCAATTTAGATGTAGCTGTGCAAGATTTTTTTATCACACATTTAAGTCAAATGTTTCCAAATGATCATTTTTTTGCAGAGGAAAAGACGGAGCAACCGAATGCTCAGTTTGGAGCTGTCTGGATTTTGGATCCTATCGACGGAACTAATAATTTGATAGCCCAAGGGGAAAATTTTGCGATGATGTTGGCCTTTTTCCAGGATGGGCAGGCAGGTTTTGCGATGATTTACGATGTTATGAACCATGTTCTTCTATCGGGAGGAGGAAGTCTACCTGTTTTTCGCAATGGAGTTCGCTATGAAGGACAGGCAGCTTGTGTCTCTGTGGAACGATCCTTGGTGTCGGGAAATGCAGCGATGTTACACGGCAACAGCTTTGGCTTAGCTGATATTGCTCGAGATAGCCTGGGTGTTCGTGTTTATGGTAGTGCGGGAATTAGTTTTCTCAAGGTCTTGCAGGGGAAGCTCTTGACCTATGCGTCCTATTTGGAGCCTTGGGATTATGCAGCAGCCTATGTGTTATCTGAATCTTTAGGATACAAGTTGGTAGAAGCTCAAGGGGAATCCCTCCGTTTTCAAGGGAAGCAACCGGTTTTCTTAATTCCAGCCCATTTAGAGGATTATTTTTTGGAAAAAATCAAAGGGGGTACCAGTCATGCCTTTTCCGGTAGGGTTTAAAGAGAAGTATCAGACCATCCTGGGTTCAGAAAGTGCAGCTTTTTTTGCGACGTTTGAAGAGGAGCCGGTTGCGGGCTTTCGGGTGAATCCCTTGAAAGAATCTCTACAACTTCCTCAAGGAGCGGAGCCAATACCGGGAATGCCATGGTCCTATTATGGAAAAGTATCAGGGAAATCTTTGCAACATGTGACGGGACAATTGTATTCGCAGGAGCCAGCAGCCCAGATGGTAGTCGATGCTGCGGGTATTGAACCAGGCATGAAGGTTTTGGACTTGGCAGCGGCCCCGGGTGGCAAATCGACCCACATTTTGTCCTACCTTAACAATCAGGGGTTCTTAGTCTCTAATGAAATTTCTTCCAAAAGAGCTAAGATATTGGTTGAAAACATGGAGCGCTTTGGAGCCCAGAATGCTGTGGTGACTAATACAGATGCAAAAGCTTTAAGTCGTGTCTTTAAGGGATTCTTTGATGTTATTGTTCTAGATGCTCCCTGTTCCGGAGAAGGTATGTTTCGGAAACAGGCTGATGCTATGGATTACTGGACGTTGGACTATCCTGAGCAGTGTGCTAGTCTCCAACGGGAAATTTTAGAGGCTACTGTTACGATGCTGGCTCCGGGTGGTCGTCTTGTTTATTCAACTTGTACTTGGGCTCCAGAGGAAAATGAGGAGATTGTTTCCTGGTTACTATCAGAATATGACTTTGATTT
Organism: Streptococcus sp. WM07; assembly: GCF_004570525.1. Classification (GTDB taxonomy): domain Bacteria; phylum Bacillota; class Bacilli; order Lactobacillales; family Streptococcaceae; genus Streptococcus. Next base: position 10,967 of record NZ_SPPZ01000024.1, on the reverse strand, counting down.
GGAGCAAGTACCTCTTAAAAATGGGATGGTTTCAGGCTTGAATCTTACGGAGACAGCTAGGATGTATCCCCATCACTTCAAAGGGGAGGGACAATTTCTAGCCCGTTTGCATTATCGAGGGACAAACAAGGCTAAGAAATTCAAGGGAACACGGAGCAATTTGAATGCAGACCAAAAAAACTTGTGGCAAACCTTTGAAAAAGCTCATTTGAAAGAGGGCTTGACAGGAGTATTGCAAACATTTGGAGATGAGTTGTATCTGTTACCGGAAGGTCTACCGACCCTAGATAAGATACGGATTGCTCGGAATGGTTTACATCTGGGAACCTTCAAGAAAAAGCGTTTTGAACCTAGTTTTGCTTTGGGGGTTGCTTTAAAGCCGAGCCAATCGCTACGGATTTATGAGTTACCAGAAGAAGATTTTAAAGCCTATGTAGCTGGTCAAAGCTTACCAGCACAAGGAAATCCATCAAACGGCTGGTATCAATTAGTTTGTGGTCAAAATGGCTTAGGTTTTGTCAAAATTAGCCAAGGGATGGTGAAAAATCACTATCCTAAAGGTTTACGTTTTCAATAAAGGGGAAATTATGGCAGAATTACGACGTTTATATCGAGAATTTCAACCAGAACATTATGATCTAGATCTCATGATTGATCGTAAGACTCGTATCTTTTCAGGTCAGGTGACCATCCAAGGACACTTATCAGCCAGTGATTTATCGTTACATCAGAAAGACCTAGAAATTCTATCTCTATCTGTTGCGGGACAAGATCGAGATTTTGTGGTTGATCAAGAAAATGATTTGGTGACGGCTTCTAGTCTTGAAACCGGAGATGTTACAGTTGTGGTGACCTATCAAGGGAATATCAACGATCGCATGACGGGGATTTACCCTTCTTACTATCGCTTGGAGGGGCAGGATAAGGAAATTATTTCGACTCAATTTGAGAGTCACTTTGCTCGCGAAGCTTTTCCTTGCGTCGATGAACCAGAAGCAAAGGCAACTTTTGATCTGACTCTGCGTTTTGACCAAACAGAGGGGGAAATAGCCCTTTCCAATATGCCAGAACAGGAGCCTGGGCGAGGGGAGCAAACAGGTATCTGGACCTTTGAGCGGACACCTCGGATGTCGACCTATCTCTTGGCATTTGGGATTGGTGATCTTCAAGGAATCACTGATCGAACAGAGCGTGGTACCTTGGTTGGTGTTTATGCTAGCAAGGCGCATCCAGAAAGAAATCTCGAATTTGCCTTGGATATTGCCAAGCGTGTGATTGCTTTCTACGAAGATTATTTTGATGTACCCTATCCTATTCCTCAATCTTTGCACCTAGCTTTACCTGACTTCTCTTCAGGAGCTATGGAAAACTGGGGATTGGTAACCTATCGGGAAGTCTACCTTTTGGTGGATGCGAATTCAAGTTTCCACAGTCGTCAACAAGTTGCTTTGGTAATTGCCCATGAAGTAGCTCATCAATGGTTTGGTAATCTGGTTACCATGCAATGGTGGGACGATCTCTGGTTAAATGAGAGCTTTGCCAACATGATGGAATATGTCAGCGTGGACCATTTGGAGCCAGGTTGGAATATTTTGGAAGACTTCCAGACTACTGGTATTCCACTTTCCTTACGCCGGGATGCGACAGATGGCGTGCAATCTGTCCATGTAGCTGTGAATCATCCAGATGAGGTGAATACACTCTTTGATCCTGCGATTGTTTATGCTAAGGGGAGCCGTCTCATGCATATGTTGCATCGTTGGTTGGGAGATCAAGTCTTTTCTAAAGGCTTGGGAGCCTACTTCCGTAAGTATCAATATGGCAATACAGTAGGGACTGATCTCTGGGCTGCCTTAGAATCTGCTTCTGGTAGGGAAGTTGGCGCCTTTATGGAATCTTGGTTGGAGCAGCCAGGCTATCCAGTTGTCACGGTTACTCTAGAGGGGGATGATTTAGTGTTGACCCAGGAGCAATTCTTCTTGGGGCAAGGAGAAGATAAACAACGTTTGTGGCATATTCCGCTCAATAGTAATTGGCAAGGGCTTCCTGATATGATGACCGACAAGACGTTGGTGATTCCTGGTTATGCCGAGTTAGCGGCTGCAAATGCAGAAGCGGGAGCACTTCGCCTCAATGATGGAAACACAGCTCATTATATTTGTGACTATCAAGGTTCAGTTGGTACCTCCTTGTTGGAAAACCTGTCTAACCTTGATGCTACTAGCCGTCTGCAACTGATTCAGGAACAGCAATTATTAGCGGAATCTGGACGGATTTCTTATGCTGCTTTGCTTGCTTTGATGGAAAAATGGCCAGAAGAGAAGGCTTTTATCGTTCTCTCTGCCTGGGCTAATGTCGTTCGTGCCTTAGCTCGATTCCTAGAAGAAGAGGAGCAAGCCCGAGCTGTCTTGAACCAGAAAGTATCTCAGCTTTTTGGGCCGGCTATCGAGTCCTTAGGCTTAATTCCACAAGCTGGAGAAGCGGAACAGGATGAGTTGGTTCGCCAAGTAGCCCTCAGCCAACTGGTAGAAGCGGAAGCTAGTCCTGTTGTAGAAGGTGTCGCAGCTATTTTTGAGCAGTATAAAAACAATCTGGAAGACACACCTGCTTCTATTCGCTCACAAGTATTAATCAACCAAATGAAATCGTCTGAATCAAGAGAGCTAGTAGAGCTCTATCTTGATTTGTACCAAGGGGCAACCGATGGTACCTTCCAACGTCAGTTGGCTACTGCCTTGTCATATGCACAAGAGGAGGAACATTTTCAGTTGCTTCTATCAAAATGGCGGGATAAATCAGTGGTGAAACCACAAGATTTGGCGCTTTCTTGGTATCGAGTTTTCTTACTTCAAGCAACAGCGAGTCCTTTGGCTTGGAACTGGGCTTGCCAAAACTGGGATTGGATTGTGGATGCATTGGGAGGAGATATGTCCTTCGATAGGTACATTATCTATCCGGCTAATAGTTTTCACCGTCGTGACCAATTACAGGCCTATAAGGAATTCTTCCAACCAAAAGTGGAAGATATGGCGATGCAGCGGAATATTCTTATGGGAATCAATGAAATTGAGGCGCGTGTAGCCTTAATGGAACGTGATCGGGCACAGGTGCTTGCAGCTCTTAAAGAAAATTAGGATTTTTTAAGTTTCCGCAGTTAAAATAGGAGAAAAGATCTACCGCAGGCTTGGGACCTAGACAGGCTCCAAGCCTTTTTGAAAGAGGAGTAATGATGATTAAGATTTTGTTGGTCGAAGATGACTTGAATTTATCCAATTCTGTGTTTGATTTTTTGGATGATTTTGCGGATGTTATGCAGGTGTTTGATGGAGAAGAAGGTCTTTACGAGGCAGAATCCGGTATCTATGATTTGATTCTTCTTGATTTGATGTTGCCAGAAAAAGATGGTTTCCAAGTTCTTCAAGAATTGCGTGAAAAAGGTGTCAGTACTCCAGTTTTGATTATGACAGCCAAAGAAAGTTTAGAAGACAAGGGGCATGGCTTTGAATTGGGAGCAGATGACTATTTGACGAAACCTTTCTATCTTGAGGAATTGAAGATGCGGATTCAGGCCTTACTCAAGCGTTCAGGAAAGTTCAATGTTAATCAATTAACTTATGGGGACATTGAGGTAGATCTCAATACTAATAGCACCAAGATGGCCGGGGAAGAGGTGGAGCTTTTGGGGAAGGAGTTTGATCTACTGGTCTATTTCTTGCAAAACCAAAATGTTATTTTACCTAAGTCCCAAATTTTTGACCGTATCTGGGGGTTTGATTCAGATACCACGATATCTGTTGTTGAAGTGTATGTGTCTAAGATTCGTAAGAAGCTCAAAGGTAGTGTTTTTGCAGAACATTTGCAGACGCTTAGAAGTGTAGGATATATATTGAAACATGAAGAAGGTTAGAGACAAAGTCAAATCTGCTAATTTTCCTTATTTTGTTCGCTATGTCACCGTTTTTACCTTGATTTTTGGAACCATGACGCTCTTGAACCTACAAATCATGCGGTCGGGGATCTACAGTTCTGTTGATACAACCTTACGGAATTATAGTCAGAATTCTGAAGCAACGGTTTTGGCTGCTTTGCGGTCTTTAAATAGTTATTCGGAAAATATTGCAGGGATTGAAAAAGATCTTAAAAATATCGAGGCTCCACTTTCTGCCAATTCTGAAGTTCTTCTTTTTAATGAAAAAGGTGAGGTTCTTTCAACGCCAAGTCATTTAGTGGATACAACAGAATTGAAATTGAATTTAAAAAAGGATTTCCATAAAATTCGTCAGGTGGAGATGCGAACAACTTTTGGAGAAATCGAATCTTTCCGAGAAATCTGTTTTCCCTTAGAATTATCTCAGTCTATTGAAGGAATCGCCTATGCTTCTGTGTTAATCAATACCAATCAAATCCAAGCGACCAACGCTAATAATGAGAAAACGGTTATCATGGTGATGACAATTTTCTGGTTGATATCTATTATTGCTAGTTATTATTTGGCCAAGATGACGATGGCGCCCATCCTTGATAGCATGCAGCGCCAAAAGACTTTTATTGAGAATGCCAGTCACGAGCTCCGCACTCCATTAGCGGTTCTCCAAAACCGCTTGGAGGGACTTTTCCGTAAGCCTCAAGCGACAATTTTGGATGAAAGTGAGTCAGTTGCGGCTAGTTTGGAAGAAGTTCGAAATATGCGGAAGTTGACGACGAATCTTCTTAATATGGCCCGTCGTGATGACGGTATTATTCCTGTTCTAGAAACGATTGACTCTAAATTTTTTGAAGATATTCTGGAAAATTTTGAATTAGTTTCTCAGGAAAATGGAAAAAATTTCCAGTATGTTAATGACTTTCAAGGACAAATTCAATCAGACAAGGTTTTGCTGAAACAGGTTTTGACGATTCTCTTTGATAATGCTATTAAATACACCGAGGAGGACGGTCAGGTTGGGGTTCAGCTCTATTCCCAAGATCGTAACGGTGATCTTCGGATCCAAGTTTGGGATAATGGAATTGGGATTTCTGATGAAGATAAGACACGTATTTTTGATCGCTTTTACCGTGTCGATAAGGCTCGTACTCGTCAAAGTTCAGGCTTTGGTTTGGGCCTCTCCTTGGCTAAACAAATCATTGATGCTTTGAATGCAGATATCCAAGTCAAAGACAATACACCTACAGGAAGTATCTTTGAACTCACCCTTAGCAAAGAGGGCAAGAAACGCTATCGTGGACGCCGGAAGGCTAGGAAAGAAAATAAAGACAGTCACAAAACAGGTTAGGAATTTCCTAACCTGTTTTGTGCTATGTTATTGAAGTTTGTTGTCTCAGGATTTCTCCTATCTTATATTTCGAAAATGGGATAGAGAGAAATGGAGGGACAGAATTACAAACCATTCTTTCAAATCATGATGTCAGTGAGCTAGGGATCATAGAATTTGATGTCGAATATGGCTGTATCTTCTTTGCTATCATGCCTAGTGATAGGGAGATAAGGGAATACCTATGAAATGAAAGGGTTGAGTTATAGAGCTGTCCTAATGGCAGTCATAAAAAATAGATTAGGTGGTTTCTTCATCTGTTTTAGCCCCTTAATGAGGCAAAAGAAAAAAGCTCACAAGGAGCTTCTAACTTTCTTACTTAGCAAGTTTAGCAGCAAGGCGTGATTTATCGCGGCTTGCTTTGTTTTTGTGAATCAAACCTTTTGTTTCTGCTTTATCAATAGCAGCAGATGCAGTACGGAAAAGTTCTTCAGTTGGGTTAGCTTCGAAGTTCTTGATAGCAGTACGCATAGCTGATTTTTGAGCTGAATTTTTTTCGTTTTGTTTTACGTTCAATTCAGCGCGTTTGATAGCTGATTTAATATTTGCCAAAATGTTCACCTCCATATGTAATAACTATCTAATTATACAGAAATTTTGGACGATTGACAAGGAGAATTCATTTTTTTAAGTAGATTTTATCAATTTTGTGGTTCTGATCTTTATGGAGAATCATTTGAGCTCTGTTTCGTGTCGGTTGAATATACTGTTGCAGATTGACCAAGTTGATACTTTCCCAAATATGTCGCGCATAGTTTAAGGCCTCAATTGGACTCATTAGACTGAAGCGATGGTGGTAATTTTCAGGTTTGTCCATAGCTAACTCTCTCAATTTGAGAAAGCGTTCCAAATACCATTGCTCGATGAGGGCAGTGGGGGCGTCGATATAGATGGAAAAATCAAAATAATCGAGACTATAAAGGTTGGGTTGATCTGAGATTTGAAAGAGATTGATTCCTTCTACAATTAAGATATCGGTGTTTTCCAAGTGAAAAAACTGATCGGGTAAAATATCGTAACTTTCATGAGAGTAGAGAGGGACATCATAGGCATCACCGTTCCGAATATGATCCAGAAAGTCTAGTAATTTCTCCATATCATAAGATTGTGGAAAACCTTTTTGATGCATCATTTGTTTGGACTCTAGATGAGCGTTGGGATAAAGGAAGCCATCGGTTGTTACCAAATCTACCTGTAATTCAGGGTAAGTCTGTTGGAGCAGGAGTCGTAATAGGCGACTGCTAGTGGATTTGCCGACGGCCACGCTGCCCGCAATTCCAATGATGAAAGGAGATCTAGTTACAGCTTTGTCCAAGAAAGCTCCTTTGGACTGGTTGAGTGCTTCCTTATTTTTCTTATATATGTGAAGTAAACGGATAAGAGGAAGATAGATCGCCTTGATTTCCTCTAGTTGGATGGGGTCGTTGAGGCTGCGAATGGCATCTAATTCTGACTGAGTCAAGCCAGCTTTGGAAAAATCGGATTGTAATTGACTCCAATCTTCCCTATTTATTTGACGGTAATTAAAAAATTCCTGCATAGTATCCTCGTTTCTTCGCCTAGTATATCATAGGGTTGCTGGACTGTAAACCGTTTCCATAATGCTCCTAGATATGTTAGAATAAACCTATGAGTAAGATGTATTTTGAGCGGCAGCCAGATGCTGCACATGATGTACGAGAGTTACGCGTATCTCTTTTGGGAGCGGATTTTCGTTTTCTAGCCGATGCTGGTGTGTTTTCAAAAAAACAGGTGGACTATGGGTCGCGCGTTTTGTTGGAAAGCTTAGATTTTGTACCAGGAGGGTCGCTGTTAGATCTAGGTTGTGGCTATGGGCCTTTGGGAATTGCCTTGGCGAAGGTGCAGGAACAGGTAGTGACGATGGTGGACGTCAATGAAAGGGCTCTAGACTTGGCAGTTAAGAATGCCCAGGCCAATGGGGTGGAGGCTAGTATTTTTGCTTCCGATGTGTATGATCAGGTTGCAGGGACATTTACCCATATTATCTCCAATCCTCCTATCCGAGCAGGTAAATCGGTGGTTCATAGGATTATTGAGGAGGCACCGGGATACTTGGAGTCTGGGGGAGATTTGACCCTAGTCATTCAAAAGAAACAAGGGGCACCAAGTGCAAAGAAGAAGATGGAAGAAGTCTTTGGCAATTGTGATATTATTAGAAAGGATAAGGGTTATTACATCCTTAGAAGTGTGAAGGAATGAGAGCAGTTGATTTAATTCAGAAGAAACGTGATGGTCATAGCTTAAGTAAGGAAGAGATTGATTGGCTTATTGAGGGCTATGTAGATGGAACGGTTCCTGATTATCAAATGGCAGCCATGGCTATGGCTATCTATTTCAAGGGAATGGATACAAGGGAGATTAGCGATCTGACCATGGCGATGGTGGCTAGTGGAGATCAAGTGGATTTGTCAGCAATTCCGGGTATTAAGGTTGATAAGCATTCTACCGGTGGTGTTGGGGACAAGGTGACCTTGATTTTGGCACCTCTAGTAGCCAGTTTCGGAGTGTCGGTTGCTAAGATGAGCGGTCGTGGTCTAGGGCATACAGGTGGAACCTTGGATAAATTAGAGTCGATTAAAGGCTTACAGGTGGAGATTCCCGAAGCTGATTTCATTCAACAGGTACAGGATATTGGTATTTCTGTTATTGGTCAGTCCGATCAGCTGGTTAAAGCAGATAAATTACTATATGCTCTTCGAGATGTGACGGCAACAGTGGACATTATCCCGTTAATTGCTAGTTCGGTTATGAGTAAGAAAATTGCCGCGGGTTCGGATGCTATTCTTTTAGATGTGACAGTCGGACAGGGGGCCTTTATGAAGACCATTGAAGAAGCGCGTGAGTTAGCGACGACTATGGTTAATCTGGGGAAAGCTGTTGGCCGTGAGACGGTGGCAGTTGTTACTGATATGAGCCAGCCCTTGGGGCGTGCGATTGGAAACCGTTTAGAATTGCTAGAAGCTATTGAGATTTTAAAGGGGCAAGGTCGTTCGGATATTACGAACTTTGTAAGCGAGTTAGGGCAAATGTTGTTAGCTTTAGCGGGAGTTGAAAAGTCTGTTGAGGAGGTCCATTCTCATCTTGAAAACGGTTCAGCTTTGGCGAAATTGGAAGAAATGGTGGTGGCTCAAGGTGGAGATTTAGAAGATCTTTACCGTCCAGTTCAAGTCCAAGAAGTCTATGAAATTAAAGCGCCAACAAGTGGCTATATTACAGAACTTCCAGCTCTTTACTATGGTTTGTTTGCGATGAAATTGGGAGCCGGTCGTGCTGTTAAAACGGATCCACTTGATTTCGAAACAGGTATTGTTTTTGAGAAAAAAGTGGGGGATCGAGTAGAAGACGGGGAAGTTTTAGCGAGAATTTACGCAAATTCGGAAATTCCGAAAGTTATGCTTGAAGAATTTCTGGAAAATGTTAAAATAGGAAATGAAGAGGTCGAAATCAAGGAAATCATTGAAATCGTTCGTTAATAGAGCCGGATAGTTTTCCACTTCGACATCCTGAACATTGTCTTTTGCTTAGTGATGGCAATCACTCATCAGTTTTAACATTTTTTTAGGAGGTTCAATATGAACAAGAAACAATGGTTTGGTATCGGTTTGACGGCAGTAGCTGCGCTAACTTTAGTAGCTTGTGGTAACCGTTCTGCAAGTCAAAACGCCGATGCTAAAACAGACCTTAAAGCAGTTATCGTAACAGATACTGGTGGAGTTGACGACAAGTCCTTTAACCAATCTGCTTGGGAAGGTTTGATGGCTTGGGGGAAAGAAAATGGTCTTTCTGAAGGAAATGGTATCGGCTATATCCAATCACAAAGTGAGTCAGACTATGCAAACAACCTTGAGCAAGCTGCTTCAAGCGGTAACCAATTGGTGTTCGGTATTGGATTTGCTCTTCGTAACGCCGTAGAAGCAGCCGCAAAAGATCGTACAGATACAAATTACGTCATCATCGATGAAGTGATTGACAACATGGATAATGTTGCCTCAGCAACTTTTGCGGATAATGAAGCTGCTTACCTAGCTGGTGTGGCTGCTGCTAAGACAACGAAATCTAAAGAAATTGGTTTCATCGGTGGTATGGAATCTGAAGTTATCACTCGTTTTGAAAAAGGTTTTGAAGCTGGTGTTAAATCTGTAGATCCTTCTATCAATGTTCGTGTTGACTATGCAGGTTCTTTCAGTGATGCCGCTAAAGGTAAGTCAATCGCTCAAGCTCAATACTCAGCTGGTGTAGACGTTATTTACCAAGCAGCTGGTGGTACTGGTGTTGGAGTCTTCAAAGAAGCAAAAGATTTGAACGAAACTAAAGACGAAGCAGAAAAAGTTTGGGTTATCGGTGTTGACCGTGACCAGAAGGATGAGGGAAGCTATAAATCTAAGGATGGAAAAGAGTCTAACTTTGTCCTAGCTTCTACCTTGAAAGAAGTTGGAGCAGCTGTTCAAGACTTGGCTAATCAAGCTAAAGATGGTAAATTCCCAGGCGGTAAACACATCACTTATGGTTTGAAAGATAAAGGTGTTGACCTTGCAGAAACAAACTTATCTGATGATGCAAAAGCAGCTGTCAAAGAAGCAAAAGACAAAATTACTTCTGGTGACCTAGAAGTTCCTGCTAAATAATTAAAAAGAAGTCGGGTTTCTCCCCAATGTCATTAAGTTAAGGATTTCGAAAGCTCAATTTATGAGCTTTCGAAATCCTTTTTTTGCTATACTTAGGCTAAAGGAGGTGGATAGAATGCCAAATCAAGTAAAGAAGCAACTACGAAAAAGTATTGCTGCTGTGATAGAGCGAGATCGAGGAAGTTTGATCGTAAGCGCCCAATAACAGAGTATATTGACAAAACTCCAAGATTAAAAGCAATCTGCTTATAATCTTGGAGTTTTCTTTATCTACAATTCTCTTGGATTTTTGGAGCCCATGGTAAATAAGCCTCTAGAACCTCTTTTTTTACGAGAGTCTCCTCGTTTGGCAAATGTTCTAGAAGATAAGCTATATATTTTTCACTATCAAGTTGATGGACTTTGGCTGTCTCAAGCAGGGTCATAATAATAGCACTTGACTCTGCTCCCTCTAAACTTTGGGAGAATAGCCAATTCTTACGTCCCATAACCAAGGATTTAATAGCCCTCTCTGCCAGATTATTAGAGAGAACTAGACGTCCATCTTCCAATACAGTCTTGAATGTGGACTCATAATCCAAACTGTATTTAAGAGCACGGCCTAACTTAGACTCTGGTAAGACATACTGCTCCCGACACCAATCAAAGAATTCTTCCATCAAGGGACGGAGCTCTTCTTGTCGTTTTTGATGTCTGATTTCTGGTTCTAGCTCCTCCCACTGTCTTTCTAAAAGAAACATCCTATCGCAATAGTTATACTTAACAAAAAACAAAAATAGCTGTATACTATAAGGTATGAAAGTCGAACTAAATGAATATCAAATTAGCGAATTGAAGCAAGCCCTGAAAGATAAAAAGAATGCACAGCACCATAGGAAAATTCAAGCTCTCATTCTCTACTCTGAATGTCAGAATTTAACAGCAGTAGCTAAATCAGTAGGTTTTGTTCATCAAACTGTACGAAACTTATTGAACCGTTATCTAGAAGGAGGTTTAGAGGCACTCCTTA
>NZ_SPPZ01000249.1 GCF_004570525.1 Streptococcus sp. WM07 | reverse complement strand
GCCGAACATCAACGCGGCCACGGCGCGCGTGCTCGACGCGCTCGGGGTGCAGCTGATCGTCGCGCCGAAGGCGGGCTGCTGCGGCGCGCTGCGCCATCACCTGAACGACCAGGACGCGGCGCTGGACGACATGCGCCGCAATATCGACGCCTGGTGGCCCTACGTAGACTGCGTAGACAGCGCCGAAGCCATCGTCATGACGGCGTCCGGCTGCGGCGCCACGGTGAAGGAATACGGCCATCTGCTGGCGCACGACGCGCAGTATGCGGACAAGGCGCGGCGCATCGCGGCACTGACGCGCGATCTGTCCGAGATCATGCCGGCGTTTGAAAACGAGCTGGCGGCGTTGCTGAAGGGGCGCATCGGAAAAAGAGTGGCGTATCACCCGCCCTGCAC
>NZ_SPPZ01000248.1 GCF_004570525.1 Streptococcus sp. WM07 | reverse complement strand
GGACAGAGTCAATGGCAGGATGGTGTGATCAGAGACGCATCTGGGGAGAATCCCTCTGGGTGCAGGGTGAGGAAGAAACTGCATGCAAGAAGACCAGCTGGAAGACTGTGGGGAGTTTTGAGGAAAGAAATGGCAGTTTGGACTAGCATATTGGCAGGAGGTGGAAGAGAAGTAGATCGACTCGAGTGACTTTTAGGAATTAAAGTCAACAGGCTGGTGATGAATTGGAGATGGGGGATGGAGGGAGAAAGAGATGTCACAAATGATTCCTAAGTTTGCGCTTTGTGCAAGTGAATGGATCACGGTGACTTCACCGATAGAGGGAAATCAGAAAGAGAAGCAGACTTGAGGAAGGGAGTCATGAAGAGCATGGCTTCAGTTCGGAGTATTTTGAAA
>NZ_SPPZ01000247.1 GCF_004570525.1 Streptococcus sp. WM07 | reverse complement strand
CTTTATGAATCAGCGTAATGCTGCTGTGGTGGCACAGTGGAAGTTGAAACAAATGTCTACACCGGTTTGGCAAGGCACTCTTACCACGGGTTTCTATGAAGCGCGAAAATGGAACCGTTACGACTTACTTAAACTGGAATGGCCAAGAAAATGGACAGGTACCATTCTAGTCAGAATCATGAAAATCAACTTGGGTACTGGAACGGATGTATCGATTGATTTTGTAGAGGTCGTGCCTTATTCAAGTGATCTGTCTTCAAGCATTGTGATTGATACCCCTGTAGACATGACACCCAAACCTCCACAACCTGCGTTGTTTAAATCATTTGAGTTGTCGTATTTAGAGGCCGTTCAATTGAATGGGCAGAAAGCTGTGGATGAAGCTTTAGCTTATAAC
>NZ_SPPZ01000246.1 GCF_004570525.1 Streptococcus sp. WM07 | reverse complement strand
GCGCCAGCTGAATGTCACATTTTTAAATCACATAAGAAATCGAGGGTGTATGCATATCAAGACAATGACGCGGGCCGTGGGCATCTGCATGGCCTTGCTGGCGCAGCAGGCATGGGCGCAACAGGCGCAAGACAGTGGCAAGGTGGAATTTTCGCCGCTGAATGTATCGGCTGCAACGGTCCCTGCGGAACAGCAGGCACTGGAAAAGCCGGGCGCCGTCAGCGCGCGCGGCGCGGACACGCGCTTGCAGAGCGTGGACCAGATCGTGCGCAGCATGCCGGGCACGTTTACCCAGATCGATCCGGCGCAGGGCGCCGTCAGCGTCAACATCCGCGGCTTGTCGGGTCTGGGGCGCGTCAACATGATGGTCGATGGCGTGAGTCAGAATTATTATGGC
>NZ_SPPZ01000245.1 GCF_004570525.1 Streptococcus sp. WM07 | reverse complement strand
AGTCAAGGGCTTTTTAGCATCCTGGACAACATCAGAAACAGAAAGCTCTGGCAGGGAACCATGGAAGGTTTGTAGCCTGTTCAAAGCTAGTTGAGGAACATGAGCTGTGAACCTGTAACTAAGTAATTCCTGCTTGGAATGTCATCTGTGCCCTAAGAAGACTATATTTTGAGACGCACCAAAATGTGCATGATGTCAAAAGGAATTTCAAGGGGGAGCATTTAACCTAGGAACCTTTTTAAGGGAAAAATAGACCCAGAGTTGTGGCCCATAGACAGTTACACGTCAAGAAAACAGATCCTAACCCTACATCTGTTACCAGCTGCCTAAGCACTCGTGGCTGCTGTTAAAACTTCCTGGGCTGCTTTCCTTATCTCTAAAATCAGGAAATTCTTTAC
>NZ_SPPZ01000244.1 GCF_004570525.1 Streptococcus sp. WM07 | reverse complement strand
AAACAATCCTGAAATCGGCTTTAAAGCAGCGCTAACAGCTCACGTTTTTAAGCAGTCTTCACCTGTGCCCGGCGCGCACGCACGGCGGCGGCCAGTTGCTCCAGCACGGGAATGGTCTGCTCCATGCTGATGCAGGCGTCCGTGAGCGAGACGCCATATTGCAGCTCCTGGCCTTCGACGATGTCCTGGCGGCCTTCGTGCAAATGGCTTTCGATCATCACGCCGGTGATGCGTGTATCGCCTGCGGCAATCTGGCGGGCCACGTCGGCCGACACATCGATCTGGCGGCGGTGCTGCTTGCTGCTGTTGGCGTGCGACATGTCGACCATCACCTGCGGGCGCAGGCCGGCTTTTTCCAGCATCTCGCTGGCGGCCTGCACATCGGCGGCGCTGTAGTT
>NZ_SPPZ01000243.1 GCF_004570525.1 Streptococcus sp. WM07 | reverse complement strand
AATCCCGCCATCAGCTATCACAGGAATGCCAAATTTATTTGCTTCTTCCACGCACTCATCAATGGCCGAAATTTGAGGCACACCCACACCTGAAACAATACGTGTGGTACAAATACTTCCTGGCCCAATACCTACTTTAACCGCATCTACTCCTGCTTCACAAAGTGCTTTTGCTGCAGCTGCAGTGGCGATATTTCCTGCGATAAGATCTAAATTTGGATATTTAGCTTTAATCGCTTTTACTGTATCAATAATACCCTTAGAATGTCCATGCGCAGAATCAAGCACAACAACATCAACGCCTGCTTCAACTAAAGCATCCACACGATCCATTTGTCCTACTCCTATAGCCGCACCCACACGTAATCTTCCAAAATTATCTTTATTGGCATCAGGAT
>NZ_SPPZ01000242.1 GCF_004570525.1 Streptococcus sp. WM07 | reverse complement strand
GGGTTTCGACGGCCGAGGCGATGACGCTGGCGGGCGCAAGGGGCTGCAGGTCGAGCAGCACCTTGTCGGAGGTGATACGGTTCATGTCGAGCAAGTCTTCGATCAGTTGCGCCTGCGCGCGCGCATTGCGTTCGATGCTTTGCAGGCCGCGGTGCAGGTCGGCCTGGTCGCGCGTGCCACGCCGCAGCACCTGGGCCCAGCCCAGGATGGCCGACAGCGGCGTGCGCAGTTCATGCGCGGCATCGGCCGTGAAGCGCTGCTCCTGCTCGCGCGTCTGGCGCACGCGCACGAACAGGCGGTTGATGGCCTGCAGCAGCGGCTGCACTTCCAGCGGCGCGCCCGTCACGCTGACACTGGCGAGGTCGTCGGGCGTGCGCAGCGCCACTTCATCGGCTCTAC
>NZ_SPPZ01000241.1 GCF_004570525.1 Streptococcus sp. WM07 | reverse complement strand
AGACTGTATAGGTAGAGCTCATATGGAGAGTATGAAGGGACCCTCTATCTTTTTCCTTTTATTTTTGGTTCAGATATCTTAGATTTACATTTATAGTGTATAGATCTTGATGATTTTTCCTATTAAACTTGTTTTAGCACAATATCAGTTATTTGACTTTTTAAAAAAGTGCTTCTAGCATGTAAGGAGCTTGGAAGTCACCTAACTTCATCCTAACAAGTAAAAAGCAGAACAGAATGAAAAGTCAACAACTCCTCTTAGATCTGTAAGAAAAGTGAGGTCACGGGACAAACCACTGCCCACAAAATTGGAGAGATCAAGAGGTGAATACAGAGAATCACAACCAATAGGAGAATAAACCTCCATGGGAACCAGTGCCAAGGTAGGAAAACCTGAACC
>NZ_SPPZ01000240.1 GCF_004570525.1 Streptococcus sp. WM07 | reverse complement strand
CAGGTACAAGACCCGGGAACGTATTCACCGTAGCATGGCTGATCTACGATTACTAGCGATTCCGGCTTCATGCTCTCGAGTTGCAGAGAACAATCCGAACTGGGACATATTTTATAGATTTGCTCCACCTCGCGGTATTGCGTCTCATTGTATATGCCATTGTAGCACGTGTGTCGCCCTGGGCATAAGGGCCATGATGACTTGACGTCGTCCACACCTTCCTCCTCCTTACGAAGGCAGTCTATTTAGAGTGCTCGGCCAAACCGTTAGCAACTAAATACGTGGGTTGCGCTCGTTGCGGGACTTAACCCAACATCTCACGACACGAGCTGACGACAGCCGTGCAGCACCTGTCTCTAAGTTCTAGCAAGCTAGCACCCTCATATCTCTATAAGGTAC